>NZ_JBJDNI010000001.1:0-330386 GCF_044900545.1 Scandinavium sp. NPDC088450 | reverse complement strand
CACGAGTTCTGTAATATTCAAACCGTGTGGAAGGATCGCCACTAATTTCCGTTGTAGGCCTGCGCAAGCGTAGCGCCGCCAGGCAATGTGATCCCTATGCCCGGCGGCACTGCGTTTGCCGGGCCTACAAAACTTTGGTCTGCACGAGTTCTGTAATATTCAAACCGTGTGGAAGGATCGCCACTAATTTCCGTTGTAGGCCTGCGCAAGCGTAGCGCCGCCAGGCAATGTGATCCCTTATGCCCGGCGGCACTGCGTTTGCCGGGCCTACAAAACCCCGTTCATTTTGTCATGGTTCTGTCATTTTCATCTCGTACACTCGCGTCTAACGTGTTGTTATAGATGAAAATTATGAACTTAATGCAAATTCCTCGTCGTTTTATTCGCCGTTTCTTTCCGCAGCAGTTTGGTTTACTTGCCGGGATCTTCTTCATCATCGGGCTGTTTTGCGCAGTCCAGATTGCTTCTACCTTTCTGTTATCGTGGTCGCTGCAAAATGCCCGCCTGAGTGAACAGCATAATCAACGGGCGCACCTTCAGCAGTTGAAGGTCGATCAGGCTCGTGTTCAGCTTCTGGCGGCAAGTGACTTGCTTAACCGCGCGGGTGTTTACTTCATGCAGGATAAAGAAACGGGATCAGTCGGCAGTTCTGATGGTTTGCTGCAGGAAGCCGGAAGTGCTCTGCTTGAATCCCACAAAGCCTGGCAAGAATGGCTGGATTTGGCTCCGCCTGACGATGAAGCACTCATTAACAGCTATCAGCAATTTTATGCGGCGATTGAAGAGCAGCTCAACGGTCTGCAAAAAACACAGTCAATTGATGCCTTCTTTGCCGTACCCGTGCAGGCTTTTCAGAGTGATTTCAACGACAACTATGCCCGTTTTCAAACGACCAGCGAGCGGAATGCCGAGCTGGGGCGACAGTCACTGATTGATAATCTGGCCGGTTTACAGCACATGTTTGTCCTTACGCCATTGGTACTGCTGATCGTGGCCTTATTTGTGTGGCGGGGCATGGTGCATTGGGTGATTACGCCATTACGGCGTCTTATTGGCCATATCAAAACGCTGGCGGAAGGGGATCTCTCACAGTCCGTGCCTCAGGTTTCTGCTTTTAACAAAGAAATTCATCAGATCAGCACCAGTCTTGCGGGCATGCAGCGAGGCTTACAGCAACTGGTGAGTCAGGTCAGCGATGCCAGCGGCGCGATTGCAAGCAACATCGATAAACTGGCGCAAGGGAACGAGGCACTGGCTCAGCAGGCGCAGAAGCAGAGTCAGGAACTGGACGACGTGACCCGGCATATTCTTTCACTGGAATCGCACGTTGAAGGCAACGCTAATTATGCCGGGCTCGCGCGTGAGCGGGCGGAAGAGGCTAATCAAGTGGCTTCGGGCGGCGATAAAATGATGATGACGGTCAATGCGTCGATGGAAGCGATTGTCGAACGTTCGTCAGAGATGCGTGGCATTGTTTCCATGATCGACAACGTCGCGTTTCAGACAAACATTCTGGCGCTTAATGCCGCCATTGAAGCCGCGCATGCGGGAAATCAGGGGCGCGGCTTTGCAGTGGTCGCCCGTGAAGTTGGCTTGCTGGCCCGTCAGAGCAGCCAGTCGACGCAGACGATTCAGGAGCTTATCAATTATTCGTTACAAGGGATTGATGACGGGTCGCGCGCGGTTAACCAACTGGAGCAAAATCTTCGCCAGGTCACCACCCTGGTGGGGGCGTTAAGCTCGTTGTTGAGTGAGATTTCCCGCGCCACGCTCAGCCAGGGGGAAAGCATTCATCAAATGACGCAACAGGTGCATTCCCTGAATCAGGTCGCGGGCAAAACGGGTGAACTGGTCAATTCTGCGGCGACGTCGTCTCGCCATCTTGAAAGCAGTGCCCAACAGCTCACGCAGGCGGTTATGCGCTTTCGTCTGCCAGCCTGACGCTGGTATACTCGCAGGCCGAATTTGGCCTGCGGGCAAGGAGTGAAAGTGGCAACGGTCATCGATAACAGCATGCTGGAATCTGTATTAGCAGAAGTTCAGCCGTTGATAGGGCGCGGCAAAGTCGCCGATTATATTCCGGCACTGGCGTGTGTGGATGGCAGCAAGCTGGGGATTGCTATCAGTACCGTTGACGGTCAGCATTTTCGCGCCGGTGATGCCGATGAGCGTTTCTCGATTCAGTCGATTTCCAAGGTACTCAGCCTGGTGGTGGCGATGAACCATTATCAGGAAGAGGAAATCTGGCAGCGCGTCAGAAAAGATCCCTCCGGCCAGCCTTTTAACTCTTTATTGCAGCTGGAAATCGAACAGGGCATTCCGCGTAATCCCTTCATCAATGCGGGCGCGTTGGTGGTCTGCGATATGTTGCAAAGCCGTTTGAGTGCGCCGCGCCAGCGCATGCTGGAAATTGTGCGTAAGCTGTCGGGCGTGGATGATATTGCCTACGATGCCGTGGTGGCTCGTTCAGAGTTTGAAAACGCCGCGCGTAACGCCGCAATTGCCTGGCTGATGAAGTCCTTTGGTAATTTCCATAATGACGTGACCACTGTCCTGCAAAACTATTTCCATTATTGCGCGCTGAAGATGAGCTGCTCCGAGCTGGCGCAGACCTTTCTGTTCCTCGCGAATCAGGGGCAGTTTCCGCAACGCGATCAGCCCGTTATTACGCCATTACAGGCACGGCAGGTGAATGCGCTAATGGCGACCAGCGGGATGTATCAAAATGCCGGGGAATTTGCCTGGCGTGTCGGGCTACCCGCGAAATCGGGTGTGGGCGGCGGGATTGTTGCGATTGTGCCCCATGAGATGGTGATTGCTGTCTGGAGCCCGCAACTGGATGAGGCAGGGAACTCACTGGCGGGGATTGCCATGCTGGAGAAACTGACTCAGCGACTGGGGCGTTCCGTCTACTGACATTTGCAAATGAACAACAAATAAGTAACAAGGTGAATTGTGAATACGCGCATTGTGATCAATAGTAGATACAGCTAGCGATCATTGTTCCTCAAGTCCCGAAATAATTGCCATCTGCGATTATATGGAAAGATAATTAATGCGTTCGATTTCCGTTCCTCGTTTCACTCTTTTTAGCGAAGCGCACGCCCTGCGTAATGCCCTTGTTCTGTTTATTATCACCACGCTTTTTTACGCGATTGGCGCGATGCTGCGTATGGTGCAGGAGCTTTCCTTATTCTGGCCGCTGAATGCGGTGATGGCGGCGATCTTTGCCCGCTATATCTGGCTGAACCGGATCCACTATTACGTCATTTGTTACGGTGCCATGCTGTTATATGACGTCATGACCACTCAGTGGGGGCTGGCCTCGCTGGTGATTAACGCCTCGAACATGGTGTTTATTATCATGGTGGCGCAGTTAGTGATGCGTGATAAACGGCATGCCGGGCGCGATCCTGGCCCGATAAACGCGCTGCGGCTATTTTATTATTGTCTGGTGTCTGCCGTCTTTTGCGCTCTGCTTGGCGCGCTGGGTTCGGTGGGTATCGACAGACAAACCTTTATGCCGCTGCTGGCGGATTGGTTTAGCGAACAGTTTTCTACCGGCGTGTTGATCCTGCCGTGTGTGATGACGCTGACGATGCCGCATCAGCTCACTGGCATTCGCTTGAAGCAGCTTTTACCTGCTTTCACGCTGGTGCTCTCTGTGCTGGCATCTATCGCCGTGGGTGGGGCGGGAAGTTTGGCGTTCCCGCTACCGGCGCTTATCTGGTGCGCCATTCGTTATCCTTTGCCGGTCACTTGCTTGCTGACGCTGATTACCGGCGCGAGCGAAATTATTCTGGTCGCTAATTCGGTTATCAATCTTGCCGTTTCCGGGCCGTTGCATACCGCACAACTGTTTTCAACGCGTCTGGGCATTGCCACGCTGGCGATTAGCCCGGTTATCGTGTCGACGAGCGTGGCGGCCATCAACAATCTGATTCGCCAGGTCTCGCTGCGTGCAGACTTCGATTTTTTAACTCGTGTTTATTCGCGCTCGGGCTTGTATGAAGCGTTAAAAAAACAACCCGGCCATCCTGAGCAGAACCTGACGGTGATGTTGCTCGATATCGATTTCTTTAAAAGCGTGAATGACAACTACGGACACGAGTGCGGTGATTACGTACTGGCGGCGTTTGCCCGTCAGGTGCATGAAGCCGTGGGCGAGAAAGGGCTGGTGGCAAGAATGGGCGGCGAAGAGTTTGCCGTGGCCGCTAAAACGGAGGACCCGCTTGATGGTTATCAACTGGCAGAGAAAATTCGCCGCCGCGTAGAGAATTATGTTTTCCAGTGGCGGCAACAGCCGCTGCGGATAACGGTCAGCATCGGTATTGGCAGTGGGAGCGTGGGTAACAAAGCCATGATTGATATCTTCAATGAATTGCTGGTGGAAGCCGATGAATATCTCTATCGGGCCAAAAAAGCCGGGCGTAACAAGACTTGCGCCAGGTCGCAGGCTGAAGAAGGACAGCTGGAATCAGCGACTTCGTGAGATGTCGGTGACAACGTCACTTTTATGATGAAAGGGCCGACAAAGGTATTCACCTATCTTTATTGATAGCTTGCGCGGGAAGCAAAAAGCGAAGAGGATAACCGCGGCCTGATATCGGAAAAACTGCATTAAATGAACGGTTTTGACCAACAAAAAACGAATGATAAGGTCCCGGGTAGGCGGTTTGTCCGGCGTATGTATCTGATGCGCATCCTCGGCACTTTTCTCTGTTTTTTCCCCATTCTTTCTGTTCTGACAGAACTTGAGCGTCCACTTTGGTTGCGCGGCCTGCTGGTGGCCAATGCCTTCATCTGGCCGACAGTGGCTTACCTGCGAGCCAAAAGCGCACGAACCCCTTTAGTCGCGGAACATCAAAATCTGGTGATTGACGCCGGAGCGGGCGGGTTCTGGATTGCGATGATGGCGCTCAATCCATTGCCTTCGGTGGTGATTGCGACCATTTTGCTTGCCGACAGGCTCGCGGCAGGCGGCGTGGTGCTGATGCGTAAAGCGGCTGTTCTGATGATCTGTACCTTCGCTATCGGCTGGCTGAGCATGGGAATGGAAGTGCAGGTTGGCGTTTCCCAGCGCACCATGCTTGCGACATTGCCCTTAATCGCCATCTATCTGCTGGCGCTCTGCGTGTTGACCGATATTCTCGCCGTTAAACTTCGTCGCAAAAGCAATGAGCTGGAACGGATTGCGATGAAAGATCCGCTGTTGGATATCGCCAACCGCCGCCTGCTGGAAAAACGTATCGCCTGGGAACTGGGTCGGTTGCAGAACGCCTGTGGGGAGTCGGCACTGGTGTTTATCGACCTCGATAATTTTAAAGAGGTTAACGATCGCTACGGGCATAAAGTCGGCGATGCGCTACTGGAAACGGTCTCGCAAATTTTGCATGTCGCCACCCGAAGCACAGACACACCTGCGCGCCTGGGGGGCGATGAGTTTGTGATTTTGCTGCCGGATACCTCTCCGGAAGAAGCGATGATGATTTCGACTCGTATTATGGAAGCGACAGCGGTGATTACCGCTCAACCCGAAAGCGAACTGTCCTTAACGTTGAGCATCGGTGTCGCCAGCGCCCGGCCCGAAATGGAAGATGTCGCGGACTGGCTGAAAGCCGCCGATGACGCGCTCTACGAAGCCAAAAGGCGTGGCAAAAATCAAATCTACGCCCATTAAGCCTTTCCCTTAAAAATCCAGGCTAAGCTATTCATTATTCGGCAAGAGGAGACGCCATGAAGAGTCCTGACCATCCTGAAAATGAAACCCAACGCCTGGCCTCATTACGCGAATCCGGCATCCTTGATGCTGGCGATCCGGCGCGATTCGATCGCCTGACTCGCCTGGCGCGGCGTTTGTTTAATGTGCCGATGGCCATGGTGAGCCTGGTGGATGAAGAATCGCTGGTGTTCAAGTCCTGTAATGGCCTGCGCTACGCATCACTGCCGCGCGATATTTCGTTTTGCGGCCATGTCATTCTCAGCGAAACGCCATTGCTGGTGCCGGATGCCAGAAATGACGCGCGTTTTAGCGACAATCCTTTGGTGACGGGCGAGCCTCATATCCGCTTTTATGCAGGCTATCCTCTGCGTCTTCCTGATGGCGCAATGGTCGGGTCGTTCTGCTTGTTAGACCACGATAAGCGCACCTTTACCGACGACGATGTGGCCGTGCTGAAAGACCTGGCAGCCATTGTCGAAGATGAATTTGAAACGATTGCTGAGGCGACGACCGATGTGCTTACCGGATTGTTAAACCGCCGCGGCTTCGAGCATCTGGCTAACTTTGCCATTTCTTCTGCTCATCGACGGGCGGAACCTTTAACGCTCGGCTGGCTGGATCTCGACAGGTTCAAAGAGATAAACGATCGCTTCGGCCATGCTGAAGGTGATGTCGCCCTCAGGCAAATGGCGCAATTGCTGACCAATGCTTTTCGCGATAGCGATTTACTGGTTCGTCATGGCGGAGATGAGTTCGGCATTCTGTTTTCCGATACCGATGAAAGCGGCGCATGGATTGCGATGCAGCATCTGGTGGAAGAGGCTGACGCATGGAACCTCACCTCAGGTAAGCCCTGGAAACTGGCGTTTTCGTGGGGCGTGACGGAGTTCAATCACGACGATATCACCAACCTGTCGAGCTGGCTGCGCGCGGCGGATAAACGCATGTATGCCATGAAGAAAGAGCATCAGGCCGAACGGCGTAATTGAACTAAGCGCCATTCTGGTCGACAGCTTGATTGGCGGCACCCGCCGCCATCAGTTTTATGTCCTCTTTTCACCCGCATAAAGCCGCCACTTTCTGGCAAAAAGCGGCGCGCTCTTGATCAAAGCAGGGGTTTTGTGGTTTTAAAGTCTGCTAAGTTATTAGACCAATAACGCAGGCTGTATGACCAATCAATAAGGGAAACCCATTGTGAACACACTAAACCGCCGCGATTTTCCTGGTGCCCAGTACCCCGACCGTATCATTCAGTTCGGAGAAGGTAATTTTCTTCGCGCTTTCATCGACTGGCAAATCGACCTCCTGAATGAACACACCGACCTGAATGCCGGTGTGGTTATTGTTCGCCCGATTGCCAGCGATTTCCCGCCGTCGCTAAGCACCCAGGATGGCCTCTATACCACCATTATTCGTGGCCTGAATGAGCAGGGCGAAGCAGTGAGCGACGCACGTCTGATTCGGTCTGTTAACCGTGAAATCAGCGCCTACAGCGATTACGCGGCATTCCTCGAACTGGCGCATAATCCGCAAATGCGTTTTGTGTTCTCTAACACAACAGAAGCCGGGATCAGCTATCACGCAGGGGATAAATTCGACGATGCGCCAGCCGTCAGTTATCCGGCGAAACTGACTCGTTTGCTGTTTGAGCGCTACAGCCATTTTGCGGGCGCTGCGGATAAAGGCTGGGTCATTATTCCTTGTGAACTGATTGATTATAACGGCGACGCACTGCGTGAGCTGGTGCTGCGTTACGCGAAGGAATGGGCGTTACCTGAGGCTTTCATCACCTGGATTGAAACCGCGAATACCTTCTGTTCCACGCTGGTCGACCGCATTGTAACGGGCTATCCACGTGATGAAGTCGCGAGCCTTGAAAGCGAACTTGGGTATAAAGACGGTTTCCTCGATACCGCCGAGCATTTCTACTTGTTTGTTATTCAGGGGCCAAAATCGCTCGCGGCTGAGCTTCGTCTCGACAAGCTCCCGCTCAATGTGCTGATTGTGGATGACATCAAGCCTTACAAAGAGCGCAAAGTGGCTATCCTCAACGGCGCACACACGGCGCTGGTGCCGGTGGCTTATCAGGCTGGGTTAGATACTGTGGGTGAAGCGATGAACGACGAAGCCATTTGCGCGTTTGTTGAGAAAGCGATTCATCAGGAAATCATTCCGGTACTCGACTTGCCACGTGATGAACTGGAATCTTTTGCCAGCGCGGTGACAGGGCGTTTCCGTAATCCTTACATCAAGCATCAGTTGCTGTCGATTTCACTCAACGGCATGACCAAGTTCCGCACTCGTATTCTGCCGCAGCTGCTGGCAGGGCAGAAAGCGCAGGGCAAACTCCCGGGCAGACTGACCTTTGCACTCGCCGCGCTGATTGCGTTCTACCGTGCAGAGCGCAATGGAGAGAGCTATCCCGTTCAGGACGACGCACACTGGATTGAACGCTATCAGCAGCTCTGGTCATTGCATGGTGATAACCAAATCAGCACGCAATCTTTGGTTGAAGCGGTGCTGTCGGTAAAAGATCACTGGGAACAGGATCTGACGCAGGTACAGGGTTTAGTTGAGCAGGTAACTCGCGACCTCAACGCGATCCTGAGCAAAGGCATGCGCGAAGCCGTTCAGCCTTTGTGTTAAGGGCTTAATCCTACCCGGCGAAATGCCGGGTTTGTTTTACCTTCACATTAGTTACAACATCCTATTTTGCTTTTTTAATACAGCCCAGTTTGGCACTGTGCCTGTGAAGGCTTTGTAGGGGAGATGAGCCGATTGCGATGCACATTCGGCTCATTAGGTGAGTTGAATATAGTCAGCATTTGGCTCATGCCATTTTCGCCAAATGATAGCGTGTGTTGCGCCCGCCGCCGGGTAATTTCTCAAGCAATCCTTGTTCCAGCAGAAAAGCAAGATGACGGGTGGCCGTGGCTTTACTGACTTTCGCGACTTTCTGATACTGACTGGCGCTGATACCGTCAGCAAAACCCGTGTCTCCACCTTCCAAAAGTCGGTTAAGGACTTTCATCTGTTCCGCGCTCAGGACCTGACGAACCACATCGTGCCGTTTCCAGTAGCGACTTTTCTCCAGCGTGCTGTCAACTCTCGATAACGCGGCATCCAGCGTGGTATCAAGCGTTTCCAGAAACCAGACCAGCCAGGCAGTGATATCCAGACCCGATTTTTGTGTTTGTTCGAGGGCTCGGTAATAAGCGCTTCTGCGCTCAAGAATGGAGGCTGACATGGCATACAGGCGAATGCTTTGTTTGTCGGCCTGGGCCAGCGCTAAATCTGTCAGCGCACGGGTTAAGCGCCCGTTTCCGTCGTCATAAGGGTGCAGCGTAACAAACCACAGGTGAGCTATAGCTGCCCTGATAACAGGGTCCAGCAGCGGATCGTTATTGCTCCGATTAAACCAGGCAATAAAGTCTTCCATTCGTGCTTCAAGCCCTTCGCGAGGCGGTGCTTCAAAGTGAACGACGGGTCTGTCGATTATCCCGGAGACAACCTGCATGGTTTCACCGCCTTGCAGTTCACCGGCATGAACAGAATGCACCGCCCACGGATCATGCGGAAAAAGCCAGCGATGCCATTGATGAAGGCGAGAAAGCGAAAGGGGAACCTGGCGGTTGTCGATGGCATCGATCATTATCGACGCTACGCCTTCCGAGCGTTCAGAAACAGGAAAGGGCGTCTCTTCATCCACGCCAAGACGGCGAGCCAGCGAAGAACGCACTGAATGCGCATTTAACCGCTCATCCTCGATGGCCGATGAGGCCAGAATGTTGGCGAGCAGGGCGTCCAGCGTTTGCTTTTCTTCGTCCTGAACTTCACTTCGGCCCACCAAAACACCGGTTTTTCGCTGTAACTGGCGCAGCAGCGGCAAAACAGACTCATCCTGCCAGTAAAATTCGGGCCAGTTCGGTTGTTGCCAAATCCAGTGCGTCATAAAAACCTCTGAGCCGAATAATCACATTATTGGCTCATATTATGAGCCGAATGAGACGAGAAGTAAAATGAGACCTCAACGTCATTGTTATGTGTTTGTAATGAACTTTCGCAATAAACTTGAAAGAGTGATTTAGATCACGTTAAATAACGCAGTCCTTTTTTGACAGAACACTACCCATGATTGTTAGACCCCACGAACACTGGCTCACCCGCATTTTTGTCTGGCACGGCTCAGTACTCTCAAAGATTTTTTCCCGCCTGCTGCTGAATTTTCTCCTCTCCATCGCTGTGATTTGCCTTCTGCCCTGGTACAGCTCGTTGGGCATCAAGCTAACAGTGGCCCCCTTCAGCATTCTTGGGGTGGCGATTGCCATCTTCCTGGGTTTTCGCAACAACGCCTGCTATTCCCGTTACGTCGAGGCACGTCTGCTCTGGGGGCAACTGATGATTGCCTCGCGGTCACTGTTGCGGGAAGTCAAAACGACGTTGCCTGCTACAACTGACTTAGCGGGATTCGTCCGCCTGCAAATCGCCTTCGCACACTCGTTGCGCATGCAGCTACGCCGTTTGCCGCAGCAGGAAACGTTGGCTAATTATCTGACGGCGGAACAACTTATTCAGGTCCTCGCCGTACAATCGCCAGCCAACCGAATTTTGCTTCTGATTGGCGAGTGGCTGGCAGAACGTCGCCAGCAGGGGCTGTTGTCGGATATCTTGTTCCACAGCCTGAATAATCGTCTGAATGATATGTCGGGCGTTTTGGCAGGTTGCGAGCGTATCGCCAATACGCCCGTGCCGTTTGCCTATTCGCTGATCCTGCACCGCACGGTTTACCTGTTCTGCATCATGCTGCCGTTTGCCCTGGTCGGGGATTTGCATTACATGACGCCATTTGTATCAGTGCTGATTTCCTACACTTTCATTTCGCTGGATGCGCTTGCGGAAGAACTTGAAGAGCCGTTCGGCATCGAAAATAATGATTTACCGCTCGACGCTATCAGCAACGCCATCGAGATAGATTTGCTACAGATGAACGATGAGGCAGACGTTCCTGCGCGTAGAGTGCCTGATAAATGCTATCAACTAACATAAGGACGCTGGCAATGGATGTAAGCATTCGGGAAGTACAAGTGCAGGACAAAGCCCAGTGGCGTCAGCTTTGGGACGGGTACAACGCGTTTTATCGCTCGGTGGTGACCGAAGAGATAACCGAAAACACATGGCAGCGAATGCTGAGCGATCAGTCTTCCATTTTTGGCCGTGTGGCGGTGGTGGAGGGCGAGGTTGTCGGCTTTGCACTCAGCGTGCTGCACGAAGGTACGTGGGTCACATCACCCATTTGTTATCTCGAAGACTTATTTGTGGCTGAGAACCAGCGTGGCCGGGGCATCGCCGGAAAGCTTATACAGGCGTTGATTGATGAGGGGAAAGCGAAAGGCTGGTCGCGTCTGTACTGGCATACCGCCACCGATAACCCCGCCAGAAAGCTTTACGACCGTTTTACCCCCGTTGAGGATTACGTGCGTTATCGGATGAATCTGTAACCCTGTTGTTAAAAATCCAGGTAAGCTTTTTTCCAGAAATGGCAAAAGCCATCAGGAGAGTCATCATGGAAAAAAAGATTGAGACCGCCGTAAACATCATAATTTTCATTTCCCTGTTCGCGACGGCCTGGGATTTATCGATCGTTCGCGACTTCAGCTTTTAGTGCTTCGAGCCACAATGAACAACCGTGGGAACGCCAGCAGAACTTGCCCGTTTTGCTGGCGTGGATAATGCTCTTCCAGCAGCTGCAAATAGCGGCGTAAAAAAGCCTGTTGGCTGACGCTATCAAGATCTTGCAGATAGGGACGCAAACCCGTCGAACTTAACCACTCAATGATGGCCTGGTGCGATGCCAGCGGGTGGAAATAGGTCGTTCTCCAGATATCCACTTCGCAGCCATGGCTGGTCAGTAAATCATAGTAAGTCTGCACGCTCGGCAGCGGTGTTCTTGCCCGTGGAGGATGGCCCAGTTCACTGGCAACCTGGCGCATTGATGCATGCGAAGGCTCTTCCCAGTTATCCGGCATCTGCACCGCCAGCACGCCGTCTTTCGCCAGCAATGTCACTAAGTGGGGGAACAGCGTTTGATGGTCGGGAACCCATTGCAATGAGGCGTTGGCATACACCACATCCAGCGGCTGTTCCGGCTGCCATTCACTGATATTCGCCATCACAAACTGACAGTCAGGTAAGGCTTGTTGCGCTTTTTCAAGCATCGCTGGCGAGTTATCAACGCCTGTGATTGCTGCCTTAGGCCAGACATCACGCAGCAGCTCGGTACTGTTGCCCGGGCCACAGCCCAGATCGGCGATATAATTTGCAGAAGGTTTGGCGATCCTTGTCAGCAATTCCGCCGCTGGGCGGGTTCGTTCAGACGCAAACTGCAGATACAACGAGGGATTCCAGTCAGCCATACAAACTCCTTAAGCCTTGTTTAGACGAAGTAGAGCTTAGCGCAGTTATGATCTTTGCCAGATTTGATTATGTAAATAAACGCGAAAGAAACAGGAGAAAGTTCATGGAACAACAATTCACTGAAGAGCAAGAGAGCTTTATCGTCAACAAACTCTTTGAAGCTGAGAATCAAATGTTTAAGGAGATCATGGCTGTCATTAAGCAAACCGAAGCGAAGGCGAATGCTGATTTTGACGCTGAAGGAATCACCTTTACGAGCCATTCTCCAGCCAATTCCGACTACTTAACAGTCGCGTCCATTGAGTGGCTGTTTAATAAGTTACATGGTGGCAACAAAGCTCAGGCACAGAGGATACTGACGATGATGGCAAAACAAAACGGGATCTCATTGCACGTCGATTAAGCCTTTCCAGCGTCATGCTCCGTTAACAAAAGCGCCATACAGTAGCGCGATATCTCAACGGAGCGGAAA
The DNA here is from genome assembly GCF_044900545.1 of Scandinavium sp. NPDC088450. NCBI lineage: Bacteria > Pseudomonadati > Pseudomonadota > Gammaproteobacteria > Enterobacterales > Enterobacteriaceae > Scandinavium > Scandinavium sp. NPDC088450. The sequence goes on along the minus strand of NZ_JBJDNI010000001.1, from coordinate 317,778 downwards.
GCGAATGAAAACCGTAAAACTTGCCGAAACCTTTATCGACAGCAGCGTACGGATGCGGGAGTGCCGGATTGGCCAACAGTGTGAAATCCTTGCTCAGAGCGTGCTCGAATACGCCACGCTGGGCGATTTTTCGTATGTTGGAGAGTATTGCTCGATTGCCGACGCGCAAATTGGCCGCTTCGTGGCTATCGCCAACCAGGTACGGATTGGTGCGCCGAATCACCCCATGGAACGGGCGACGCAACATCGCATTACTTACTGCCCGGAATACTATTCCAGCCGTGCAACTCGCGATCATGACTTTTTCACTCAGCGCCGGGAAGACAGAGTGACTATCGGTCATGATGTCTGGATTGGTCATGGCGTGATTGTTTTGCCGGGCGTTACGGTCGGAAATGGCGCAGTCCTTGCGGCAGGTGCGGTCGTCACCAAAGACGTTGAGCCTTATACGATTGTCGGCGGTGTTCCGGCCAAAAAATTAAAGGCGCGTTTTCCTGAGGCAATTGCTCACGAGCTGCAAAGTATTGCGTGGTGGGACTGGCCTCTGGACACGATAATCGACAGGCTCGGTGATTTTCAGCAGGGCGATATCGCCCAATTTTGCGAGAAGTATCGCTAAGAGGAAGAGACGGTGAGCAGCCAGTGCCGCTCACCGTAGTCAGGCGTTAGCCCGGATAGATACCACGATCTTTACGAGCCAGCAGAATGCGTTCACAAGCCACGATGTAGGCGGCGGTGCGCAGAGAGCAGCTTTTCTCTGCCGCTTTCTCCCAGACATGAACCATCGCATCGGTCATGATCTTGTCCATACGCGCGTTGATTTCTTCTTCGCTCCAGAAGAAGCTCGCCATGTCCTGAACCCACTCGAAGTAGCTGACGGTGACACCACCGGCGTTACATACCACGTCGGGAACCACGATAATGCCGCGGCTGGCTAACATATCGTCAGCATCCGGATAGGTTGGGCCGTTTGCGCCTTCAAGCACCAATTTACATTTCAGCACTTCTGCGCGATGACGGGTAATCTGACCTTCCAGCGCGGCCGGGATCAGAATGTCCATGTCCACTTCCCAGAATGCTTCGCTGGCGATAGTGTCCGCGCCCGGGAAACCGGCGATTTGTTTGTGCTCAATCTGCCAGGTGGTCAGGGCATCCATATCAATGCCGTTGGCGTTGAAGAGGGTGGCGGTGTGATCCTGAATCGCCACCACGCGGGCGCCAGCGCCAGCAAACAGACGAGCCGCTTCGCTACCCACGTTACCAAAACCTTGCACCGCAACTCGTGCGCCTTCAACTTCAATATTTGCACGGCGAGCCACTTCACGACCGCTGATGTACACGCCACGGCCCGTCGCTTTCTCACGGCCTAATGAGCCACCAAGGTGAATTGGTTTGCCCGTGACCACGCCGGTAATGGTGGTGCCATGGTTCATGGAATAGGTGTCCATCATCCACGCCATCACTTTACCGTTGGTGCCCACATCTGGCGCAGGGATGTCTTTCTGCGGCCCGATGATGATACCGATTTCGCTGGTATAGCGACGGGTCAGACGCTCAAGCTCGCCTTCGGACAGCTCAAACGGGTTAACACGAATGCCGCCTTTCGCACCGCCATAAGGCAGGTTCAGGGCCGCACACTTGATGGTCATCCAGGCAGAGAGCGCCATCACTTCGTTCAGGTCCACGTCCGGGTGGTAACGGACACCGCCTTTACCCGGTCCACGGGAAAGGTTGTGCTGCACACGATAGCCTTCGAAATGGCGGATAGTTCCGTCATCCATTTGTACCGGGATATCGACAATCAACGCGCGTTTAGGATGGCGGAGGGTATCGACCCAACGGGACAATTCGCCAAGGTAAGGGGCCACACGCTCGATTTGTTGCAGGTAGGTGTTCCAGGCAGATGTCTTGCTATCTGATGCGTAAGATAACTTATCCATGATGAACCTTAGTCTTGTAAGTAATATGTTCTTAGTTAGCCGTGGTGTGCAGTGTTAGTCACTGCATGGCATAAATTTAACATTTATTTAAAATTTCGCACCAGCGAAGCGTCAGAAAATGGCTGAAATGGACAGAATTTTTAACAGTGAGAATGAATAATTATCCAGCAGATGAAAGGGCTTTGCCACTATGTTCACAGCCTGGGCGTTGATGTCAGCGAAGATGCTGAAAAAGTATTGGGCGGAATACTACTCATTTATGCACAGGAAGCGCATTGTTAACGACTCTAATGATTTTCCGGAATTATGATGCGCCTCAAAAAGTGAACATATTGATAACAGGCTGTGTTGACTTTGTTAGTCCGCGTTCAGCGTCTACGCGATGCTCCTGACGGGCAGGCCAAGGGCTAATGCCTTTCTGAGTGACTGTTCAAAATTTCAGACACCCCTCACGATGGCACTCAAGGAGGTGCTTATGCCGAATACCTTGACCGGCATCACAAAAATCATTTACATAACACATTGATGTTTATCTGTTTTATCCCCCTTAATGGCAAGCTATCGCTCAAACTCTCGCCAGGGCTGTAACGCCATGCTTAAAATGACATTAAATCCTGTAATGGAAATTCATGGCGTTATATCATGCTGATTCAGTGGTGGCTTCGCTAATTTCACGCATACGCTGTGCCCGCCAACGCGGCTTTTTGCCCGGCCGCACCTTTATCAATGACCGCCAGAAAGGCCTGTATGGCTAGTTTTTCATCCACACTGGAACGAAAGACTTCGTGGGCAGTGATTAGCGCCACGCTCCAGCTGGCGAGCAGCAGGGCAGCGGCCAGCTTCGCATCGCCGTCGGGTTCATCTTTCCCGGAAATCATAGCCAGCTCAGCCGCCATGATGTTCGCCACCTCGTCACGAATTTGCCTGGCGCGCGCTTTCAGGGTTTCGCTGGCCTGAATGATGGCTACAAAGCCCTGGCTGTCGGCAGAGAATTGAAGGAAAGGGCGCTTCTCGGCAATTAACCGATGCGCCAGTAACCGCAGGGCCTCGATGGGAGAAAGCTCTGCCGGACGTTCGCGCAAGGCCTGGCAGAGCGTTTCGCGGATCTCTTCATCACGGTCAAAAAACATGTCTTCCTTGCGAGGAAAATGGTTAAACACTGTCATTCTGCCCACATCTGCTGCGGCCGCTATCTCGTCGACAGTCACGTTATCAAAGCCTTTTTCGGCAAACAGTGCTGTCGCGGCATAAGAGATATTACGGCGCGTTTCCAGCCTTTTACGTGAACGGCGATCGGTAGGTTCGGACATGTTTTTACTCCTTTAAGCGATGTTTTCAGATTCGGGTGGCGTGTTTTTACGCGTGCCAAGCACAATCAGCGGCACGGCCAACGCGTAAATCGCAACCACTGAGAGCCAGATTGCCCCCGGCCAGCTCTGCTGTACCAGAAAGTAAATGCCGGAAAAACCAAGTGGGGCAATGATGGAGGCCAGGCTGATGGCGGAACCCAGCACGCCCTGAAATTGTCCCTGCCGATCGGCATCAACCTGACGAGTGGCTAACGCCTGCAGCGCTGGCGTGCCAATGCCGCCAAGTGCAAAGAGCGGCATGATGGCAAACACCATCCAGCTTTCACGGGTAAACGCGAGGATCGTCAGTGCCACACAAGAGCAGGCCACGCCCACCAGCACTGCACCGCGTTCGCCAAAAAGCCGAGCTGCGGGGCCGGGTAGAAATGCCTGTACCAGGGCCTGACAAATCCCAAATGCGCAGAGCGAAAGGCCAATCCAGAAGCCGTTCCAGTGGAAGGTGTCGCTCCCCCACAGCGCCCAGCAGATACCGTAAACCTCACCAATTCCGCTGAGGATAAAAAAGACCAGCACAATCGGGATGAGCTTTTTCATCGACAACGCCCAGCGCAGCGGTTTAAGCGGATTCAGGGCTTTTAAGTGCAAGCGTGTATGAGACGGAACACGAGATTCTGGCAGGACAAATAGCGCCATCAACAAATTTGCGGCGGTCAGGACTGCGGCGGCAAGAAACGGCAAGCGAACCCAAAAATCGCCAAGCAGCCCACCCAACACAGGCCCGATAATGAACCCTACGCCAAACATCGCGTTAAACAGACCAAAGCGACGAGCTCGCTGTTCCGGCGGGGTGATATCAGTGAGATAAGCGGTAGCGACAGACATGTTGGCGCTGGTCAGCCCGGCAATTGCCCGGCCGATAAACAGAATCCAAAGCTGTGGGGCAAAAGCCAGAATCAGGTAGTTGATAGCCGAGCCTGCAAGCGACACGATCAGCACAGGACGTCGGCCATGGGCATCGCTGAGCGCGCCAAGCACCGGCGCGAAGACAAACTGCATCACTGCGTAAAGTGCCGTCATGATCCCCATATACAGCGCAATATTGCTGGTATGCGCCACATCTTCCAGCAAACGGGGAAGAATAGGGATGATGAGGCCAATGCCGATCGCGTCGAGACAGATTGTTGTGAAGATAACAATCAAAGATTTATTCATAATGATTCTCAAAGAGTAATAGAGTGTACTGAGTTTTAAATGGTACTGAGTACACATTTAGTCTGCGCGTGAACCTGAAGATTGTCAACGATCGTGAAAACAGAGGCTGGAAATGGAAAAAGATCACCCCTCAGCAGAGAACATTATGCGTCTGTATCAGGAAGGCGCGGCGCAGTGGGATGCCATACGTAAGGAAAATTTCATCGAGCAAGTCTGGCTGGACCGCTTCCTGGCTTTATTGCCTGAACACGCCAGCATTCTGGATCTCGGTTGTGGCGGAGGCGATCCTATAGCCCGTTATTTCCTGCAAAAGGGCCACCAGATTTGTGGCGTCGATGCTTCAGCACCGTTGCTTGAACGTTGTCAGCAACGTTTTCCTCATGCCGAATGGCATCTTGCGGATATGCGCAGTCTGAAACTTCAACAGACATTCGATGGCATCATCGCCTGGGACAGTTTTTTTCATCTGACTCGCAGCGCACAACGCAAAATGTTCTCTATTTTTCAGCAGCATAGTCATGACGGTACCGCATTGATGTTCACCAGCGGGCCCGATAACGGTGAAGCCATCGGGGAGTTTATCGGCGAGCCGCTGTATCATGCGAGTCTTGCCCCTGATGAGTATCGTCAGCTGCTTGCAACGCACGGTTTTAACGTCAGAAACCAGGTGACGGAAGACCCGACTTGCGGCGGGCGTACGATTTGGCTGGCACAGCTTGAGAAGACTCAGTAGAAAGCCATTGCGTAATCAATTGATCGCCAGATATATTTCAAAGAAATGAAAAACAGAGATAACACCATGAGCAAGAGCAATCACCTCGCACACCGTATCCAGCAGCTTCAGCCTTCCGCCATTCGCGAACTTCTCAAACACAGTAAGATGCCTGGCGTGATTTCCCTCGCCGGCGGCATTCCTTCTGCTGAATTGTTCGATAAAGAAGGGCTGGCGCAAGCCACTCAACAAGTCGTTGAGCAGAATTTTAATGAAGCCTTTCAGTATGGTTTGACGGAAGGGTGCGTCGATCTGCGCCAGCAACTGGTCGGCCTGTGCAAGGCTCGTGGCATCACCACGACGGAAGACCAACTGCTTATTACGTCTGGTTCACAGCAAGCGCTGGATCTGCTGATTCGTGCGCTGGCCAACCCTGGCGATGTGTTCGTCGTTGAACGCCCGACCTATCTCGCAACGTTGCAAATTCTCAGCCTCACCGAAGCGACCGTGCAATCCGTTGGCAGCGATGAGCACGGCATGATTGTGGATGAACTGGAAGCGCTGCTCAGCACGACTCGCATTAAAGCCGTTTACCTGGTACCGACGTTTGGTAACCCGAGCGGAACCACGCTCAGCAAAACCCGTCGCGAGAAGCTGGTTAAACTGGCCGCGCAGCATGACTTTGTGATTATTGAAGATGACCCGTATGGCGCAATCAGCTTCACCGAGGAGCGTGAAAAAACACTGTTCCAGACTGCCGCTGAAATGGGGGATCATGAGAGCGTGGTTTATACCTCAACCTTCTCGAAAATTCTTGCGCCGGGCCTGCGTGTGGGCTGGATTGTGCTGCCGGAATGGATGAAACAAAAAGTCGCGATTGTGAAGCAGGCGACCGATCTTCATGCCAACTCGTTTACGCAGTCGCTTGTGGCGGCCTATCTGACAACAGGGCGTCTGGAGCCGCAAATCGCCCAGATTCGTGCAGCGTATCAGGAAAAATGTCAGGCGCTGTCTCGCTTCCTGAAGGCCGAACTGGATGAGCATATCCGCTTCAACCAACCACAGGGCGGCATGTTCCTGTGGGCGACGTTCCGCTATGACTTCGATACCACCCAGTGGCTGAAGCAAACGCTGGAGAAAGGCGTGGTTTACGTACCGGGTGAGTTCTTCTTTAGCGATCGGGCAGACAAGAAAACCCTGCGTTTCTCTTACGCTACGGCGACGGAAGATCAGCTGTATGAAGCGGTGAAGCGCCTTAAATCGGCATTATGATAGTGTGAAGTGGCCGCTGCGAACTGACGCAGCGGCTTTTTAGTTTGATTCCTTCATCTCCCGTTACACCGACCTTCCTCTTATAAATCCCCTCATTTTGGTTGAGTTCTCGCGCCATAACGTTTTCATATGAAAGTTTTTTATGTTCGAAAGCAATATATCAAGCCATTAATATTTAAAAGGTTTTGCTAAGAATCTTTGTAACTCATTGAATGAGAAGGTTGTGGGTTTGTAGGAAAATTCTTGAACCTGTGTAAAAGATCCATTACATTCACATAACTGATAACTATGGGTGACTATCAATTTAGTGAACTATCCATGTTTTCAGTCTGCGGAGGCGGCTGGTTTCGTTCAATCTTGCTTTCAGAGAGTCATCTTTGAAGAGGCAAGGGGAGCGCTCCGCTGATTTTTTTGTTTGTGAGTTGATTTTACCTGTCATGGAAATAGCTTCATGAGGATTTCTGCTACGCAAAATCCAGAAGGGAAATGGCTTTCTTTTCACGTTTAATAATACTGGCTGGTGATATTTTGCTTTTAACATCTTTACTGCACTGTTCAAGGGCTAATTTTATTTATCCTGCGAGCATGGCGCTGCTAATGACTTCACTGTTACATAAATCTGCCGAAGCATCGACGGAAGTTATTGAATCCGGGAATAACTACTGGTTTCTTGATTATGCGGAAAGCTATCAGGTCAATCAGGGCAGCATTGTTACGTCAGATTCAATCTATGAAACCATCACGCTCAAGCCCTTTATTGGTGCAGGTGGAGGGTCTCCTGCAGTTTCCTTTCTCAATGAAGGGGTTATCTCTCGCTTTAACGATGAAAACAATCCTTACTCCATGGCGGCTTTTAATTTCATCGCACAAGGTGAATTAATTAATAAAGGGCGCATAGAAGGGTGGGATTTAAGCCTTATTCTGACAGATAACGATCACCAGATCGTTAACGATGGGCGCATCACGGCGACGAACGGTACGGCCATTGTTATCCTTGGCGGCGAGGCAGTCATCGACAACCGCGGTGTGATTGAGGGCAAAGACACGGCTATCCATGCGTTAAGAGCAAAGCCCGTCACGGTGGTGAACAGCGGAAGTCTCACTTCTGTCTATGACGAAGCGTTAACGCTGGGTGATAACAGCAAACTTGAAAACTACGGTCTGATCTCAAGCCAACATGCTCCAGCCATTATTGCCAGTGGCAACGATAATATTCTGACATTAGGCAGCGGTTCGATGATGTCTGGCGCTGATAATACGGTATTTTTCAGCAAGGGGAATGGCAACTCACTGGTATTGAAAGGCGAAGGGTCTGAGTCAGGTAATTTTGTCGGCAACACGCCAGAAAACGGCCTTGCGAAAATTACCGTTGTAGAGAATAGCCAGTGGGAATTATCAGGGAATATTTCCGCATGGGGGCCTGCAAGTGATGTCGTGGATATAAATGGCCTGCTACATCTCAGCGGAAATATGACAATTGCAGGTGGAGGCGGCGCGACTGTTAACAAAGACGGCGTGCTGCAATTAAGTCAGAATGGCACGCTAACGGGTCATGTAACCAATTACGGCACCGTGTTAACAGGCAGCCAAAGCCAGGTTCAGACAGGTGTGCCTGATTTTACGATTAACGGTGATGTGGTTAACGCAGGCAAGATTGCCCTGAGTCCTGATGCCAATAGCTATGGGCACAACCTCGTCATCAACGGCAACTACACCGGACAACAAGGCAGCACCTTACGGCTTAATGGCAATCTGGCCGGGGATGACTCGCTGACGGATCGACTGGTGATAAACGGGAATACCAACGGAACAACCGCTGTCGAGGTTAACAATGTCGGCGGTTTGGGCGCAAAGACCCTGGAAGGCATTGAAATTATCAAGATCAGTGGGATAACGGCAGCAGATACCTTCGTACAAAAAGGGCGTATTGTGGCGGGGAGCTACGATTATTTCCTTCAGCAGGCCCCGCAAAGCAGTAACTGGCGATTGAGTTCAGTATTGCAGCCGTCAACACCGGTACCAGAACCAACTCCAGAACCTACGCCCGAGCCAACCCCGGAACCTGCACCCAATCCGCAGCCAGGGTTCGAGCCAGAACATAGCGAATCGCCGCCGGTTGCACAACCACAGCCTTCATCCGTGCCGAAAGCGACTCATGTTCTGCGGCCAGAAGCAGGAGCCTATGCAGTCAATAATGCGGTGGCAAACCAGATGTTTGTTACTCAGTTGCAGGACAGAGTGAATGCCAGTGTACCGGGTTCATCCTTGTGGTTGCGTCAAACGGGCGAGCACCAAAATTCACAAGCAGGCAATCAAGTCGACAACACCGCCAATCAATATGTGGTTCAACTTGGCGGCGATGTGATGAGCGTGCCGGTCAGTGAAAAAGGGGCGCTGCATGTTGGCTTGATGGCGGGATATGGCTATAACCGCGGAGACTCAGTTTCTGCTGTGACAGGTTACAGGGCTAAACGCTCTTCTCAGGGTTACAGCGGCGGGGCGAGCGCCACCTGGTATGCTGATGAGTCACAGCGAACGGGCCTCTATAGCGATAACTGGCTCTTGTATAACCATTTCAGCAACAGCTTGCAAGGCGACTCACTGAACGCAGAAGCCTGGACGGCAAAAGGGATTTCAGCGTCAACGGAGTGGGGCTATCGTGCGCGAGTTGGGCTTAGCGAACAGTCAGCCTTATTCCTCCAGCCGCAAGTGCAGGTGGTTTGGATGAATGTGAAAGCCGATGACCATCAGGAAGCGAATGGCAGCAAAGTGACGTCCTCAGAGGGCAACGTAGCCACGCGTCTGGGACTGCGCACAGCGCTGGAAAGCCAGGCTGGTAACGTACAACTTAAACCCTATGTTGAGTTGAACTGGCTACATAACAGCAGCGCGTTTGGCGCGACTATCAATGAAACCACGACCACACTGGACGGGATGAAAGACGTGGCCGAACTGAAGACGGGCCTGAGCGCAAACGTCACTCAACGCATTGAAGTGGCCGTCGAAGCCAAATGGCAGAAAGGGCATAACCAGTACCAAAATGCAGGTGGGATGCTGAACCTTCGCTACCATTTCTGATGAACTTTGCCTTCCAAAAGGAGCCGAAAGGTTCCTTTTTTTTATCGCCAAAGGATCAGGATTTTCGCGTCGGCACCGCCGACCAACTATCACGAAAAAGTGATACTTCCGTGAGGATCTCGTAAGCAGCTAGCCGCTACAGTCAATGCATCTTCCGTGTTGTCTCTGCTGAGGTCGACATCATGCTGGTTATCATTCTCGCTTATCTTGGTGGTCTGCTCACCATTGCCAGTCCCTGTATTTTACCGGTATTGCCGTTTGTCTTTGCTCGCTCCGATCAGCCGTTTCGCCGCACGGGTTTGCCGCTGCTGCTTGGGATGGCCTTAACCTTCACACTGTTCGCCACATTAGCCGCTGTCGGCGGCGGATGGGTTGTCGCTGCTAATCAATATGGACGCATTGCCGCTTTGGTCTTGATGGCCGTGTTTGGCATCACGCTGCTGTTTCCTCAGTTGGCTGAGAGGCTGATGCACCCACTGGTTTCTGCAGGAAATTCATTGTCGGAAAGAATTGCTTCAGGGCGATCTTCAGGTCCAGGCAGCTCAATGTTACTTGGCGCGGCGACTGGCCTTTTATGGGCACCGTGCGCGGGCCCCATTCTGGGGTTGGTCCTGACGGGAGCTGCACTTCAGGGGGCAAATACAGGTTCCACACTGCTGTTGCTCGCTTATGCCGCAGGGGCGATCACTTCTTTAGCACTGGCTTTGTTGATTGGTGGGAAGGTCTTCAGCGCCATGAAACGTTCACTGGGTATTGGTGAGTGGATCCGTCGTGGACTCGGGGCCGCGATGCTGTTGGGTGTCGCCGCCATTTCTTTAGGTCTGGACACCGGCGTGCTGGCACGTCTGTCGACGGTTTCAACAGGTGGCATAGAACAGGCACTGGTTCAAAAGCTGGGGCCTGTAAACGCAAACCAAAACGTGACACCGTCACCAATATTGGCTGCAGCCACCACAAACGACGTGCCACAACTGATAGACGGCGGGCCAATGCCCTCGTTGAACGGTGCAGTCCAGTGGCTGAATTCGCCCCCACTGACGGCAGAAGCGCTGCGCGGAAAAGTTGTGCTGGTCGATTTCTGGACGTACTCCTGCATCAACTGCTTACGCACGCTGCCTTACGTCAAAGCCTGGGCGGAAAAATATCGTAGTCAGGGTCTGGTGGTGATAGGTGTGCATGCCCCGGAATTTGCCTTTGAACGAGATATCAATAACGTCACCAAAGAAGCGAAAAAACTGGGCGTGACGTATCCGATCGCGATAGATAACAACTTCACGCTGTGGCGGGCGTTCAACAATAACTATTGGCCAGCGCATTACTTTATCGATGCGAACGGGCATATCCGCTACACCCATTTTGGTGAAGGCAACTATGCCGAATCAGAGCGCGTGATACAGGAACTGCTGCGTCAGGCGGGTTCGCAAAACGTCAGCTCCGGCATTGCGCAAGTCAGTGGGCAGGGCGTGGAACAGCAGGCCAGCGGTCAGGATGACATTTCGCCTGAAACGTATCTGGGTTATCAACGGGCTGAGAATTTCGCTTCTGGCGAGATCCAACAGGATCAGGCCAGCGCTTATCAGCAACCCCAAGCGTTACCAGTTAACACGTGGGGGCTTGACGGAAACTGGAATATTGGCGGCGAGCACATCACGCTGGCGGGCGGCAAAGGACGCATTGTCTATCAGTTTCATGCTCGCGATCTGCACCTGGTGCTTGGGCCAGCGGCAAACGGCAACCCGGTGCATTTTACTGTGTCACTGGACGGGCAAAAACCTGGCGCCATGCACGGTAGCGATGTCAATTCAGACGGACGCGGTACGGTTACCGATCAGCGCCTCTATCAACTAATACGTCAGTCTTCTGGTTCCGGTGAACATACTTTCAGTATTGAATTCGACGATCCCGGCGTGACGGCGTATGCCTTCACTTTTGGTTAAAAAGAGAGGAATGCCATGAAACGTTTAGCGACAGGATTTGCCATAGTGGTTGCCGCCAGCGTGCTGTTCCAGCTCCCGGCATGGTCTGCCAGCGATAGCGCGGTAAAGATCCCCGCGCCTGCAATGGATGAACAATCCCATGGCGCTCAGCTTGAAACAGCCATTTTTGCTGGCGGCTGTTTCTGGGGCGTGCAGGGTGTTTTCCAGCATGTGAAGGGCGTCACTAATGCTGTCTCTGGCTACGCCGGAGGGAAAGCCAGAACGGCAAATTATCCTACCGTTAGTATGGGAATGACCGGGCATGCAGAGTCCGTTAGCGTGACCTACGATCCACAAAAGGTAAGTTACGGTCAGTTATTGCAGGTGTTTTTCTCGGTGGCTCATGACCCAACCGAATTGAACAAACAAGGCCCGGATTACGGAACGCAATATCGTTCAGCACTGTTCCCACAAAACCAGGAGCAGGAGAAAATCGCGAAGGCATACATAGCGCAGCTCAATGCCGGGCACTACTTCACCGCGCCGCTAGCGACTAAAATTGAAGACAATGCGCATTTTTACCCGGCTGAAAAGTATCACCAAAACTTCCTCAACGATAACCCGAATTATCCGTACATCGTTATCAACGATATACCCAAAGTGCAGCAACTTAAGAGCTCGTTTCCAGCATTTTGGCGTGCAGATCCTGTGCTGGTAAAAGGGTAGCCTATACTGTGAAGGCAGAATCCCTTCAATCAGGAGCCTTTTGTGGCTGTAAAGATTGATATGAAAGTGCCTTCACATTCTATCCTGCGTGAACCCATAGCGTGGTGAAAACCACTAAGCTAAACACCAAGAGGCTGCTGGCGGTCATTTTTTCAGTGACGATCTTCGGCCTGACCTATGGCCTGAGTTCGCCGCTGATCGCGTTCAGGCTGCTTGACGCAGGCGCCTCTGAAAGCCTGATCGGCCTCAATGCTGCCATGCATGCTGTCGGTGTATTTATCGTTGCGCCGTTTTTGCCTGCACTGTTTAGGCTGTGTCGGCCTGCGGTGTTGATGGTGGTTTCGCTTATCGCGCTGGCGGGCATTTTCACCCTGTTTTCCTTCGTGCCGCTTTCAGGATGGTTACTGCTGCGGTTAGGGCTTGGCCTGTTCAGCGAAATCATCATGGTACAGACGGAGACCTGGCTTAACGGTAGCACGGTGGAACAAGCCCGAGGCAAAGTGCTGGCACTTTACACCGCTGGCATGTCGCTTGGGTTCGCCACCGGCCCGTTAATTTTGCTTGCAACCGGCAGCGCAGGCGGCTTGGCTTTTTATGTTGCCGCGTTCCTGGCTGCAATAGCCGCATTACTGATTATCACCAGCGGAATGCCGAAAGCGCATGAGCATCATGAACCTGCAGACAGCCTGCTCAACAGCCTGAAGCTCGCGGCCTTACCTGTTTCGGCTACGGTGCTTAACGCGGCTGTCGAAGTGCTGGGGATGAACTTTCTCTCGGTGTACGCCATGAAGCTTGGCTGGAGCGAATCGGCCTCTACGTTGCTGATTTCTGTACTGATGTTGGGTGCCATCATCTTGCAACTGCCTGTGGGCTGGCTTGCCGATAAAATAAACCGTCTGATATTCATGCGAACGCTGGCAGGTCTTGCCGCTGTTCTGGCGTTTATCTGGCCGCTGATCCTGACATTTCATCTGTTGGCGTACTGCATGCTGTTTATCTGGGGCGGCATTTTCGTTGGGATTTACACTGTCGCCATCACGTGGGTCGGTGAGCGCTTTCGGGGGGCACAGCTCGCTGGCATCTATGCGGCAATGTCAGTGGCGTGGGGCGCTGGCGCATTGATTGGCCCGTTACTGGGGGGCTTTATTATGACATTTTCACGACACGGGCTGCCCTGGTTCACCGGAACGTTGTGCCTGCTTTTTGCGTTATTGAGCCTCCATAAACGCTTTCGAACGCAGAGTTAGCGACGAAATCATTGCGCAAAGATCTTTCGCTTGATGAACGAGAGCAGTGAAACCCCGCTAGGATGAACGATGGCATGCAACGCCCGGGTGTAATCAAGCACCAAACCCGGCGTCCAGGCCATGGTGGTCGCGCGTTTACGAAGCTGCGCGGCAATCCACAGTTCAGGGATCAGAAACAACTGCAGGAAACCGCGCCAGGTACAACGATCGTGCAAAACACCATCGAGTGCGGCTTCGAGCGCGTAAGCCACGCTGCTGGAGCAATTACGCAAGGTCAAATTATACGTTTCAACCTGTCGATATCGGCTACAGAAGCTCGTCAACGCCGCTGCATTGAAGGTAGTAAAAATAATTTTACGATCGGATTCACACCAGTTGCGGGCTTCCGTTTGGTAGTCAGGTTGAAAAAGCCCGGCGACCGAATTGGCCTCTACGGCTTTGAGCGTATTAAAAAACTCCGACGGTGAACGGTCGATGTCAGCTGCCGGATAGAGACTGATATAGAGTGAGGGCGGCATTTCAAGCGCAGCATGGCCTGTCGAAACCACGCCGTTGGCATCAACCGCCGCGATATAGCGACTGATCACCGGGCGGGACAACGTCTCATTTTCAGAGGAGCCTTCCGGCGTCCAGACATGAACAATCAGCTTTCCCCCAGTGGCAATATCAGTGGTGGAAAGAAGGGCTTTATCATCTGAACGTAAAAGATCCTGCGGAGCGAGGATATCAAACACCGAACGACCTTCATTAATGCGCCGCATGCGCAAAGACAACAGCAGCGACTGAAGTCCACCGGTGATCAGCACCATGCCAATGAACTGTGAGATCGTGCCATCATGCGCGGTTGGAAAGGGCAAAAACAAGAAGATGGCAAAAGCGATTTGCAACACGCCTGAACACAGCGACCGCCGCCACAATGTGAAGCGAACAACGATTGCCGATGCAATGACAAACAGGCCCGTCACAAAATAGGCCATCCCAAACACAATGGCCAAAACCAGATTGCCGCTGTGACGGCCTGATAACACCAACAAGGCCACGAGGAAGAAAACGCCGCCTTTGAAGTAAAACACGCCTCGTTGAGTGCCTTTTGCGGCAGAACCTAACATGAGAGCAACCAGACTATCAGCCAGTAATAACAACCCAAAAATATGCAGAGGGAAGTGTCTTTCCCCTTGCAGACCGTCGATAAAAATGGACAACCCCAGACCACCCCAAATAACACCAGCCAGCATGAGAACCGGTGCGGCTTTTCGCACAAACGCCGCGCCAGCCAGTAATAAAGCGATTTGTAGCATAACTAACGTTCTCCCTCAGGCTGACCGACTCTGGCTTCAGTCCAAAACCCGATAATGGCATCACTCTCACTTCCCGCGATAAGCAGCGTATTGCTTTCATACATCAATATCGGGTTATGGCCATCAAGATGGAGCCTAAAGCGAAACCCATCTTCGACAGCCTGATGTTCAAGCACTGCCTGCCATCTGGACTGCATCTGCACTTTATGGTTTTCGTCCGGAATATGGGCCAGCAACATTTCGCGCGTCGTGATAGGCGAGAGTTCGGCGCGAAGTGGCGAGCTGGCATGGGGATTCCAGCTGAGGCTGCCGGTTAAGGGATCAAGCGAATAGGCGATGTCCTGGATAAGGTACTCCCCAGAGTCTGCACGCCGAAAACGCTTCTGAGCCCGTACAAACACAATCAACAACGCAGAACCTGACAAATAGCACTGAGCCAAAATGATCGACTCATCCAGGGTTAGCTTGCCAGGGTAGAACGGTCCGGTTTCATACCACGAGGCCGCCATCACAACGATGCTGAAAAGGATAAACGCCACTGATGCCAGACGACTGTTGCAAAGTATGGCCACGAGCATAACCAGTACCAACGGGAGACAGGCGACGGAGTAGGTCAGTGCCATGTTTTCGGTGGTGGGTGGCGTTCTGGTAAAGATAAGAAGAGTGATCAGCAGAATGGCGATAATCAGCAGCAGTGATAGTCGCTTAGACACAGACCCTGAGCTAGTGCGAAGCGAGACCAGCCCGACGAGTGCAGGCGTAACAAATAGTGTGCCTGTGACATTCGCGCTCCACCAGATCCAGACTCCTTTGAGAGGCGGCGTTCCCTGAAGGAACGAAAGCCACATCACCCCCAAAAAAGCCGCAATCACACTGATAAACAGCGTTGCCATTATCCAGTTAATCACTTTAAACAGCTCATCGCGGCCGCGAGTGAAGCGGCGCACAAACCACGCAATACTGAAATCATTCATCAGAGAAATCGCTGACAGCCCGAGTGAAACCGACAAGGAATGGCGAAAGGTGACATCAAGAAGCAGGCGGGCAATAAACAAAGACAGAAACAGCAGCGCCCAGTTTCGGCGAGGGAAAAGAAGAAAAGCGCTGACGGCAACACCGGCAGGCAACCAGATAAAAGCAATTCGGCTGCCAGGATCATCAAGAGTCAGGGAAACATAGCCCAGGAAAAAATAGAGAACGCCCCATGAAAGCAGGAGCAGTAAGTTGTATTTGCTGGGATCTTTTAATGCCGTATTTTGCATGCCTCGCTCCTGGCATTCATCACACTTGCCGCGACGATGTCATCACATGGGCTTCATCGTATGAGTATGACAGTTCGCTGAAAAAGCGTGAGCGAGGAGCGGAAATGTTCGCGGGATTATCCCCGGCTTTTTATCACCGTTTCACCTGATTCATTCGCCAGTTCATAAAGCTGGAATGAGGTGTGGTCGGAAATATGCTCGGCAAGATCGGGGGAATGGCTGGTGAGCCAGATTTGTGAGTAGCGTGATGATTCGACGATCAGTTTTGCCAGAGCCGGCAACAGTAAAGGATGAAGGCTGTTTTCGGGTTCATTCAAGGCAAAAAACGAAGGAGGGCGAGGGCTTAGCAGCGCGACCGCCAGGCATAAGAAACGCAGAGTCCCGTCAGACATCTCACTGGCCAGCAAAGGACGATTAACGCCTTTACGCCGCATTTTCATCACAAATAAGGAATGCTCGTTTTCACAATAGAATGAACAATCCGGAAACGCATCAGCCAATATTTCCGTCAGCAGCTCAGCGTCGCCAATTTCAATAATGGTTTGAAATGCTGCAGCCAGATTAGACCCATCGCTGAACAACGCCGGGGAGCGATGGCCTATATTCGCGGTTCTGATCGAGGATTTCCTCGACATATCAAACTCATGATAAAACCGCCACTTGCGCATGGTTTCTCTGACCTGAGAGACTTCAGGATATTTATGCGGCTCGCCCAGATGACCAAAAATAGATTCATTTTCATATACCGCATCAGAATAGGCATTTTTATGGCCATCAACGTCGACTAAAAAAGCTGCGCTGTTTTTTCGACGTAAGACATTAGCACTCGGACGCCGACCAACATTGCCCACCCAAATGTTTTCTTCTTTTAAAACAGGATCTAACGCAAAGTGCGTAGGATAGGGCAGCTTATCCGGAAAGCCAATTTGCATTTCAAAATCGAAATCATCCGTCTGACAAGACAGAACCATGCGCCGTGGCTGCCCGGCAGAAAGAGGGCTGTTGCCGGACCACATCACATTCTCAAGTCCGCCTTCATCACTAAGATGGGTTGAAAACTTGCCGTCTGCGGCCGCAGAAAGTAACTGAATACCTTTATAAACGTTTGATTTCCCGCAGCCGTTGCTGCCAAACACCACATTAAGCTTTCCCAGTTCGAGGTCGATATTTCGCACTGAACGGAAGTTCTGGATCTGGATGCGGTTAATCATTATTCACTTCCCATTTTGTAACATAGCGCTGTTGCTTCAATCAGCCTGTAATTCTACTCAGCAGGCGAGGGTACATGCGAAATATTATCATAATGAGGGTGTTTGCGTGACGTGTAGGTCCAGTCTCAAAAGCCAGCCCAATGATTGAACTGAGGTTGTGTTCCTTGTAATTTCAGCTGTTATTGCCACGAAACCCAAAGGGCCACACATGTTAAACACAAGCCTTAATCCGATGACTATCCGCAAAAAGATGTTGCCGTTTGCTTTCGCCTTGTTGCTGCCATTGGTGATTCAGCCCGCCCAAAGTTCCACGACTGAGGCCTGGAACGCTGGCGACAAAGCGATGGTAGCTGCCTGTAAAAATGCCAGCGGGCTGAAAAACGTCAAGGTGATCCGGGCGATTACGCATTTTGATGATTCAGTCGGGTATTCCGTATTGCTACAGCAGGGTGTTTATCCGCAAAAACATATGAATGGCAAGCAGGGAAAGGAAATGTGCTTGTTCAAACGAGCGACTCAGAAGGCCACAGTCACCGAAACGGAATGGCAGTGAGGGGCGACTAAGAACCAACCAGAATGAGACTGGTGTCATAACTATCATGAATGACACCACTGTTTCCTAATGCAGACATGAAGAGACAACACGTCCTATTTACCCGCCACCTGCGAATGATAACCGCTCATACAACATTTAGTGATAATTAATTAATAAAGCACTGAGAGTGAATTATACCACTATCCTATACAATTCAGCTTGTTAAGCCTTTTCCTCTCCATGATGAATGCAAATATTTATTTTCCCAGCTAATCATTCACTGATGTATACTTTGCTGGCGTTGAATATTCTTACTGCACATTGAGGTGGAGTAAACTCAAAAGAATGAATACAGGCTGAAATCACCTGGAGCAGATGATTTCGTCTCTTCTATTACCGGTATTTTTAACTATATTTGTAAAATGGTGATTTCATAACGCCATTACATAGACATCTCACAGTAATTTTGAAATGGATTTTCTCATGAATGTGATCTGTGTTATCTCGGATAACTCTTTTTTTTCGCTGGGATTTAAATCACTGCAATCGCCCGGTGACACAGTGCTGGTATTGACACCCTTAAAAGCCATTGAGAATAACAAATTGCTCAAAGGTGTTGATTTCTTTTATGTGTTTATCACAAATCGGCAGGCACATTTGCAGCTCTGTAAGCAGTTGCGCCAGGTTTCTGGAGCCATTGTTTTTTTTATTGATTTTGATTTAAGTGACACGACCGTACACTCCTGTTTCTTTCCCTCTCGGTCTTCATTACAGACGTTTAAGCAGATAACGCATACCAGAAGGAAAGGGATGCAGAGGTCTTTTAACGCTCCCTCTGGCCGCAACATGCGGCGCATAGGTCACGCCGCCAGTGGGCTGGCAGATTATTTGGCGTGCGTGAGCGAAAAAGCACAATCAGCGAAAAGTATGCACAACTATAAAAGAGTGCTGCTCCGTGGATTAGGCATAAACACCGTATCTATACACAATTTATTTATGTCGGAATACATAGCGGCGGGAATACAGGTTGCTAGTAAGCGAATTTCATCCTGACAAATTCCCTTGAGTAAAGTATTCCCATTACCAATGAAATGTTAATTCATCGAGTATTAAGTTAATGAATTAACATTTCAGCCAACACTGTTCTTATCTCCCAACCGGAGAGGAAAGCGTATTCAATAATCACAGAAGGGTCTATGCCATGAAACCGGCAACCAGTAAAAAAATGTTAAAAAGGAGCACACTTTCTCTGTGTGTTGCCTTCACTCTGCAAGGAAATATGGCGTGGGCGGATCCAACTGAGCCCGCGGAAGAGAAAACGGAGATTCAGTGTCCGAGTGATCTCAGTAAATTAACGAAAGAGCAAAAAGAGAAGCTCGCTCCGGTGTGCCTGAAGCCAGTGGTTAACGCTGACGAAGAAACGACCTGGGCGTGGGTTGCCGGTGGTGCGACTGCGCTGTTGGCGACGGTCGGCTTAGCGGCCACCAATAGCGACGGTGACAGCCACCACAGCAGCAATGATTCCGGTGGCGATTCTGGCGGCGATTCCGGTGGCGATTCCGGTGGCGATTCTGGCGGTGATTCCGGTGGCGATTCTGGCGGTGATTCTGGCGGTGATTCCGGTGGCGATTCTGGCGGTGACTCCGGCGGTGATTCTGGCGGTGATGATTCTGGTGGCGACGATTCCGGCGGTGGAACTGACACCACGGTCACCACCTATAACAACAACGTCACCATTGATAAAGGGGCGAAAACGCTGGCCGTGGGTGACTCCGTCTGGAACATTTCCACTAATAGCGACGGCACCTGGACGCTGACCAACACAACTGACGGCAGAACTGCGCTGCTGAATCAGTACAAAGTCAATGAGGCCAGCAACACTATTAAGCTGGATATGATCAGCGGCGATGGCACCAAAGCCGCGGTTTACGATTACAAAGGCAACCTGACGCTGACCGATATTGGTGACATGACGCTGACCGACAACAGCTCCGTCACCATCAGCGGCGGCACTGCCTCCGGCAACGGTAATGCGGGCAAGATAGTTGATGGCAGCGACAACACCGTCAGCATCGGAGACTCAACGGCCACAGAAAGCGCTACCGGCAGCTTTATTATCGGCGACGACAACGCCATTACCACCACCGGAGCGACCAGCGCCAACGGCGTAGACTCCATTGGTGTCGAAATCTATGGCGACAATAACGTCATCAGCAATACCGGCGATATCACCGCCACCGAAGGCGCGGAGGGTATTCTGGTCAGCGGCGATGGCAATACCATCACCAATGGCGGTACCACTACTGTGAGCAGTAGCGATGAAAATATCCATTCCACCGGTGTGGCTGTCGATGGCAACGGTAATACCGTCCATCAAACCGGCGATCTGAACGTCGGCGATTTCTCAACAGGGTTAGATGTTTCCGGTAATGGGAACACTGTGAGCCTTGAATCCAACGCCATCAACGTGACCGGGCAAAAAGCCACCGGTGTCAATGTGACCGGTGAAAGTAATACCGTAACGCTAAGCGGCAACATGGTGGTCGATAAAGACCAGACTGCGGATAACGCCGCTGACTATTTCTTGGACCCATCAGTCGGCATTAACGTCGAGGGCAATAATAACAATGTCACCCTCGACGGCAGTTTAACCGTGATCAGTGACGGTGAATATGCAAGTTCGAAGTATGGCAGTGCCAGTGGAACAGAAGAAGAGATTCAGGGGCTAAAAGTGAAGGGCGATGGTAACACCGTCACCCTGAACGAGGGTATTCATCTGGTCGGCGAAACCGATGCGATGACGGATACCGCCGCTGGCGATGAGATTGCCAACGGGCGCTATGGCCTCGCTTATGATTCTCCTGTTTCAGTCGATGGCCAGTCGACGTTGGTCCTGAACGGTGAATCCACCCTGAGCGGCGAATTTAAATCCGGAGTATGGAAGTCCTTCTTCGATCTCACAAATGGTGCCTCTCTGATAATTGAAGACGGGGCAAGCTTTGTCATTGATGCAGACCCAATTGATAAGTCCTGGGAAGAGTCGACATTAATCACTGCCAACGATGGTTCATCCGTTGTTAATAAGGGGGCTATCGAGTCAACCAATATCTCTGTCGTGACGAGTTTTAGTAACGGCACGCTGGTCAGTAACCAGGGTGAAATTACCCTTAACCGCGCAACTTCAACCTCAAAAGATCTATTTGCACTCTCTGGGACACTCACCGAGTTTGGCAGCACGGCCGTCAATGAGAGTGGTGCGGTGATAACTGGAAAAGTGATTAACCAGGACAGCGTGGTGAACACTCCTGATGTCTATGGTGTCTACGCACAAACCACCTTCAATAATAAGGCGACTTCCGTTCAGGGAATGGTTGCTGCGGTTGACGGCAGCACGGTAGTGAATAATGGCACTATCGATATGGCTGGACGTGGCGCTGTCGGCATGGCCGGATTATACGGTGGCGGTTATGCCGTCAATAATGGCACCATCACGACCGATGCGTTATGGGTCGACCCGAATGATACCACCACTCTGGCTTCAAATATTGGTACCCGGGCGATTGATTACTCAGTGGGTATGGGGGCTGGCGGCGACCATGACGCAACTTATGGCAAAACCGGCTCTTCCGCTCTCAATCAGGGTACCATTACCATTAATAATGCCGGTGCGGGCATGGCGGCCTATGGCAATAATACCGTGGTTAACCAGGGCACCATTAACCTCGAGAAGGATGGGAACTACGACCCAACGGCTCCGCTGGTTGGCATGGCGGTCTACGCCGGTGGCACTGCGATTAACGACACCACCGGGGTGATTAATATCAATGCCGATAACGGGGTGGCTTTCTATAACGATGGCTCCGGCAAAATTATCAACTACGGCTTAGTTTGCACCGATGGCAATTGCGAAAATGCTGAGACGTATAACCCGACCGACAGTGCTGTGGCAGTGGTCTGGAATGATGGCGATGTGATTACGGCGCAAGGGGAAACCCTGGCATTATCTAATCAGGCTTTGATTTTGGGTACCTCCAGTGTCGCTGAGGCTTATGTCACCAATGCAGGCACCGTCACCGGAAGTGATATCACCGTAACAGACAGTGGCCATCTGACCAACGAAGCAACAGGTAACATCAGTGGCGTCACCATCAACAAAGGTGGCGAATATACCAACCAGGGAACCACCGGTAAGGTGACCGCCGATGGTAATTTCATTAACGAAGGCACCGTGACGGGTTCAGCCGTCATTGCCTCAAGTTCCGCGGGTAATAATACGGGCACCATGGCCAGCGTTGAGCAGTGGGCCAGCACCTTTAACAACAGTGGAACAGTAAGCGCCTGGAAAGGGTCTTCTGCTAGTGCCGTCATGAACAATGAAGCTGATGGCACGGTTAATAAAGTGACCTTCGCCGCTGCCTCCACCTTCAATAATGCCGGTACGGCCAACCATGTCGGCGTCGATAAAAGTGGGGTGTTCAACAACCTCGAAGGCGGCACTGTGGTGCTTGACGACAAATCATTGTGGTCGGGGCAGTTCAATAACTGGGGTACCGTTAACAGCGATGCGGATATTGCCACTGCGGGTAGCGGCAGCACAGTCTATAACGGCACAACTGGGGTGATTAACGGGCAGGTAACCACTACCAATAACAGTGCTGCCAGCAAAGCCATTAACGACGGCACCATTAATATCGACAAGAACAACAACGTGGCGATGTCCGCACACGGCAGTTCAATGATGGTGAACAACGGCACCATTAACGTGGGTACCGAAGGCACCGCGCAGACAGGCATGGTCGGGATGCAGCTGGAGTCAGACGCCACTGCAAACGGCGTGGTTGAGAACAACGGGGTAATCAATATTTACGCCAGCAATTCCTATGCCTTCAGCAAACTCGGCAGCAACGGACATATCGTCAACAACGGCACGGTGTTTATTGATGACAGCGTGACGGGGTCCGGGCTTATCAAACAGACTGGCACAACGATGGAAGGCAGCGGCGAAGGCGGCGACGGGACTGAAGTTCACTACGTCGATTACACTGCGCCAACTGAACCTACTATCACACCGTATTCTGGTGGTTCATCCACAGTCAGCACAGCAACTACCAACGATCTCAATGGTTACGTGGTGGGCACCAGCGCCGACGGCAGCG
Organism: Scandinavium sp. NPDC088450; assembly: GCF_044900545.1. Classification (NCBI taxonomy): domain Bacteria; kingdom Pseudomonadati; phylum Pseudomonadota; class Gammaproteobacteria; order Enterobacterales; family Enterobacteriaceae; genus Scandinavium; species Scandinavium sp. NPDC088450. The sequence goes on along the minus strand of NZ_JBJDNI010000001.1, from coordinate 294,903 downwards.
CCGGTAAGCTGATGGTCAACAACGCCAGCATGAACGGCGTTGAGGTGAATACCGGTTTTGCCGCTGGCACCGCCGCGACCACCGTGACCTTTGACAACGTGGTTGAGGGCAGCAATCTCACCGACGCAGACGCTATCGCTTCGACAAGCGTGGTATGGAGCGCGCAGGGCACCACCGATACCAGCGGCAACGTTGACGTCACCATGAGCAAAAACGCCTATACCTCGGTGGTGGATGACAGCAGCGTCAACAGCGTTGCAGCGGCACTGGATGAGGGTTACACCAACAACGAACTGTATAGCAGCCTGAATATGGCGACCTCATCAGACGTGACCAAAGCCATGAAGCAGATCAGCGGCAGCCAGGCACTGAATGTTGCCCGTGATGCGCGCGTGCTCAGCAACCGCTTCGATATGCTGGCCGATGCGGCACCGGAAATTAACAACGGTCTGTCATTTAACATAGTGGCGAAGGGCGATCCGCGTGCAGAACTCAGCAATGACACGCAATACGATATGATGGCACTGCGTCAGAAACTGGGCTTCGGTAACAACCAGTCGTTAACCATGGAATACGGTATCGCGCGTCTGGACGGCGACGGCAACGTCAGTGCCGGTCAGGATGGCATTACCGGCGGTTACAGTCAGTTCTTTGGTCTGGATCATGCCATGCCGATTGGTGAAAGTGGCCTGTCGTGGAACAACGGCCTGCGTTATGACGTGCATCAGCTCGACAGCAAGCGCGGTATTAACTACGGCGATGTGAACAAACAGGCCTCGGCTGATACTAAGCAGCAATATCTTGAGTTGCGCTCTGAAGGCCGTAAAACCTTCAACCTCAGCGAAGGGCTGGATATTGCCTCGTATGCCGGCGTTAAACTGCGCCACACGCTGGACGACGGCTACAAAGAAACCGGGGCAGGTGACTTCAACCTCAACATGAACAGCACCACCGAAACCGCCGTGGATTCCGTGGTCGGCATGAAGCTGAGCTACGCCGGTAAAAATGGCTGGGCAGCAACTGCGACCGTTGAGGGTGGCCCGAACCTGAGCTACTCAACCAGCGGTAAAACCGCTTCTTTGCAGGGCGCATCCGGGCAGAACTTCGCCGTGGATGACGGTCAGAAAGGCGGGGGCATCAACAGTATGGCGCAGGTCGGCGTGAAATATCACGCTGGTAACACCGCGGCGTCACTGGAAGCCTTCCACTGGAAAGAGGACGGTATCAGCGATAAAGGTCTGATGGTGAACTACAAGTTCAACTTCTGATAGTAAAATAATAAAATGTAATGGCCCTTGCTCATCGCGGGGCCATTTTCTATTTTAACGCGCCTTTGAAAATATCTATCACTTTCAATAAATTCGCTTCACTGGATCTATAATTGATGTAAATATCAATTTCCAGTTCCGGGCCAGGGAGTAAGCTAATTTTCTGACGACTGCTCTCGCTCATGTTTTCATACAAAATCTCAGAAATAAATCCGATGGCATTATTTTTCTCAATAAAAAACAGATTGAGATTGTGCACATTGCTTTCGAATACCACTTTTTTGCGATGTTTAATAATATCGGCAATCACTGGATTGTTTTTTCGAATAGACTGGAAATAGGAGTGGCTGTTGTTGTTGATGGTCACCCAAGGGGTCTCAAGAAGCACCTGAGTGTTGTTCTTTAAATCAGTCAACGCCGCCTTTTGGGGATGCTGGCTGCTATAGGCAATGAATCCCCGCATTTTATAGAGTTTGTGACTGATAACACCAGGGCTGAACATTTTTTCATGGGTAATGATGATGTCTGCCTTTCTGAATGAGAAAAGCTCAGTGGCCATATTGGCATCAACAACTGCACTGATGTGCGTTATCTTGGGTAACGAGTCGGTATCCGGTGCCTCAGAGTATTTGTTAATAAAATCAAGCATTGGTGCATCAGGGGAATAGATAACAATCTCTTCACGGGCATCTTCACTGAACACAGAACCGTACAGATCACTAAAACTTGCCAACAAAGCTGAATGCAGTTGGGCACAAAACACAGTCGGTTCGATCCCCTGGCCAACGCGGACAAAAAGCGGGTCGTTAAAATGTTTTCTCAGCTTATTGATGCTTTGGGTGACATTGGAGGGAGAGGTGTCCAACTCCTGAGCCGCTTTTTTAATACTGGAATGCTTATAGGTCGCTAAAAATATCGGAATGACGTTAAGGTCGAATTTTCGAAAATTATGTAAGTTAATCATGTTGCGCCAGCCTTGAGTTGACATTGTGGTCAACATTTTAAAATCTGATGGTTTAATTCATCACAAAAAAGTTATGCAGAGTATAGCATTCAACATTCAGATGATTACAGAGACATTGCATACGACGTCAATGTCAGAAAGCCAGTCGAAGATGGAGACGAGCAGGTGGAACAATGTGTACGATCTGCAGTGAGGATACCGTGAACGTGTTATCAGAAAATAATGAGCAGATGGCCAGTGTGTGTCTGCGCAGGAAAAGAGCATTCAGAGGCCATCAGCGACCAGGCCAAGGATGACCGCAAAACGCTGGATTCTGCCTGATACTATGTTGGTGCGCATAATGTATATTATGTTAAATGATATCTAAGAGTACCCAGACAGTAAAACCTCCCTATGATTCCGCCCAACGCTGCACTTCCCTCATCTTCAATCGAGCTCAACGTTTTACTTCTTGCTCAGTGGCACACTACCAGCAACAATCAGTTGAAACACAACAACCTGACTTATTCCGCCGATGCTCAACAAAAAACGACGCAACACACTTCACTTCTTACCTCTCGCTTTCGTTCTGACAAATTGTTCACTGACCCGCGTTTCTTCCGAAGCGCATACCAGGGATGTCGATGAGATGAAACTGGTTGGCATGAGTCTGGATGCTGCAAGACTCAAAGCGACGGGACAAGGATTTGAATGCAGTCCCGGTGCGACGCTCAATAGCGTACAGATGGACGACGGTGTTCATCGATGGCTGCAAACCGAGTGCAGCAAAAAGAATCTGGAGCTCCTCTGTCCTCAAATGCGATCGATTGTGCTCAACGTCGATCCTGAAAGCCAAAAAGTGGTCGCCGTCGGGAAACCTGTAACCTCACATGCCTGCTTTTGACAGCCCGGTTTTCTTTACGGAATATAAAAAATCCAACGGATAACAAACCGTTGGTTCTTCAGATTCTGAGGCCAGTTGCTGCCAAATTACTGTTCGGTCTTTTTCGCCTGCCAGTTCGCCCAAGGGTTTTCCGCCGGAGGATTTTCTTCAGCATCCCTCACATCCTCAAGCGAATCGATATACAGCTCTTCAACTTCTTTGCGGGCCCAAGGCGTACGACGCAGGAATTTCAGGCTTGATTTGATGCTCGGGTCGCTTTTGAAGCAATTGATATTGATGCGCTTTGCCAGCTCGTTCCAGCCATATCGGGCGACCAGTGTGTTGAGTAATGCTTCCAGAGTGATGCCGTGTAACGGATCTTTTGAGGGCTGGCCAGTCATGCTTTTTCCTGCTGATTTAAGATTACTTGAAAATTTCGTCCACCTTACTGACTCTAAAAGCCTGGCGCAACAGAGGGTGCTGACTTCCCTGCCCTTTAACATAAAAAAGCGGCAGCCTCCCGAAGGACACTGCCGCTTTAGGTCAGGCTTTCGCCCGTTTAGCGATTATCTCGTCCGCCACGTTGCGTGGGGCTTCGGCATAATGATGATACTCCATGCTGTATGTGGCCCGGCCCTGAGACATCGATCGCAGGGTGGTGGAATAGCCGAACATCTCGGCCAGCGGCACGTCGGCGCGGATTATCTGGCTGCCAAACCGCTCTTCCATGCCTTGGACCATCCCGCGTCGGGAGGATAAATCGCCCATGATATTCCCGGCGTAATCCTCCGGTGTTTCCACTTCCACATGCATGACCGGCTCGAGAATCACCGGCTCCGCCTTACGCGCTCCCTCTTTGAAACCAAAGATGGCCGCCATGCGGAATGCCATTTCCGACGAATCGACGTCATGGTATGAACCAAACGTCAGCGTGGCTTTGACGTCCACCACCGGGTATCCCGCCAGCACGCCGTTGTTCATGGCTTCACGCAGGCCTTTTTCCACCGAAGGAATGTACTCGCGCGGCACCACGCCACCTTTTGTTGCGTCTTCAAAAACGAAACCGCTGCCGGGTTCAAGTGGCTCCAGCGACAGTACAACATGACCGTACTGCCCTTTCCCGCCGGACTGACGCACAAACTTACCTTCGATTTCCTTCACCGCGTTGCGGATAGTCTCCCGGTAGGTCACCTGCGGACGACCAATATTGGCCTCCACGCCAAACTCGCGTTTCATCCTGTCGACGATGATTTCCAGATGCAGTTCGCCCATCCCGGAAATGATGGTCTGACCGGACTCTTCATCGGTATGTAGCCGGAAAGACGGATCTTCCGATGCTAACCGTTGCAGCGCGATGCCCATTTTCTCCTGGTCGGCTTTGGTTTTCGGCTCGATAGCGAGCGAAATTACCGGTTCCGGGAACTCCATACGTTCAAGGGTGATCACCTTATCCGGGTCGCTAAGCGTGTCGCCGGTGGTCACGTCTTTCAGCCCGACACAGGCAGCAATATCACCGGCTCGCAACTCGTCGACCTCATGCCGGTCATTAGCATGCATCTGCACGATCCGACCAATACGCTCTTTCTTGCCTTTGACCGGGTTATACACCGCATCGCCTTTCCTCAAAACGCCCGAATAAACGCGAATAAAGGTCAGTTGGCCGACGTACGGATCGGTCATCAATTTGAACGCCAGCGCCGAGAACGGCTCATCGTCGCTCGGGTGGCGCTCCGCCGGTTGCCCTTTTTCATCAATTCCATCAATGGCCGGAACATCCAGCGGCGACGGCATCAGCTCGACGACCGCATCCAGCATTCGCTGTACACCTTTATTTTTAAAGGCACTTCCCGCCAGCATTGGCTGAATTTCACCGGCGATGGTGCGCTGACGCAGACCTGTGACAATGTCACTTTCATCCAGCGTGCCGGTTTCCAGATATTTATCCATCAGCGCTTCATTGGCTTCCGCCGCTGCGGAGATCATTTTCTCGCGCCACAACTGAGCGGTTTCCAGTAAATCGTCTGGCACCGGACCGTAGCTGAACGTCATTCCCTGGGTTTCATCATCCCAGTGAATGGTTCGCATTTTGATCAGATCCACCACGCCGCTGAAATGCTCTTCTGCGCCGACGGGAATGACAATCGGCACCGGGTTAGCTTTCAATCTGTCCTTCATCATCTGCACGACGCGGAAGAAGTCCGCGCCGGGCCGATCCATTTTGTTGACGAACGCCAGGCGCGGCACGTGGTATTTATTCGCCTGCCGCCATACGGTTTCAGACTGCGGCTGCACGCCGCCCACGGAGTCATAGACCATTACCGCGCCGTCGAGCACGCGCATGGAACGTTCCACCTCAATGGTGAAATCCACGTGGCCCGGGGTGTCGATGATGTTGATCCGGTGCGGTTCAAAGTTCCGGTCCATGCCCGGCCAGAAGGCACTAACTGCGGCGGAAGTGATAGTTATCCCCCGCTCCTGCTCCTGTGCCATCCAGTCGGTGGTTGCCGCGCCATCGTGTACTTCACCCAGTTTGTGGCTCATTCCGGTGTAAAACAGAATGCGCTCAGTGGTGGTTGTTTTACCGGCATCGATATGCGCGGAGATACCGATGTTGCGATAACGTTCGAGAGGGATGGGTCGGGGCATGATGCGTCCTTAGTCAGTTGACGGGTAGTGAACGGCCGGAAGTGGCCGCTCTTCATTCACGGCGTCTATAATAGTACAACTGTACGAGTATATTCGAACTATTTTATCTATCGTAGCTATCGACAAGGCGGTGGCTTCTCGCATGGCGTTCACCGTGGGCTTTCGGTATATTACCGGCCACCCACCGCGCCCGCAGACACAGGAACAGTATGATCGCCAACCATCCAGAACGTGAACAAATCCGCCTTGAAAATGTCCTTTTTGCATTGGGCAATGCGCTGCGTTTGGAGATAGTAAAAACCCTGGCCGATGGGAGTGAATTGAGCTGTGGCGCGCTGCGCCAGGACGTGGCGAAATCGACGATGACCCACCACTGGCGCGTTCTGCGCGACAGCGGCGTTATCTGGCAGCGTCCGCAAGGCAGAGAGAATATGATTTCGCTTCGCCGCGAAGATCTCGACGCCCGTTTCCCTGGCCTGCTCGACACGCTACTTCAGTCTATCCAACGTAATGCGCAGCAATAGCCCAAATACCTACCAAAAGTCGTCTCTCCCCATCCACTACGCCCCACGCATCTTTGTTTTATACTGTTAAAAACAAACAGATAGCGACGGGTATTGATTTTGGATAAGTCTCAACGTGCCATCCTGCTGCGTGAAAGCTGGCCTCTGCTTTTTGACAGGGATCCACCGCTGCCGATGAAAAGCGGTATTATGCAGGAGCTGATTGCCGATGCCAGCCGCCGTGACATTGATTTTCCCGGGGTGGAAATCGCCAAAGCGCTGAAGCGTTACACACGCACTATTCCCTATCAGCTGGCATTAGCTACCCAGACTCAGCGCTACGGCCTCGACGGTAATCCTGACGGCATCGTGACGGAAGAACAGCGTCAGATGGCGTTAAACTGGTTGAATAACAATCCACATTATCCGCAAGGTTCCGATAAATAAGATTCGGAGGGTAAGACGCACTGAGCAATGCACCGGACGGCTTGCTCTGTTCTGAGAATAGGACCAAAATATCGTTTCCAGCTCATGCCTGATAAATGTAGGGATACCATCATCAGCACACGTCGCCTTCCCTTAATCCGCACCAGCCTTTTGATTGTGACTGCGCTGGTGCTTGCGAGCTGCGGCTCTAAACCACCAAAATCACTGGTGACGCCGCTGCCGCCGGTAGCCAAACATCCGCTGCCCGATAAATCATTCTCTGACCACGAACCCGTACGTGGCGTGTGGTTGACCACTGTCTCGCGTCTAGACTGGCCACCCATTCCCTCAGTGAATGTGAGCGACCCGGCTGCTCGCGCCGCCATGCAAAAGAAAGCGCTGACCGATAAGCTCGATAAGCTCAAAAGCCTCGGCATTAACACCGTGTTTTTCCAGGTGAAGCCGGATGGCACCGCGCTGTGGCCGTCGCAGATTTTACCGTGGTCAGATATGCTGACCGGCACGATTGGTCAGGACCCGGGTTACGATCCGCTGATGTTCATGCTCGACGAAGCACATAAACGCGGCATGAAAGTGCATGCGTGGTTTAACCCGTATCGCGTTTCGACCAACATCAAGCCCGGGACAACGGCGGCGCTCAATCGCACGATTTCGCTGCATCCGGCAAGCGTGTTTGTCGCGCATCGCGACTGGATCAGAGTGTCTGGTGATCGCTATGTTCTTGACCCAGGCATCCCTGAAGCGCGGGACTGGATCACCAGTATCGTGTCCGAAGTGGTGTCGCGTTATCCGGTCGACGGCGTGCAGTTCGATGACTACTTCTATACTGAGTCGCCAGGCTCGGCGCTGAACGACAGCCAGACCTTCCGTCAATACGGCCAGGGTTTTGCCTCGAAGGCCGACTGGCGGCGGCATAACACCGAGCTGCTGATTTCGCAGGTGTCGCGCAGCATTAAACAGCTCAATCCTAACGTGCAGTTCGGCGTGAGCCCGGCGGGTGTCTGGCGCAATCGCTCATTTGATCCCGCAGGTTCAGACACGCGCGGCGCTCAGGCTTATGACGAATCGTATGCCGATACCCGTCGCTGGGTTCAACAAGGATGGCTGGACTACATTGCGCCTCAGCTTTACTGGCCTTTCGCCCGTGATGCTGCACGTTACGATGTGTTGGCTAAATGGTGGGCCGATGTGGTGAAACCGACGCATACCCGGCTGTATATCGGCATTGCGCTGTATAAAGTGGGCATGCCGTCGAAGAATGAACCTGACTGGATGGTGGGCGGTGGCGTGCCGGAGCTTAAAAAACAGCTCGACCTCAATGAGTCATTGCCTAACATCAGCGGCACTATTTTGTTCCGAGAAAATAACCTCAATCAGCCGCAAACTCAGCAAGCGGTGGATTACCTCAGGAACCGCTGGGGAAGTTAATCAGACAGGGCGAAGTTGTCTTCGCCCTGCTCTTTTAGTCCGCCGTTATCTCGTCATAAACCGTACGCAATCGCGTTCTTAAATAAAGCACGGCTTTATGTTTGCGGGAAAGTAATGCCTGAACGCTGTCCCCCGTTTCTTCTGCCAGTTCCTTATAACTCAGGCCATAAAGCTCGGTTTGTTCGAATACTTCACGCTGTGCGGTCGGCAATTCGGCCAGCGCTTCGTTGACCTCATCCCACAGCAACGTTTTCAGATAGTCATCTTCCGGCGTTTGCGGCGTGCCAAACAGCGTTTCAGCAATTTCGTTTTCCGGGTAATCAGCATCGTCTTCCGTGGTGAACAATCCAGAAAGCGGCAGCTCCTGCTTTTTACGAGCTCTGTCGGTCAATTCATTACGCGCTGCGCGGAACAGCCAGGCGGCAACATTCTCCACCGGTTGTTCGACTTTGATCAGCTGATAGGTGATTTCCTGCAAAATATCGTCCGCATCTTCACGAACGGCGGTTCGGCCACGGATAAAAGCGGAGACCCGTGACCGGCAGCTATTCAGTGCTGAAATCAGTAACGACTGCCCCGCTGCGCCCGATTTCATGTCACTCACTCAGCGTTTGGTGCTTTTGGTTGAGCGTCTTCAGGCTGTGGCGGCGTCTGCGGTTTGTCTTCACCGTGTGAATGCCAGCCGCAGTGACCGCGATGCCCATGACGACCGAACCCTTCACGACGCTGCTGCATAAAGGCTTCACGCTGCTCCGGCGTCATTTGCATCCAGCGTTCGTGCATACGGCGACGCATGCCACCGAACATACCCGGGCGGAAACCCAGTCCACCAAAAAGAATGCGGCACAGAACTAACAAGCCTAATGCCTGCCAGAATCCAATGGTTTTCACGCCGATGATGGCAGGCAGCAAGGCGTTCCATAAAGACATCACCAACAGGCCAAGCACCACAAACAGTGCCGCGCCGATCAGTAAAGGTTTAGCCATTCGGTGGCCGCCGAAACCACGACGATGATGGGGGTGATGGTGATCGTGCATATCAAAATTTCTCATGTTGTCTCTCTCTTTCAAAATGTGTTCGTGCTGAGGTAGACGTATGAGCGAGTGAAATATTGCTAAAAAAATCAAAAAAAGAGAAAAAAGGCAAAACAATGAGTTTAACCAATTGTTTTATAAAAAGAATATTGAAAATGGCGTTGCTGTGTAAATTCTGCCAATCCTCACCACTCCTGCCCTTCGTTTATGCAAGCAGCGTTGCCGGATTTTTGCACAACAATATTGTTAGAAACTCATCGCCAAACCGACACCGTACCCACTGGTATTTTCACCAAACATGTAGCGGGCAACGAGTCGGGTTCGGGTGATAAACACCGGATATTTACTGCTGTCGATTTCGATCCCTAATCCGAGCGAGCTCAGGCTGTTAAAACCTAACTCCCCGCGTTGATCGCCGAGGTATTCGGTGTGCGCCCCTTCAAGAACATAACGCACCGGGCTTTTGAGCAACGTCCAGTCAGAAATCGGTGCACGGCGGCGCAGATAGAGTCCGAGGTTCTGCGCATAGGCTTCGCCTTGCACCACGTCAGATGTGCTGCCAAAGGTTTGCAGGCTCATACTGGAATAACGAAGTTCGACATCAATATCCTGTGGGGCTGATATCAGCTCATAATCCAGCATTAACGATCCGCCAAGACCGTAGGCATTGAGTCGCCCACCATTAAGAAACTGATAATCGGCATCTCGCCGCCGCTCGATAACGGCACTGCCGATACGAACATCGCTGGCCATGGTTCCCAGCATAAAGTTGGCTATCGGGCGCAACACCAGGTTGCCGCCCCATTTGTCGGTATAGAGTTTAAAATCCCAGCCTATGCCGCCCGTGGCGGTCAGGCTGTTCCATTTGGTGGGGATTTTGCGGCTTTCCGTTCCGTCAGATAACACAAAGCTAGGGTCGAAGCGGCTGTAACCCATCGTACCTTCGAGATACAAAGGAAAGCTGTCGCTGAGTGTAGCCCCGCCACCAAACTGGGTGATATCCAGTTCGTTTTTTTCATTGGAACCACTGCCGATATTGAGATCACTCGCCGTGACGTCCGGCACAACGGTATAGCTCATCAGGCTAAGCACTGCATTTGCCCGATGGCGGATGCGGCTGCCGTCAGGTGCAGCAAAACTTTTTTCAGGCAGGATAAGAGCCACCAGCAGGAGGAGTGGAGAAAATATGATCTTCATTAAGTGTCATACCTCCTGTGATGGCGACGGTGCTTTACCAGGTATAGCCAACGCCAGCAATGACATACCATTCGCCGTTATGCTGAACGATCGGGCTGTCGGCAATATCTTTGTCGTAAAACTCATAGTTCGCCGCAAACAAGCCAACCCAGTTTGGGCTGAAACGGTAGCTGGTGATCACTGCCGCCATTGGCGAAAACGTGGTGCCGGTGTCCCATTCTTTGCGCTGCGGTGTGGCTTCAGAAGAAGAAACGCCGCCGAAATAGTAGTTCGCCATCTTGTCACTGCGGATCATCATCCCCATGCCCGGCATCACTAATAAATTATCTTTCACGATGGGGAAATCGGCCCATAAAAGCAGTTCTTGTCCGTTGCTTCGGCCTGTCACGTCAGAGGCAAAACGTGCCGTCAGGAGTGCATAAGGCGTGATAAGCGTTGCCCCTGCACCCGCTTCAAACTCCCCTTTTCGTTTGTGCATGCCGTGCAGCTGGTCGGCATCACCTGGATCGAGGTTGCCGAAGCGATAACGGCCATAGCCATAAAGCGCATAGTTGTCATCAACGTGAAAATAGTAGCGAGCACGATCGCCGAGATACATGAGCTGGTCGCCAAAATAGAGCGCGCCAGGAATAAAATAGGTTGAGTTATCTTGCCCCTGATAACGAGCCTGTCCGCTAATTGTTGCGGCCCCGACGACAAAGCCTTTCGGAACCGGGCTTTCTTTATTTTGACTGGAAAAGAGATCGATAGAACCGAGATCGGCCTCGGCACAAGCATAAGTGCTGAACAGCGAAAGCACAGCGGCTGCAGCAAACGTATTACGATGAATTGTCATTATTTTTCCTGATCGTACTGGTAGCCAAAGTATGGCTACTTTATCAATAAATGAATGTAGACTGCGCCACTGAGAAAACCAAAAAGTTTGCCCCCGAATCGTCCTAATTACCCTTTTTGCCCCTCTGCAAAATAGCATCGGCAATAACGCGTAAATTTGCCAATAAAGCTCCCCGCAAATAATCCGCCGACCACTACCGCCGTTCCACTCATGATGGGCTTGTGCATAGTTGCAGGCGCGACGGCCGCCATGACGCCGAACACATATTTGATGGCAAACGCCGTCATCATTAGCGGTAAGGCGGAATAATCAGCCTGCCGATGCAGTGTTCCAGGTTCAGTTCCACGGGTAATACGTTCAGGACGAATCAACATGTATCCCAGTAACGCGCCAATAAACAGCACACCAATCCACAGCAGAACAATCGACACGCTAAGGTGTCGGTAAATCAGCAGATCGTAGAGATCCCAAAACAGGAAGATCAGCGGAATGATCGCCAGCTTTGGCAGCGTCACCGTTGCAGGCCGCCGGGCTTTTATTCCCCTGAACAGTAAAAACAGAAACAGCGCATAAACCCACAGCGGCGTATCAACCAACATATGAGTAATAAAGTCGAGCATTCAGAGCCCCTGTTTCTCTTTAAATTGACGCTGGCACACGTCCACTATTGTTTGACGAAGCCAGCGATGCGCCGGGTCCCTTTCCATGCGGGGATGCCACATCTGCGACACGGTAAAACTTCGGGTTTTAAACGGTAATTCAAAAACATGCAGCTTGTCGGTCATCTGTTGATTAATCAGATACAACGCTGGCACCAGCGCAATTAAATCCGACGCAAGCGCTACCGATAATGCTGTTGGAAAGCCTGGCACAACGCTTGCTACTTTGCGAGTCAGCCCAAGACCCGCCAGTGCCTCATCAACAAATCCACTTACCGTGCCATCCGGGGCGGCAACGACATGGCCCCAGGCAGTGTAATCCTCAAGACTGACTGACGGCTGCAAAGCCAAAGGATGATTTTTACGAACCGCGCCAATAAAGCGATCCTCGAACAGACGCTGGAGACGAATTTCGGGGCCCATATTGCTCTGAACGCCGATTTCAAGGTCGACCAATCCTTCACGTAAATAGCGTGAATTTTTCTCGGGCTTAGGTGCAAAACGCAAACAGACGTTAGGGGCAGCTTGCGCAATGGCGGCGATTAAAGGAGGGCCAAAAGCCACCACAAAGCCATCGTTTGCACGCACGGTAAACAGGCGCTCAAGGTTCTGAACACTGAAAGTTTCGGAGGAAGGCAGCAACACCGCCCTTGCCTCCTGCACGGCGTTTCTCGCTCTGTCGCGTGTTGCTTCAGCCCAGGGCGTCAGCACCATCGCGCGCCCAGCACGCACTAAAATCGGGTCGCCGGTAACATCGCGCAAACGGCTGAGTGTGCGGCTCATCGCCGAGGAGCTCAAATTCAGACGACGTGCAGCTGCCGCAACGCTCGCTTCAGTCAGCAGCACGTCGAGCGCGATGAGCAAATTGAAATCAGGATCGGACATCATTTTCCTTTACGTTAAGAGATGGCGTTCAATGCAACTATAAAGTGCAATCCATGCGCCTTCCGCCTTATGACCTCCATGATTATAGTTCCTGCAACAAAACACCAGTATTCAGGAGTTCACAATGGAACTATTTTCCGACCAACCGGGCGATGAAGGCCTGCCGGGTAAAGCTCGCGCCAGCGTGATGGCTGCCGTGATGACATCCACCGTGATGGCGGTCTTTGATGGATCGATGATCAACATTGCCCTTCCCGGAATGGCGCATTCACTGCAAGTCTCCGCAACCGTCGCCGTCTGGTTTGCTAATGGCTATTTGCTTTCTGCGGCGATGACGCTTGCCATCTTTGCTGCGCTGGCGACTCGCTTAGGTTTTCGTCCGGTGTTCCTGTTTGGATTGAGCGTCTTTACCCTCTCTTCGCTGGGTTGCGCGCTGGCCACCTCCGCCGACATGCTACTCACGATGCGAGTGATTCAAGGCATAGGCGGTGCAGCCACATTAAGTATTGCTCCCGCTATTCTGCGTTCGATATTTCCGGGGCGCTTACTGGGGCGAATTCTGGGTTTGAATGCGTTATTGATTGCGGCGAGTACCGCTATTTCACCGGTCATTGGCGGGAGTTTATTGGAAACTTTGGGTTGGCAATCACTGTTTGCTATCAATATCGTGCCCGGAGTCGTCGCGCTCTATCTGGCGAAGAAAGCGATTCCTCATGCGCCGCCGTCTCGTAATGAGCCTTTTGATACTGCAGGAGCGGTGTTTTCAGCCATTCTGCTCGGCTCATTGATCATGACGGCAAACAGCTTTTCGCAGGTGCACTCATTCAATACCGCCATTCTGTGCTGGGCGTTGTTGACCGTAGTCAGTGGCTTTGCATTCATCTGGCAAATCCGACGAGCAGCCAAGCCGTTGTTGCCGCCCGTCATCTTCACCAACGGTCGCTTTTCGCTGGCCGTGCTGACGTCTCTGGCGTCATTTATAAGCCAGGGGATAACTTTTATCGCGCTGCCTTTCCTGTTTCAGAGTGTCTATGGCTACGACGCGCTAACTTCAGCTTTACTGTTTACGCCGTGGCCTGTCGGGATTGTATTGGTTGCCCCGCATGCCGGTCGCTTAGCCGACAAGTATTCGCCGTCACTTATCTCAACCTGCGGGCTATTGGTCTTTGTCGCGGGATTAGGCTTGCTGGCAACGCTTCCGGATCATGCTGCCGCGTGGGATGTCGGGCTTCGTAGCCTGATTTGTGGGATGGGATTTGGTTGTTTCCAGAGCCCGAACAACCGGGAAATGCTGTCGAATGTGGCACGGGAGCACAGCGGTTATGCCTCCGGCGTGTTGGCGATAGCGCGTACGTTTGGTCAATGTATCGGGGCTGCTATCGTCGGGGTTCTGCTGGCGATACTGGCGAGTCATGGCTCGCTGGTACTGGAAGAACAAGCGGTAAGAATGAGTTTATGGGTGGCAGTATTGGCTTCCGGCGCAGCTATAGCGTTCAGTCTGAGCCGGTTGAGGTCAATAACATAAAGGTGACAATGTCACACAAAACCTTTTAGCTTTGCCAGCAAAAACGCTGCCACAGAAGTTGCGTCACTGATTTTGCCCTCAGCAATCAGCGCTTCGAATGTTGAAACAGGCATCTGACGGCAGGTTAAGCCGACCTCTTCTGCATCAAGGCTTTGCGAGCCGGGGACAAAATCCGTTGCCAGCCAGATGTGATACCCCTGGCTGGAATAGCCCTGAGCCAGTTTCTGGTAGCCAATTTGTTCCATTTTTTGCGCCAACAGACCGGTTTCTTCCGCCAGTTCACCGCGAGCCACAGCAATAGGGTCGGCGTCCGGGCTCAGTTCCCATGAGCCCTGCGGAAGCTCAATTGTCCTTTTGCCGAGCGGATAGCGAAACTGCTCAACAACCCAGATAGTGCCTTCGAATACCGGCACAATAACGGCGAAATCAGGTTTTTCAATCACGGAATAAACGCCTTGCGACCCATCTGCTCGCTCGATGCGATCCTCTTTCAGGCGCATCCACTGATTCGCGTAAATCTCCTGCGAACTTAGGGTTTTCATCTCAGACATAGCCACTCATTTTTGCCGATTAAACTCAATGGCGCGGCGTACCATCGCCACCAGCGCCGCTTTATCCAGCTTGTCCCCTTCAGCGATATCAAGTGCCCGCCACTGGTTGCCGGTAAGACCCGCGTTAAACAGCTTATCCGGATCGTCAAGCTTCGCGCCATGGGAAAAAGTCACCTTCACCTTTTCTTTATGCGCATTCGCCACCGCCAGATTGCCATTCAGAACCCAGGTAGGGCTTCCCATCCACTTCCAGGCCTCAGTGACGTTATCGTCTGCCGCCAGAAAACAGGCGCGAATGTGAGCCAACATTTCTCCTCGCCAGTCGCCCAAACTGGCAATTAGCTGGTCGATTTGTTCTGTTGGCGTCATAATTGATTGCCCCGGAATTGATACTCAGCGGCCTGTGTCAGTAGGCCGGGTAAGCGCAAGCGCCACCCGGCAATCAGCCCATTTAGTTCAGCTGATAATCGAGAGTGATCTCAGCTTTCAGCACCTGTGATACCGGGCAACCGGCTTTGGCTTTCTGAATGATTTCATCAAATTTGCCCGCGTCGATATCCGGCACCGCAATCTTACTTTGCAGCGCGACTTTGGTGATGGCGAATCCTGCATCTACTTTATCGAGCGAGACTGTCGCTTCGGTGTTAATTGACGTGGCGGTGTGGCCCGCTTCACTGAGCATCAGTGACAGCGCCATCGAGAAACAGGCGGCGTGGGCGGCGGCAATCAGCTCTTCCGGATTGGTGCCCTTTGCCCCTTCAAAGCGGGTGTTAAAGCCATACGGCTGTTGATTCAGCACTCCACTTTCTGTAGAGACTGTCCCTTTACCGCGCTTCAGATCCCCTTCCCAGTGAGCCTGACCTTTCTTATGGATTGTCATCGTTCTCTCCTCTTTCCATTGGGCTAATAAGTATAGAACACGCTGCTCAGCTCGCCTGCAATGAGGCCATATCAATCACAAAGCGGTATTTCACATCGCTTTTCAGCAGGCGTTCATAGGCTTCGTTAATGTGCTGGATGTCGATAACTTCGACGTCCGCCGCAATGCCTTTCTCTGCACAGAAATCCAGCATCTCCTGGGTTTCGGCGATGCCACCAATTGCGGAACCGGCGATTGAACGGCGATTAACCAGCATCGGAATAGTATTAAATTCAGGCGTATCGCCAAGCAAACCGACAAACACCAACGTGCCATCCAGCGCCAGCGTGGGCAGATACGGGTTGATATCATGCTCATACGGCACGGTATCGATAATCAGATCGAACTGGTTCCTGACCGAGGCCATCTGCTCGCTGTCGGTAGACAACACCACGTTGTGCGCGCCCAGACGACGGGCATCTGCTTCTTTCCCCGGTGAACGTGTGAATAGCGTGACTTCAGCACCCAGTGCATGGGCCAGCTTCAGCCCCATATGCCCCAGGCCGCCAAGCCCGATCACTGCAACTTTGCTACTTTCATCAATATTCCAGTGGCGCAGTGGCGACCAGGTAGTAATGCCCGCACACAGCAGTGGCGCGGCACCTTTCAGATCCAACCCTTCCGGAATTCGCAAAACAAAGTCCTGGCTGGCAAGTATGGTTTGCGAGTAACCGCCGTAAGTTGTCTGGTGATCGTGGCGGTCCTGGCCGTTATAAGTCTGGACGTTGCCTTCCTCGCAGTACTGTTCCAGCCCTTCCTTACACGGAGAACAAACCCGGCAGGAATCGACCATACAGCCAATCGCCGCCAGTTCGCCGGGTTTGAATTTAGTGACCCTGTCACCAACTGCCACCACCTTGCCGACAATTTCATGCCCCGGCACGATGGGATAAGTACTGAATCCCCAGTCGTTGCGCGCCTGATGCAAGTCAGAGTGACAAACGCCACAGTAAAGCACCTCGATAACCACATCGTCAGGACGCGGTTCGCGGCGTTCAAAGGAAAACGGCGCTAGCGGCGTCGTTGGGTTTTGTGCGGCATAACCTAAAACTTTCATCGACGGACCTCATGGCTGGATCGGGTTGAACACAAAAAGAGCGAATCATCAGCATAGTCCAGGGAAATGGCGGTCGGATGACGGTCGCACAAAGGGTTAAACCCTCGGAGAGTTCCTGAAACGGACGGGCTGTGTTGCTATTTTGCGCAGAATGGTCAACTATCAATCTCGCAGGCAATGATTCACCTGCTCTATGGGTAACATTTCGACCGGCCTCGCCGGTGTTGGCCTTGAAACCATTCACAGGATTAAAGGAGTCAGAATGAAATCGAACCGTCAGGCACGTCATATCCTTGGCTTGAACTACAAGCTGTCCAATCAGAAAAAAGTCCTTATCGAGGGCGATTCGGAAACTCAGGTTAACCACGCTCACGCCACCGGCCGCAAACGTCGCGCCGAATAACAGCCGCGCTTTTCGATAATGACAAACACCTTCTTTGCCAAAAGAAGGTGTTTTTTTAATTAATCAACTCACTTTCATTAACACTTGCTTTATACTTTGCCGCGCCGAAGACCCTGCCAGACCCTAACGCTTTGCAACTCCGGGCCTGACGTGATGACAAAGGATGCGTGTAATGTTACTTAACCATAAAAAAAACCGTTCTCTCTATATTCCCTATGCTGGTCCCGTGTTGCTGGAGTTTCCGTTGCTCAACAAGGGCAGCGCGTTCAGCATCGAAGAGCGCCGTAATTTCAACCTGTTAGGGTTGCTGCCTGAAGTGGTCGAAACCATCGAAGAACAGGCCGAGCGCGCCTGGATCCAGTACCAGGGCTTCAAAACGGAAATCGACAAACACATTTACCTGCGCAATATCCAGGACACCAACGAAACCCTCTTCTACCGTCTGGTCGAAAACCACCTCGACGAGATGATGCCGGTTATCTACACCCCTACGGTGGGTGCCGCTTGTGAACGTTTCTCCGAGATCTATCGTCGTTCCCGCGGTGTGTTTATCTCCTATGAAAACCGCCACAACATGGACGACATTCTGCAGAACGTGCCAAACCACAACATCAAAGTGATTGTGGTCACCGATGGCGAACGTATTCTGGGCCTGGGCGACCAGGGTATCGGCGGGATGGGCATTCCTATTGGTAAGCTGTCGCTGTATACCGCGTGCGGCGGGATCAGCCCGGCCTATACGCTGCCAGTAGTGCTGGACGTGGGCACCAACAATCAGCAGTTGTTGAACGATCCGCTGTATATGGGCTGGCGTCACCCACGTATCACGGATGAAGATTACTACCAGTTTGTGGACGACTTCATTCAGGCCGTCAAACAACGCTGGCCAGACGTGCTGTTGCAGTTCGAAGACTTCGCGCAGAAAAACGCGATGCCGCTGCTTAACCGTTATCGCGATGAAATCTGCTCCTTTAACGATGATATTCAGGGCACCGCCGCGGTCACTGTCGGCACGCTGATCGCCGCCAGTCGTGCAGCAGGCAGCCAGTTAAGCGAACAGAAAATCGTGTTCCTGGGAGCGGGGTCTGCGGGCTGTGGCATTGCAGAACAAATCATCGCGCAAATACAGCGTGAAGGGTTAAGCGAAGAGCAAGCGCGTGCCCGCGTGTTCATGGTTGACCGTTTTGGGCTGCTGACCGATCAGATGCCGAACCTGTTGCCATTCCAGAACAAGCTGGTGCAAAAGCGCGAAAACCTGCAAACGTGGGATACCAGCGAAGACGTGCTGTCGCTGCTGGATGTAGTGCGCAACGTGAAGCCGGACATCCTGATTGGCGTGTCCGGGCAAACCGGGCTCTTCACAGAAGAGATAATCCGTGAAATGCACAAGCACTGCCCGCGCCCTATCGTAATGCCGCTGTCTAACCCGACTTCACGCGTTGAAGCCACACCGCAGGACATCATCACCTGGACGGAAGGTTGTGCGCTGGTTGCGACGGGCAGCCCATTTGCACCGGTGGTGTGGAAAGAAAAAACCTATCCGATTGCACAGTGCAACAACTCCTATATTTTCCCGGGAATTGGTCTGGGTGTGATTGCCTCCGGCGCTTCCCGTATTACCGACGATATGCTGATGTCGGCCAGTGAAACGCTGGCGAAGCATTCACCGTTGGTGAATAACGGCGAAGGGCTGGTGTTGCCAGAGCTGAAAGACATTCACGTTGTCTCGCGAGCCATCGCGTTTGCGGTCGGTAAAATGGCGCAGCAGCAAGGCGTGGCGGTGAAAACCTCAGCCGAAGCGCTGCAACAGGCTATCGATGATAACTTCTGGCAGCCGGAATACCGCAGCTACCGCCGCACCTCAATCTAATCTTTGCTCAGTTTGTGAACCCTACGACAAATCGTAGGGTTCCTCTTTCCACACATCCCCGCTACACTGCCTTCACCCATCAACTTGCTGAATACATAAGGAGGACCCCCATGCTGTACTGTGAAATTTTCAATGTTTCACATACTTTTGGTGATCGTGCCAGCTCAAGCGTTACTCGTACCGTGCTGCGATAACTTCTGCTTGAGCGAAGACACTAAAAGCGTAAATCCCTTCCCTCGGGCTTACTGAGTTATCGTCGGCTATTTTTGACGAGGCGTTTCGACGCCAGTAACACTTGAGTAAGTTCTATGAGCACACTACTGAGCGCACACTCTCTGTGCATGGAAACGGCCTTCGGTCCGTTATTTTCCGATCTCTCTTTTACCCTGAAAAAAGGCGACCGCGTCGGGCTGATTGGCTACAACGGCTGCGGAAAAAGTACCCTGCTGAAACTGCTGGATGGCTCCCTTGCGCCCTCTTCAGGCTACGTCACGCAAGCCAGTGCCTGTCTGGTGGCTCGTGTTGAACAGCATCTGCCTGATTCATTGGCACCGTTAACACTGCTGGAGGCTGTTCTCGATAACATCCCTCACAGTGAACACGACAGCCAGCGCTGGCGCGTCGAAGCCCTGCTCGCTGAAATGGGCTTTAGCCTTGCCGACACTGGGCTGACGTCCGCCACGCTGAGCGGTGGACAGCACACGCGTCTACTGCTGGCACGCGCACTGATCAAACAGCCAGATGTTTTGCTGCTCGATGAGCCCAGTAACCACCTTGATTTGCCCACGTTGCTGTGGCTGGAAAGCTTTATCAAATGCTGGAATGGCAGCTTTATTCTGGTCTCGCACGACAGGCAGTTGCTCGATAACGTCACCAACACCAGCTGGATTTTGCGAGACCAGAAAGTGCACTGCTTTACCCTTCCCTGCAGCGCGGCACGCCAGGCGCTGGCGGAGCGGGATGAAAGTGATGCCCTGCGTTTCAAAGCTGAGCAAAAGGAGATTGACCGTGTGGCGGCCAGTGCGAAGCGGCTCGCGACCTGGGGCCACGTGTATGACAACGAAGATTTGTCACGCAAAGCGAAACAAATGGAGAAACAGGTCGAGCGGCTGAAGGAATCACAAACCGACGTGACGGCGGGCAGCCAGTGGCAATTGCAGCTTCATGGCGATGCCTTGCAGGCAGACCGCTTGCTGGAGCTGGAGAACCTTGCCGTCTCACCGGCCCCTGAAGCCCCAGCGCTGTTCAGTGTCCCTATCGCGCGGCTAAAAAGCGGCGATCGGGTGGCGCTGATTGGCCGCAACGGCTGCGGGAAATCTTCGCTGCTCAGGCTCATCTGGCAACAATACTGTGATAATTCTGAGAAGAATGCGCTGAAAATTCATCCTCGGGTGAATCTCGGGTATTACGATCAGACGTTACATCAACTGCCCGATGACGCCACACTGTTCGACGCGCTGGAGCCCTTTGCCCCCGCGCCAGAGGACAGAAAAATGGCACTGATTAGCGCTGGTTTTCCGTGGATGCGTCACGGCCAACGAGTGGATTCCCTTAGCGGCGGAGAACGGTCGAGATTGCTGTTTGTCGGCCTGACGCTGGCGCGCTATAGCTTGTTGCTGCTGGATGAACCGACCAACCATCTGGATATGGAAGGCAAAGAAGCGTTGGCAGAAACGCTGCAAACTTTTGCCGGCGGCGTGCTGTTGGTCAGCCATGACCGCCATCTGATGCAACAGAGCTGCAATCGCTTCTGGCTGATCCACGATGGACAACTGGAGGAATGGCAAGATGCCGACGCCGCATGGGCCCGGCTGAGTGAGCAACATCAGCCAGAGCAACAGCGTCAAGCAGCATCGGCGCCCGTTGAGCTAAATCACGACAATGATGCCCTGCTTGAACGTCTGGTTCTGCTTGAAACCTTACTGGCGGAAGATAAAGCCCGTAAGCCAAAGCATCAAAAACCGCAGTCGCAGAAGGTATGGCAGCAGGAAATTGCCGAACTGACTCAGCGGCTGGAAACGCTCTAACCTCTCTTTGACAGGCACTTCGGTGCCTGTTTTTTTTCAGTGATTCCGTGCGCAAATATAAAGCAAACTTATGGGTTTGGTGGCGGCTTATCCTACCAATTCCTGTAAAATTATGACTTTGTGTTTCCGATCTCTTGCTTCTCAGTGCAAAAGCATTAACCCTAAAGAAGTAACGACGTCCCTCAAAACGCCGTGCCTGCATTGCAGATTTTCATTTCTAAAAGGAGAAATCTATGAAGGCTGCTGTAGTTACACACGATCATCAAGTCACTGTCACAGAGAAAACCCTTCGCCCACTCAACCATGGCGAAGCCTTGCTGAAGATGGAATGTTGCGGCGTCTGTCACACTGACCTTCACGTGAAGAATGGCGATTTTGGCGATAAAACCGGGGTGATCCTGGGTCATGAAGGCATTGGGGTAGTGAAAGAAGTGGGGCCGGGCGTAACGTCCCTCAAGCCTGGCGATCGCGCCAGCGTGGCCTGGTTCTTTGAAGGCTGCGGGCACTGCGAATATTGCAATAGCGGCAAC
This sequence comes from Scandinavium sp. NPDC088450, assembly GCF_044900545.1. Classification (NCBI taxonomy): domain Bacteria; kingdom Pseudomonadati; phylum Pseudomonadota; class Gammaproteobacteria; order Enterobacterales; family Enterobacteriaceae; genus Scandinavium; species Scandinavium sp. NPDC088450. The sequence continues at coordinate 273,292 of NZ_JBJDNI010000001.1, read as the reverse complement.
GAAACGCTGTGCCGTGATGTGAAAAACGCAGGCTACAGTGTCGATGGCGGCATGGCCGAAGAGTGCATCGTGGCGGCCGATTACGCGGTGAAAGTGCCTGACGGACTGGAATCCGCCGCAGCCAGCAGCATCACCTGCGCGGGTGTCACCACCTATAAAGCGGTGAAAGTTTCTGGTATCAAACCGGGTCAGTGGATTGCTATTTATGGCCTTGGCGGTCTGGGCAATCTGGCGCTGCAATATGCTAAAAACGTCTTCAATGCCAAAGTCATTGCGCTGGATGTGAATGACGAACAGCTGAAACTGGCAGCGCAGATGGGTGCCGATTTAACCATCAATTCCCGCAGTGAAGATGCCGCGAAGATCGTGCAGGAAAAAACGGGCGGTGCACATGCGGCTGTCGTCACAGCGGTCGCGAAAGCGGCGTTCAACTCCGCGGTTGATGCAGTACGCGCTGGCGGCCGTGTTGTGGCAGTAGGCTTACCGCCAGAATCCATGAGTCTCGATATCCCACGCCTGGTACTGGATGGCATTCAGGTTGTCGGCTCTCTGGTTGGCACGCGTCAGGATTTGATTGAAGCGTTCCAGTTTGCTGCCGAAGGCAAAGTGGTACCGAAAGTAACAATGCGCCCACTGGGCGACATCAACGCTATCTTCAAAGAAATGGAACAAGGCCAGATTCGCGGTCGTATGGTTATCGATCTGCGTCATTAATCTCAGCCCAAAAAGACACACGGCGCCATTAAGGCGCCGTTTGTAATTCAGAACATGGCTTCAGACACTTTTCGTCTGCTGTGTGCGACGGTTCGAAATCCACTCTTTGACTTCAATGGCGAAGGTATCCGGGGCTTTGCGGTGCATTTTGCGCGCCAAATCCAGGATCGTATGTCGGGCTAACTCTTCTTCCATGCGTTGCTGCGCGCTGTCCATCACCGAACGCACGCCGCAAGGTCCGTCACACACCCAGGCCGGGGGCGCTTCTTCAAACAAAGCCAGACGCTGGCGAATTTCTTTGCACTCAAACATCGACTTTTGTCCGTCGATGGCGTGCACAACATCGAGCACAGTAATCAGTTCACTGGCACGCGCCAGACGGAATCCACCGCCCTTGCCTTCTGAACTCACCACCAGCCCGGCACGGGATAACCGCGTAAAAATTTTCGCGAGATAGTCGTACGGCACGTTTTGCAACTCCGCCATCTCACGGACGTTCATTTCGCGCTCGTTGCCTTTGGCATCCACCATATTCATCAGGCTGTGGATGCCATATTCCACGCCAGAACTGTAAAAGGCCATATCGCCCCCTTCTTCATAAGTCGCGACGATGATAACGCATAAACTCAGAAAGATCTTGTCGGAGTTAACTCCGACAAGTATAGTGGCAGTTATCGGGGCCGAGTGGCCTGAAAAATGCAGAAGGAAGTCCCATGAAACAACGTATTCTCATCATCGGTAGCGGCTTTGCAGGCATGTGGTCTGCGGTAAGTGCGGCGCGTCTGGCACACTTACAGGGCAATCAATCGCTGGAGATTGCCGTCCTCGCTCCGCAGCCTGAACTCCGAGTCCGACCGCGCTTTTATGAGGAAAACGTGACCTCGCTGACCGCCGATCTTCAGCCCCTGTTCACTGAATTGAATATTCGCTTCATCGCGGGCCATGCCGAGCGTATCGACGCAGCAGAGAATGGCGTCTGGTACAAAACAGCGGAAGCGGAATCCACCTTCATCACCTATGACCGTTTGGTTGTGGCGAGCGGCAGCCGCTTGCATCACTTCGGTATCAAAGGCATCGCCGAGCACGGTTTTGATATCGACCAACTGGAAACGGCGCAGCGTCTCGAAGAACATCTCAGCTCGCTCTCTTCCCGGCCAGAAAGTGAAGCCCGCAATACCGTCGTGGTGTGCGGTGGCGGTTTTACCGGCATTGAACTGGCGACTGAACTCCCTACCCGCCTCAAAGCGCTGTTTGGCGCAGAGACAAAGACTAAAGTAGTCGTAGTTGAGCGAGGTTCAGTGATTGGCGGGCGTTACAGCGAAGCCCTGCGTGACATTATCCGTGATGCCTCCGAAGAACTGGGCGTGGAATGGCGTCTGAACGCAGGAGTTGAAGTTGTTGATGCCTCAGGCGTTACCCTTCAGGACGGCACACGCATTGAAGCATCGACGGTTGTCTGGACGGCAGGCGTGCAAGCCAGTTCACTCGGCGAGAATTTAACAGCCGATCGCGATGCGCTGGGTCGATTTATCGTCGCTGAAAACCTGCAAATCCCTGGCTACAGCAACATTTTTGCCACCGGCGATATGGCTCATGCTAAGACTGACGACGCAGGAAACACGGCCCTGATGACCTGCCAGCATGCTATTCAGCTAGGTAAATTTGCAGGCCATAACGCCGCGGCAAGCCTGCTGGACGTACCCGCTCTGCCATACCGTCAGGTGAACTATGTAACCTGTCTGGATTTAGGGGCCTGGGGCGCGGTGTATACCGAAGGCTGGGATCAACAGGTGAAACTGGTGCGCGAAGAGGCCAAAAAGCTGAAAATTGCCATCACCAATGAACTGATTTATCCCCCGAAAGCCGAGCGCGACGTCGCCTTTGCCGCCGCCGACCCTCTGGCGAAGTTTGTGTAGATTTTCTGATCCCCTTCAGTGACAAAAAATCCGGTTTTGAGGCCGGATTTTTGCATTCTTGCGAGCCGCTTTCAGCCCCTTTTCCGCCTTAACGCCATTCCACGCGCCTTTCAGGTGCACCATCCCCTGAGTACTTTCACGTGGACGCAAAATAGTTGTTGCGTCACACGCAACACTCACTACACTGTTCCTCATGAAGGAACAAGGATGGCGATGGATGATCATGAGCTTCCGACATAAAGGATTACGCGACCTGTTCTTTTTTAAAGACGCGTCTGGGGTAAACCCCAAGCATGTCAAACGTTTACTTAACCGATTGAGCATGATGAACGAGGCGACAACAGTCACCGATCTTAACCTCCGTGGATATCGGCTACATGAATTACAAGGTGAACGTCAGGGTGTCTGGGCCATCACCGTTTCAGGAAACTGGCGTCTGACCTTTGAGTTTTTTAACGGTAACGCCCATGTATTGAACTATGAGGATTATCACTGATGAAAATGGCAAACCCTTCAAGTCCCGGCGATATCATCGAAGAGGAGCTGGAAGAACTGAACATCAGCCTGCGTGAGTTCGCGCGTGCAATGAACATAGCCCCTTCTACCGCCAGCCGCCTGCTGGCCGGCAAAGCGGCGGTTACGCCGGAAATGGCAATTAAGCTGTCGGTTGTGATTGGCAGCTCTCCTGAATTGTGGCTCAACCTGCAACAGGCCTGGAGCCTGAAAGAAGCCGAAAAGCGGGTTGATGTATCAGGATTGCGCCCGTTAGCAAAACGAGAAGCATAAAAAATGGCGCCGAGTAAGGCGCCATGCTTTTTTAGACAGTCTTGCTTTTTTGCTGCGCTTCTCGCAGCTCAACCTTACTGTACCAACGAGGATGATGCTTTTTAGCCCAGCGACGACTCACTTTGCCCTCAATCATGCCCTTAATCGACCCTTTCACCCAAAACGCCATATACATGTGAATCAAAATGGCGTGGATCAACACGATCGCCGAAGTGGCGTGAATCAACAGGCTGTAGCGAATCACCTGAATCGGGAAAAAGTCCGCAAAATACGGCCGCCAGATAATGACACCGGTTATCAGCAGCACAAAAATCATGCTCATGATGGTCCAGAACATCATTTTCTGCCCGGCGTTGTACTTCCCAACTTTCGCCACTTTATGTTCGTTGCCTTTCAGCACTTCCACAATGCCTTTCAACCAGGGGATATCCTGCTTGTCCGGGATGTTGTGACGCACAAAGCGCACGAACATAAACATCAGCGCGACGAAAATCAGCACGCCAAAGAACGGATGCAGTATGCGCCCCATCTGTGGCGTACCGAACGTTTCAGTTAGCCATTGCAGCGTTGGGAAGAAGAACGAAATCCCAGACAGCGAGACCAAAAAGAAGCACACCACCACCGTCCAGTGACAGGCTCTGTCGATGAACTTCGTGCGGACAATCATTTTTGACTTACTCATCTTCGTTCTCCTCATCATCCACTTCCTTGTTTGGCCCAATCCCGATGTAGTGGTACATCAGGCCAGCAAAGGTGGCGATAAATCCGGCGGCTGACAGCGGCTTGAGGATGCCTTTCCACAGATTCACCGACGTGTCGATTTTCGGTTCAGCGGGCAGTTTGTGATACAACTCCGGCTGGTCAGCATGATGCAGCACGTACATCACATGCGTACCGCCCACGCCCTGCGGGTTATAAACACCCGCATTGGCGTACCCGCGCGCTTTCAGTTTGCTGACACGCTGTTCTGCAACATCCAGCATTTCTTGCTTGGTGCCAAAATGAATTGCCCCGGTCGGACACGTTTTTACGCAGGTTGGCTCCTGGCCGACGCTGACGCGATCGACACAAAGCGTGCATTTGTAGACCCGATTGTCCTCTTTGTTCAGGCGCGGCACGTTGAATGGGCAGCCTGCAATGCAATAGCCGCAACCGATGCAGTTATCCTGCTGGAAATCGACGATACCGTTGGCGTACTGAATAATGGCTCCGGCTGAAGGACAAGCCTTCAGGCAACCGGGATCTTCGCAGTGCATGCAGCCATCTTTACGAATCAGCCACTCCAGCTTGCCGTTCTGCTCGGTTTCGCTAAAGCGCATCACCGTCCAGGATTTGGCGCTGAGATCGGCCGGATTATCGTAAACCCCGACGCAGTGGCCTACTTCATCGCGAATATCATTCCACTCTGAACAGGCGACCTGGCAGGCTTTGCAGCCGACGCAAGAGGTGACATCGATAAGCTTGGCGACTTCCTGCTTGTAGTCCCGCGCACGTGGCGCGGGAGTGGCAGCGTTGGTTGCCGAGCGTTTAAGAATGTCTTGTGTTTCCATTGACATAGCGTGGCTCCTTACGCCTTCTCGATGTTGACCAGAAACGCCTTGTATTCCGGCGTTTGCGAGTTGGCATCGCCGACATTCGGCGTCAGGGTGTTCGCGATATACCCTTTCTGCGCCACGCCCTCAAAGCCCCAGTGCAACGGGATCCCGACGGTTTCCACTTGCTGACCATGCACGTTCAGCGTTTGCAGGCGACGAGTCACCACCGCAACGGCGCGAATAAACCCACGCTGGCTGCTGACTTTCACCTTGTCACCGTTGGCAATACCTTTGCTCTTCGCCAGCTGCTCGCTGATTTCCACAAACTGCTCCGGTTGCGCGATGGCGTTAAGCCGCGCGTGCTTGGTCCAGGTATGGAAATGCTCCGTCAGGCGATACGTCGTACCGACATACGGGAACTTGTCTTTTTTACCCAGACGCAGCGCGTCATCGACATACAGACGAGCAACCGGGTTTGATACCACGTTCGGGTGCAACGGATTGGTGCCAAGTGGCGTTTCCATCGGCTCGTAGTGTTCCGGGAACGGCCCTTCGGCGAGTTTGTTAAGTGCAAACAGGCGTCCCATTCCTTCCGGTTGCATGATAAATGGCCCGGTAGCGCTGCCCGGCGGTGCAGTATTGAAATCAGGGATATCGTTGCCGCCCCATTTCGTCCCGTTCCACTGGATAAGCATCCGCTTCGGATCCCACGGCTTGCCGTTGATATCCGCCGACGCGCGGTTATAAAGCACACGGCGGTTAAGCGGCCACGCCCATGCCCAACCCAGCGTATTGCCAAGACCGGAAGGGTCTGAGGAATCCCGGTTAGCCATCTGGTTGCCTTTTTCTGTCCAGCTACCGGCGTAGATCCAACAGGAAGAGCTTGTTGAACCGTCATCACGCAGCTGTGCAAAGCTAGTGAGCAGTTCGCCTTTTTTCGCAATCTGGACACCGTTGGCATCAAAGAGATCGTCCAGCGCGTAGCCGTTGTTCTCTTTCGCCACTTCGTCCGACGCAGGAGTATCTGGCAGCTTGTAATGCCAGTTCATGCTCAGCAGCGGTTCAGCACCTTTGCCGCCTTCGGTCGCATACAGGTTACGCAGACGATGGAAAATACCCGCGAGGATTTCACCGTCATTGATAGCCTCACCCGGCGGTTCCGCGCCTTTCCAGTGCCACTGCAGCCAGCGTCCGGAGTTGGTGATTGACCCGTCTTCTTCAGCAAAGCATGTCGACGGTAAGCGGAACACTTCGGTTTGAATATCCGCAGAATTCACGTCATTCATCTCTCCGTGGTTCTGCCAGAAGGTGGAGGTTTCGGTGACCAGAGGATCGATGACCACCAGATACTTCAACTTACTCAGGCTCTGTACGACTTTATTCTTATCCGGGAACGATGCCACCGGGTTAAAGCCCTGGCAGAAATAGCCGTTCACTTCACCTTTATCCATCAGATGGAAATAGTGGATAACGTCATACATCTGGTCCCATTTCGGCAGCCAGTCGAAGCCCCAATTGTTCTCTTTCTGCGCCTTATCGCCATAAAACGCTTTCATCAGGCTGACGAAGAATTTCGGGTAATTGCTCCAGTAGTTGACCTGATCGGCACGCATGGCTTTCGGCGTATTGGCCTGCAGATAGGTTTGCAGGTCGGTCTGTTTTTCTGACGGTAACGTCAGATAGCCCGGCAGGCTGGTCGACAGCAAACCCAGATCGGTCAGACCCTGGATATTGGAGTGGCCACGTAACGCATTCACGCCGCCGCCGGCCATGCCCATATTGCCGAGCAGCAGTTGGATCATCGCCATAGTACGGATGTTCTGCGAGCCAACGGTGTGTTGCGTCCAGCCAAGTGCATACAGGAAGGTTGTGGTGCGGTCGGCCGCGCTGGTTGATGCCAGCACTTCACAGATTTTCAGGAAATCGGCTTTCGGCGTGCCGCAGATATTTTCCACTACATCTGGCGTATAGCGGGAGACGTGCTCTTTCAGCAGGTTCCACACGCAGCGCGGGTCACTCAACGTGTCGTCACGTTTGGCGTAGCCGTTTTCATCGAACTGATAGTTCCATGAGGTTTTATCGTACTGACGTTTGGCCTGGTCATAGCCACTGAATAAGCCATCTTCAAAGCTGAAATCTTCCCGCACCAGCAGGCTGGCGTTGGTATATTCCTTGACGTATTCGGCGTTGATTTTGTTGTTTTCGATCAGATACAGCAGCACGCCGGACAGGAACGTAATGTCCGTACCAGAGCGAATGGGCGCATAAATATCCGCCACCGATGCGGTACGCGTAAAGCGTGGGTCGACCACGATAAGCGTTGCATCGTTATTGTTTTTGGCTTCCATTGCCCAACGGAAACCGACAGGGTGAGCTTCAGCGGCATTGCCGCCCATCACCATCACCACGTTGGCGTTTTTGATATCCACCCAGTGGTTGGTCATCGCACCGCGACCAAATGTTGGAGCAAGACTTGCTACCGTTGGTCCGTGTCAGACGCGCGCCTGGTTGTCTACCGCCAGCATCCCGAGGGAGCGGACAAATTTTTGGGTCAATAATCCGGATTCATTGCTGGCGGCCGAAGCGCAAAGCATCCCGGTGGAAAGCCAGCGGTTTACCGTGGTGCCCTGTTCGTTTTTCTCAATGAAGTTGGCATCGCGGTCGGCCTTCATCAGCTTAGCGATACGGGTGAACGCTTCATCCCAGGAGATGCGCTGCCATTTATCGGAGCCCGGTGCGCGATATTGCGGATATCGCAGACGGTTTTCGCTGTGAATATAATCGAGCAGGCCCGCGCCTTTTGGGCAAAGTGCGCCGCGGCTGACCGGATGATCCGGGTCGCCCTCGATATGGTAGATAGATTCGCGCACGTTCTTCGCGCCATCGCCCTGGCTGTACATCAACAGCCCGCATCCCACGGAGCAGTATGTGCAGGTATTACGAACCTCTTTTGCGCGCAACAGTTTGAAGTTGCGTGCCTGAGCCAACGCCAGTTTTGGGGCAAATCCCAGAACTGCCGCTGTGGTTCCTGCCATCCCGCCCGCGCAGATTTTAAAAAACTTTCTGCGGCTAACGTCCATTTTTCCCTCGTTGTTGTAGGACAAAACTGGCGGAAAAATAGCACCGGGGCCGTCTCACTTTTTGCGTCAAATCAATCTCTTCTGCCAGCGCCCCATTAATAGTCATGAATGACAAAATTTTGTAATCCTTAGGGATTATCGCGTTGGGATGCTATAAACATGGCCTGCCTATTTTCAGCTTTCACCTTTCCAATGACTAAAAACAGAGCAACTTCCATCGGGCTCATCGCCATTTTGCTGTGGAGCAGCATGGTCGGCCTTATTCGCGGCGTTTCCGAAGGCCTCGGCCCTGTCGGTGGCGCGGCGGCTATCTACACCTGCAGCGGTTTACTGCTGCTGGTCACCGTCGGTTTTCCAAAGCTTAAAACTTTCTCAACGCGCTATTTGATTGCCGGCTGCGTGCTGTTCGTCAGCTATGAAATTTGCCTTGCGCTCTCGCTGGGCTACGCCGCCACGCGGCAGCAGGCGATTGAAGTGGGCATGGTCAATTACCTCTGGCCCAGCCTGACTATCGCTTTTGCGATTCTCTTTAACGGGCAAAAAGCGCGTTGGTGGGTGGTCCCAGGGTTATTGCTTTCGCTGCTGGGCGTCAGTTGGGTATTAGGCGGTAAGGAAGGTCTGAACCTGGTGGAAATTAAACAGAATATCGCCAGCAGCCCACTGAGCTATATTCTGGCTTTCGTTGGGGCGTTTATCTGGGCGGCCTATTGCACGGTGACCGCCAAATACGCCAAAGGCAAAAACGGCATTACGCTGTTTGTATTGCTGACTGGCCTCAGCCTGTGGATACAGTATTTTTCCAGTCCGCAACCGCCGATGGTGTTCAGCTGGCCTGTGGTCATCAAACTGGTGATGTGTGCCCTGTCGCTCGGTATCGCCTATGCAGCATGGAATATTGGCATTTTGCACGGCAACGTCAGCCTGCTGGCTGTCGGGTCTTATTTCACGCCAGTGCTGTCCTCAGCCCTGGCTTCTTTCCTGTTGAGTGCCCCGCTCTCATGGGCGTTCTGGCAAGGCGCCTGCATGGTCTGTGCAGGCTCCTTGCTATGTTGGGCAGCGACTCGCCGCAGTTGATCAGGCAACGGACTGGCGAACTTTTGCCAGTCCAAACCAGATGCCCACCGCCAGAATCAACATCATCGAGCCAGCGCTAAACAGCGCCACGCTGTGCGAGGTGATAAAGGCGGTTTTCGCGGCATGCACCACGGAATCCGCCAGTTCAGGTGTCAGTGTTTGCGCTAACTGCATGGCTTCACCAATCGACGAACCCGCCCGGTTTGCCGCTTCAGCGCTGAGTGCAGCCGGTAACAGAATCGACGCGCTGTAGCTTCGGGTCAGAATCAAGCCGAACAACGCAATGCCCAAACCCGCACCGAGTTCATACACCATAGTTTCGATGGCCCCGGCTGCCGCCGCTTTTTCTTTTGGCGCAGCCGCCATAATGGCAGCTGTCGAGGCGAGTAAGGCGCTGGCGGCGCTGAAACCGAGCAGCGTCATCAGCCCCCAAGCCTGCCATTGCTGGGTGGTGAAATCCGTCATCGACAGCCCAAGGAAACTCACTGCACTCAGCGCCATACCGCCGGTCGCAACCTGACGCAGACCAAGGCGTGATACCAACACGCCAGCAATCGGGCCACTAAAGCCACTCGCCAGCATCAGCGGCAACATGAATAATCCGGCCTCAAACGGCGTTTTGCCGTGCACAAACTGCAACTCTTGCGCCATCAGCAACTCAAAACCGACCAGGGTGATCATCGCCGTCACCGCCATCATCACCCCGCTAAGAATGATGCGATGGGTGAACAGGCGCATGTCGATCATTGGCGTACGGGCGTTTAGCTGAATGCGCACGAAAGCCGTCAGTAATGATGCGCCAAACAGCAGAACCAGCCCGACAATCCACAGCGCGATGACCCCTTTCATGGCCGTTTTGGCGCTCCACACCAGCAGCAAAATAGCCACAATCAACATCAGCGCGTGACTGATATTCAGCGGCTGTTCGCGACGCCCTGGCTGCGGCGGCACAACGCGGGCACTCAGCGCCATCACCAGCACCACGATAGGCACGTTGATCAGGAACACCGCGCCCCACCAGAAATGCTCCAGTACGATCCCGCCGATTAACGGACCAAATGCCGCACCGCCGGAACCCACAGCCGCCCACATCCCGAGCGCCATATTGCGATGTTTGGCCTCGCTGAAGGTATTACGAATACCTGCGAGCGTAGCCGGAACAATCATCGCCGCGCCGACAGCCAGCAGTGCACGAGCCGCAATCAGCCATTCCGCATTACCGGCAAACGCCGCTGCCAGTGACGCCAGGCCAAACAAGCCGCTGCCCAATAACAACAAGCGCTTAAAACCAATGCGGTCGCCCAGCGCGCCCATCGGCAGCACCATCCCGGCCATCACCAGCGAATAAATATCAATGATCCACAGCAGCTCATTACCACTGGCCCCAAGCTGAACGCTCAGCGTGGGCGCAGCAACGTGCAATACCGTGGCATCAATCGCTACCGGGATATAAACCAGCACAATAGCAATCAACGTTAACCATTGATGAAACATACTCTTTCCCTCTTTTGAACAGAACTGGACACTTGTCCAGATTGCGATCCTGCTTGAGAGTTGAACGCTTGTCCAGCTTTTTGTTATTATCGTTTGGTTACCCTCAGGGACTGAAACTATGAGCTATCTGAACCGAGAAGAGCGTCGAGAAACCATCATGCTGGCCGCCATGAAAGTGGCACTTGAAGAGGGATTTTCGGCGATGACCGTGCGCAACATCGCCAGCCGGGCGGGCATTGCCGCCGGTCAGGTCCATCACCACTTCACCTCTTCGGGAGAGCTAAAATCACAGGCGTTTGTCCGGCTGATTGAAGAGATGATGGCCCTGCCGCTGGTGCCGGAAAATGCCAGCTGGCGCGATCGTTTGTTTTCAATGCTGGGCAGCGAAGACCGTCGACTTGAGCCTTATATTCGTCTTTGGCGCCAGGCACAGTTGCTGGCAGACAGCGATGCCGAAATCAAAGGCGCTTACCTGCTGACGATGTCGATGTGGCATGGCGAAACGGTGAAGCTCATTCTCGCGGGTCAGCGTGCCGGGGAATTTACCTTGCAAGACAGCGCCGAAAATATCGCCTGGCGTTTAATATCATTAGTTTGCGGGCTCGACGGGATATATGTGTTAGGGATGGCAGAAGTTGACGATGCCGCTTTTAGCCGCCATCTGCATCATCTTATTGAGCTGGAATTATTTTAACAACTTACAATTAGTAACACTTAAGCGCCACGATATTAGCGCCCCATTCGCGGGGTGGCGCTTTTTTATCTATCCTTCATTCACAACACCCTAAAAAGTCTTATTTTTCCCGGAGCAATCGTTTCTGGCGAACTCTTTTTGCTTATTTTTCATAACGTACTGGTGCAAACGAGGGCGATATGTCACAACAAGATGAGAAGAAAAATCATTACCTTTTACAAGACTGGCGGCCTGAGAATCCGGGCTTTTGGGAGAACAAAGGCCAGGCCATCGCCCGGCGAAATCTCTGGATTTCCGTGGCTTGCCTGCTGTTGGCGTTCTGCGTGTGGATGCTCTTCAGCGCGGTGGCAGTTAACCTCAATAAAGTCGGATTTAATTTCACCACTGACCAACTGTTTTTATTAACCGCTTTACCTTCGCTTTCCGGGGCAATATTACGCGTGCCCTACTCCTTTATGGTGCCCTTATTTGGTGGGCGCTACTGGACGGTATTAAGTACCGTTATTCTGATTATTCCCTGTGTCTGGCTGGGCATTGCGATTCAAAACCCAAATACCCCGTACGGAGTATTTATTGTCATCGCGTTGCTGTGTGGTTTCGCTGGAGCAAACTTCGCCTCAAGCATGGGAAATATCAGTTTCTTCTTCCCAAAAGCCCGTCAGGGTGGCGCATTGGGCATTAATGGCGGCCTGGGCAATTTAGGCGTCAGCGTGATGCAAATGGCCGCCCCGGTGGTGATTTTCCTGCCGATCTTTACGTTCCTTGGCGTACATGGCGTGCCGCAGGAGGATGGCTCAACCTTGTGGCTGACAAACGCCGCCTGGATTTGGGCGCCGCTGCTGCTGATTGCCACCCTCGCCGCCTGGTTTGGCATGAACGATATCGCCAGTTCTAAAGCTTCGGTCGCGGAACAATTGCCGGTGCTGGGTCGCCTTCATATGTGGATCCTCGCCCTGCTTTACCTGGCAACATTCGGCTCGTTTATCGGTTTCTCTGCGGGCTTTGCAATGCTCGCGAAAACTCAATTCCCCGATGTGAACATCCTCAAACTGGCTTTCTTCGGCCCGTTCATCGGCGCACTGGCACGCTCAGCAGGCGGGTTTATCTCCGACAGACTCGGCGGCGTCAAAGTCACGCTGGTGAACTTCGTCTTTATGGCGTTGTTCAGCGCCCTGCTGTTCCTCACGCTGCCAGGCGGTCATTCACCGGGCAACTTCATCTTCTTCTACCTGGTGTTTATGGGACTGTTCCTCACCGCCGGGCTTGGCAGCGGCTCCACCTTCCAGATGATCGCCATCATCTTTCGCCAGATAACCATTGCCCGCGTGAAACAGCGCGGTGGCAGCGATGAACAAGCGCAACAGGAAGCCGTGACCGATACGGCGGCCGCGCTCGGGTTTATCTCTGCCATCGGCGCAGTCGGCGGCTTCTTCATCCCGAAAGCCTTCGGGACCTCGCTGGCGATGACCGGTTCCCCCGTCGGCGCAATGAAGGTGTTTCTGGTGTTCTACATCGTTTGCGTACTGGTCACCTGGCTGGTTTATGGCCGCCGCAAAGCACCAAAAGCCTGATCTCATGCCCGGCGGCATTTCATTTGCCGGGCCTACAAACCGTACGAATCTTTTGTAGGCCGGGCAAACACCGTGCCGCCCGGCAATTACACAACGGAGCAATGTCATGAGCAAACTCCTCGATCGCTTTCGCTACTTTAAGCAAAAAGGCGACAGCTTCGCTAACGGCCACGGCCAGGTTTACAACACCAACCGCGACTGGGAAGACAGTTACCGCCAGCGCTGGCAGTTCGACAAAATTGTTCGTTCCACCCACGGCGTAAACTGCACCGGCTCCTGCAGCTGGAAGATTTACGTCAAAAATGGGCTGGTGACCTGGGAAACCCAGCAAACAGATTATCCTCGCACGCGCCCTGACCTCCCCAATCATGAACCTCGCGGCTGCCCACGTGGAGCAAGCTACTCCTGGTATTTGTACAGTGCTAACCGTCTGAAGTATCCGCTGATCCGCAAAAGCCTGATCTCGATGTGGCGTGAAGCGCTGGAGCAGCACAATGACCCGGTGAATGCGTGGAATGCCCTCATGCAAGACCCGGAAAAATGCAAAAAATACAAACAGGCACGTGGCCATGGCGGCTTTGTGCGTTCCAACTGGCAGGAGCTCAACCAACTGATTGCCGCCGCTAACGTCTGGACGATTAAGCACTACGGCCCGGATCGCGTGGCGGGCTTTTCGCCCATTCCAGCTATGTCGATGGTGTCTTATGCCGCAGGCACACGCTATCTCTCGTTGCTTGGCGGCACCTGTCTGAGCTTTTACGACTGGTATTGCGACCTGCCGCCCGCCTCGCCGATGACCTGGGGCGAACAGACCGACGTGCCGGAATCGGCCGACTGGTATAACTCTTCCTACATCATCGCCTGGGGCTCAAACGTGCCGCAGACGCGCACGCCGGATGCGCACTTCTTCACCGAAGTGCGCTACAAAGGCACCAAAACCATCGCCATCACGCCAGACTTCTCAGAAGTGGCGAAACTCAGCGACCAGTGGCTGGCACCGAAGCAAGGCACTGACAGTGCGTTAGCGATGGCGATGGGCCATGTGATCCTCAAAGAATTCCACCTCGATAACCCGAGCGACTATTTCCTCAACTACGCGCGCCGCTACACCGACATGCCAATGCTGGTGCAACTCGATAGCCGCGATGACGGCAGTTATGTGCCAGGCCGCATGCTGCGCGCTTCCGATTTGGTGGATAACCTTGGTGAAAGCAACAATCCGCAATGGAAAACCGTGGCTATCACCACGTCTGGCGAGTTGGTGGTGCCGAATGGCGCGATTGGTTTTCGCTGGGGCGAGCAAGGGAAATGGAATCTGGAATCGCTTGCAGCAGGCGCAGAAATGGAGCTTCAACTCTCTCTGCTCGGCAATCACGACAACGTGGTTGGCGTGGCGTTCCCCTACTTTGGCGGCAATGAAAACCCGCATTTCCGTAGCGTGAAGCAGGACCCGATTCTGGTTCGCCAGCTCCCGGCGAAACAGCTCACTATGGCAGATGGCTCTTCGGGTCTGGTGGTCAGCGTGTATGACCTGATTCTGGCGAACTACGGCCTTGATCGCGGGCTGGACGACCCGCTTGCCTCGAAAGACTTCAGCGAAGTAAAAGCCTACACGCCAGCCTGGGCGGAACAAATTACCGGCGTGCCGCAATACCATATCGCGCAGATCGCCCGCGAGTTTGCTGATACCGCGCATAAAACGCATGGTCGCTCGATGATTATTCTCGGCGCTGGCGTGAACCACTGGTATCACATGGACATGAACTACCGTGGGATGATCAACATGCTGATCTTCTGCGGCTGTGTCGGGCAAAGCGGCGGCGGCTGGGCGCATTACGTCGGTCAGGAAAAACTGCGTCCGCAAACTGGTTGGTTACCTTTGGCGTTTGCGCTGGACTGGAACCGTCCACCGCGCCAGATGAACAGCACGTCTTACTTCTACAACCACTCCAGCCAGTGGCGTTATGAAAAACTCACCGCCAAAGAACTGCTCTCTCCGTTAGCGGATGAAAGCAAATTTACCGGCCATCTGATCGACTTCAACGTCCGTGCCGAGCGGATGGGCTGGCTGCCTTCCGCGCCGCAGCTCAACCTCAACCCTTTGTCGATAAAAGAAATGGCCGAGTCGGCAGGCGTGACACCTGCGGAATACACCGCACAGGCGCTGAAATCGGGCGATATCCGCATGGCCTGCGAACAGCCGGACAGCGGCAAAAACCACCCGCGCAATCTGTTTGTCTGGCGTTCGAATCTGTTGGGTTCATCCGGGAAAGGCCACGAATATCTGCTGAAATACCTGCTCGGCACTGAGAGCGGCATTCAGGGCGATGCGCTGGGCGAAAGCGATGACGTCAAACCGGAAGAAGTCGAGTGGCAGACGGCGGCGATTGAAGGCAAGCTTGATCTGCTGGTGACGCTTGATTTCAGGATGTCGAGCACCTGCCTTTTCTCCGATATCGTGCTGCCGACCGCCACCTGGTACGAAAAAGACGACATGAATACCTCGGATATGCATCCGTTTATTCACCCGTTATCTGCGGCAGTCGACCCGGCGTGGGAAGCAAAAAGTGACTGGGAAATCTACAAGGGCATCGCCAAAGCGTTCTCACAGGTTTGCGTCGGCCACCTCGGGACTGAAACCGATGTGGTGTTAACGCCCCTGCTTCACGATTCGCCCGCAGAGCTGTCTCAGCCGTTCGAAGTGGCAGACTGGCGCAAAGGTGAATGCGAGTACGTGCCGGGGAAAACCGGGCCGAATATTGCGGTCGTCGAGCGTGATTATCCGGCAACCTACGAGCGTTTCACTTCGCTTGGTCCGTTGATGGACAAGCTCGGCAACGGCGGCAAAGGCATTTCGTGGAATACTCAAAACGAAGTCGATTTCCTCGGCAAACTCAATTACGTCAAACTCGATGGCCCGGCGAAAGGCCGTCCTCTTATCGAAACGGCGATTGATGCCTCCGAAGTGATCCTCGCCCTCGCCCCGGAAACCAACGGTCAGGTGGCGGTCAAGGCCTGGGAAGCGCTGGGCAAAATCACCGGGCGTGAACACACCCATCTGGCGCTGAACAAGGAAGACGAGAAAATTCGCTTCCGCGATATTGTCGCCCAGCCGCGCAAAATCATCTCCAGCCCAACGTGGTCGGGGCTTGAGAGCGAACATGTTTCCTATAACGCGGGCTACACCAACGTTCACGAGCTGATCCCATGGCGCACTTTGTCCGGGCGTCAGCAGCTTTATCAGGATCACCTGTGGATGCGTGCCTTTGGCGAAAGCCTGGTGGCGTATCGTCCGCCTATCGACACGCGCAGCGTCAGCCAGATGCATGAAATCCCGCCAAATGGCTTCCCGGAAAAAGCGCTTAACTTCCTTACACCGCACCAAAAATGGGGCATTCACTCCACCTACAGCGAAAACCTGCTGATGCTGACGCTGTCGCGTGGCGGGCCGATTGTCTGGTTGAGTGAAACCGATGCCAAAGAGTTGGGCATCGCTGATAACGACTGGATTGAAGCCTTCAACGCTAACGGCGCACTGACGGCCCGCGCGGTGGTCAGCCAGCGTATTCCGCCGGGCATGACCATGATGTACCACGCCCAGGAACGCATCATGAATATCCCAGGCTCAGAAGTGACCGGACGACGCGGCGGCATTCACAACTCCGTCACCCGTATCTGCCCGAAACCAACGCACATGATTGGCGGCTACGCGCAACTGGCGTGGAGCTTCAACTACTACGGTACCGTCGGCTCGAACCGCGACGAGTTCATCATGATCCGCAAAATGAAAAACATTAACTGGCTGGATGACGAAGGCAACGATCAGGTTCAGGAGGCGAAAAAATGAAAATCCGTTCTCAGGTAGGCATGGTACTGAATCTCGACAAATGCATTGGCTGCCACACATGTTCCGTCACCTGCAAAAACGTCTGGACCGGACGCGAAGGCATGGAATACGCGTGGTTCAATAACGTCGAAACCAAACCCGGCATTGGCTACCCGAAAAACTGGGAAGATCAGGAACAGTGGGAAGGCGGCTGGGTGCGAGGGATCAGCGGCAAACTCACGCCGCGCCTTGGCGGCCGTCTGGGTGTTATCACCAAAATATTTGCCAACCCGGTGCTGCCGCAGATTGATGATTACTACGAACCCTTCACCTACGACTATCAGGATTTGCAACGTGCGCCTGAAGGTAAACACCTGCCTACCGCTCGCCCGCGCTCGCTGATTAGCGGCGAGCGCATGAACAAAATCGAATGGGGCCCGAACTGGGAAGAGCTGCTCGGCGGCGAGTTTGAAAAACGCGCCAAAGATCAGAACTTCGAGAAAATCCAGAAGGAAATGTACGGCCAGTTTGAAAACACCTTCATGATGTACCTGCCGCGCCTGTGCGAGCACTGCCTCAACCCAAGCTGTGTCGCCACCTGCCCGAGCGGAGCAATTTATAAGCGTGAAGAAGACGGCATTGTGCTGATTGATCAGGACAAATGCCGTGGCTGGCGCATGTGCATCAGCGGTTGTCCGTACAAAAAAATCTACTTCAACTGGAAAAGCGGCAAGTCGGAAAAATGTATTTTCTGCTATCCGCGCATTGAATCCGGCCAGCCGACGGTCTGTTCCGAAACCTGCGTCGGGCGCATTCGCTACCTCGGCGTGCTGCTTTACGATGCTGACCGCATTGAAGAAGCCGCCAGCACGGAGCATGTCACCGATTTGTACGAACGTCAGTGCGACGTGTTCCTCGATCCGCACGATCCGCGCGTGATCGAAGAAGCGTTCAAACAAGGCATTCCGCAGAACGTGATTGAAGCCGCTCAGCAGTCACCGGTGTACAAACTGGCGATGGACTGGAAGCTGGCTCTGCCATTGCATCCGGAATACCGCACCCTGCCGATGGTCTGGTATGTGCCACCGTTGTCACCGATTCAGTCTTATGCCGACGCGGGTGGCCTGCCGATGTCTGACGGCGTGCTGCCTTCTGTCGAAAGCCTGCGCATTCCTGTGCAGTACCTCGCAAATATGCTGGCAGCGGGCGATACCGGCCCGGTGCTGCGTGCGCTGAAACGCATGATGGCGATGCGTCATTACAAACGTTCGCAAACTGTCGAAGGCGTCACCGACACCCGCGCTATTGAGGAAGTCGGTCTCACCGTGGAACAGGTTGAAGAGATGTACCGTTATCTCGCCATCGCCAACTATGAAGACCGCTTTGTGATCCCAACCAGCCACCGCGAAATGGCCGCCGATGCCTTCCCGGAGAAAAACGGCTGCGGCTTTACGTTTGGCGACGGCTGTCACGGCTCCGACACCAAATTCAACCTCTTTAACAGCAAACGCATCGACGCAATAGACGTCTCCGGCGTGCGTCACCATGGGGAGGGCGAATAATGCCGATCCTCAAGCTCATCGCCCTGCTGCTGGAATATCCCGATGCGCTGTTGTGGGACAATCGCCAAGAAGCCCAAATGCTGGTGGCGCAGGACGCGCCCACGCTGGAGCCCTGGGTAAAAGAGTATCTCGATAAACCGTTGCTCGATCAGCAGGAACTGTGGTGTGACTTGTTCGAACGCGGCAGTGCCACTTCACTGCTGCTGTTTGAGCATGTTCACGGTGAATCCCGCGATCGCGGCCAGGCGATGGTGGATTTGATGGCGCAGTACGAACAGGCGGGCTTACAGCTCGACTGCCGAGAGCTGCCCGATTATCTGCCGTTGTATCTGGAGTTTCTCAGCACCCAATCGCCTGAAGAAGCACGCGAAGGATTGCAGAACGTTGCCCCGATTCTCGCCCTGCTGGGCGGCAGGCTTAAACAACGAGAATCTGCGTATTATCAGCTCTTTGATGCGTTGTTATTGCTGGCAAACAGTCCGTTAAGAAGTGACAGTGTAACCAATCAGGTCAAAGACGAGCCGCGCGACGACACTCGCCAGGCGCTGGATGCGGTGTGGGAAGAGGAACAGGTGAAGTTTATTGAGGATAATGCGACGGCCTGTGACAGCTCCCCGCTGCAAAGTTATCAGAAACGCTTTAGCCAGGATGTCGCCCCGCAGTATGTCGACATCCGTGCCGGAGGCCCGAAATGAGCCAGTATCTGAACGTCTTCTTTTACGATATCTACCCTTATCTTTGCGGAACAGTATTTATCCTCGGCAGTTGGCTGCGCTACGACTACGGGCAGTACACCTGGCGCGCGGCTTCCAGCCAAATGCTGGATAAACGCGGGATGGTGCTGTGGTCGAATCTGTTTCACGTCGGCATTCTGGGTGTCTTCTTTGGGCACGCGTTCGGGATGCTGACACCGCACTGGGTCTATGCGTGGTTCCTGCCTATCAGCGTAAAACAGCAGATGGCGATGATCCTCGGCGGCGTGTGCGGGCTAATGACATTGGTGGGCGGTGCGGGCCTGCTTTGCCGTCGCTTGTTTAACCCACGCATCCGCGCCACATCGAGTACGGCGGATATTCTGATCCTGTCGATTTTGCTGATTCAGTGCATTTTGGGGCTGTCGACCATCCCGTTTTCCGCGCAACACCCGGACGGCAGCGAAATGCTGAAACTGGTGGGCTGGGCGCAGGCCGTCGTGACATTCCATGGCGGCGCATCGGCGCATCTGGATGGCGTGGCATTTATCTTCCGCGTGCATCTGGCGCTGGGGATGACGATATTCCTGCTGTTCCCGTTCACGCGTCTGGTGCACGTGTGGAGCGCGCCGGTTGAGTATTTTACTCGTCGTTATCAGGTGGTGAGGTCACGGCGTTAGACCACTGAGCCGCCATTTCCCCCTCTCCCCGGCCCTCTCCCTGAATGGAGAGGGAGAAAACCGTCTATTCCCTCTCCCTTTGGGAGAGGGTTAGGGAGAGGGGAAACAGCGTTACTTCCCAGCCTCAGGATGCGTATCAAACGCCGCCATCACTGCCGCTAAATCCGCTAACGTGAAACCGTTTTTCGGGTCATCCACGCCCTGCCCAAACTTGTCCTGCAGCAACAGATACAGGCTCTCCACGTCTGGCAGATGAATGTTCTCCACCACATGGCCGTCCTGCTGATGGGTGAAATGGAAGTTGGTGAGCGTCAGTTTTCCGCCGTCCGGCAGATGACGGCACATCAGCAAATGGTGACGAAAATGCGACTGCGGCCAGTGGGCCGACCAGAAATTGCCCATCACATGATCGGCGGTGAATTGCGGCACCAGATCGAAAACATACATCGACTGCCAGCGATCGTGATGACGGAACTGCAGCGTCCAGTCATTGCCTTCATTCAGCAGTCGATAGACACCGTGCGGCGTGCTTTGCTCGCTATCCGCCTGCAGACGAATCGGTGCCGTCAGCGTTTGCCCGCCGAAGCCCACGTCGGCTATCCAGCGTTCGCCTTTCAGTTCCACAAGCAGCAAACGGTGCGTACGCGGTGGCATTTGCGGAGGGTTTGCCAGCACAACACGCCCAAGCACGCTGCGAACGTTAAAGCCAATCTCGCGGAGTGCTCGCTCGAACAGCCCATTTTGCTCGAAGCAATAACCACCACGGCGGGCGAAGAGCAGCTTATCTTCCAGCGACTGATCGTCGAGCTGAATTTCTCGTGGCAGCAACACGTCCAGATTCTCAAACGGAATCGTACAGTTGTGTTGCAGGTGCAGCGCACGCAGGGTTTCAAGAGAAACGTCGGCGTTTTCCGTCCAGTTAAGACGAGCGAAATAGGCAGTTAAAAATGGGCTCATGCGGCCTCCTTGCTTCAGATATAGTGTGTTTATAACGTATTTTTTTCGCCGCAAAGGCGTTTTTGTGCGGTGATTTTTTCCGTTTGTGCGCGAGGACTATTTTCCGCACAGCGGACACGATTTAATGCAGCAAACCGTCAGGAGAATTGCTATGAGCCGATTTCGCCCCGTTGAATTAAAACATGCCAGCCGTTTGCTCAATCACGGCCCGACCATTCTCATCACCAGCTACGACGAAACCCTCGACAGACGCAACGTGATGGCCGCCGCCTGGTCGATGCCGGTCGAGTTCGAGCCGCCGAGAATTGCGATTGTGGTGGATAAAAGCGCCTGGTCGCGTGAGCTCATTGAGCGCAGCGGTCGTTTTGGGATTGTCATTCCGGGGGTAGACGCTGCGAACTGGACCTACGCGGTGGGCAGCGTGACGGGGCGTGATGAAGATAAATTCAACTGCTACGGCATTCCTGTCGTGCGAGGCCCGGTGTTGGGGTTGCCGGTGATTGAAGAAAAATGTCTGGCGTGGATGGAATGCCGTCTGCTGCCCGCCACCGCTGCACAAGAAAAATACGACACGCTGTTCGGCGAAGTTGTGGCTGCCGCGGCCGATGAGCAGGCCTTTGTAGAAGGACGCTGGCAGTTTAACGGCGATCGCCGCAATACGCTGCATCATCTCGGCGCTGGCACGTTTGTCACCAGCGGCCGGATGATTAAAGCAGCGGAATAATCAGTATTTACCGGAGAAATTAGCGCTGATGCGCTGCGCCAGATACGCTTTTGCGGTAATCGGCGGATACTTTTTCTCCGGCCCTTCAATCACCACATCTTCGTTGGCCTGGCAGAAGAACGCCAGGCTGTATCGCGCCTCCACACTTTCACCCGGCAACGGGCTGCGCACGCGGTGGAAATTCGACGGCAGTTTATCGTCGCTCCAGCGCATCAGCATATCGCCAATGTTACAGGTGATAAGCCCTTCCAGCGGGGCAATCGACGTCCAGGCTTGCGTGTCCATGTCTTTGCCTGGGCACACTTGTAATCCCCCTTGCCCAGCCTGTTGAAACAGCAGCGTCAGACAATCGAAATCCGTGTGCGCGCCTGCTCGCCACGGGCCGTCTGCCTCGCCGGTGATAGCAAAGTAATGCAGCATTCGCAGCGTGCTTTGGTAGGTTTCGCGTGACGGATCGTGCGCCTCGGTAAAAAACGCCTGCGGGAAGCCCAGCTTCAGGGCAAAACAGGAGAGCAGTTTCATCCCCACTTCCCAGCACTGGCGCTCAAACGCCAGCACTTCAGCCTGAAAGCCGGCCAGCGTCTCCTCATCTGGCCACAGGCCAGCCATGCGCGGACGCGTCACCTGGTAAGACTCTTTCTGGTCGGGTTTGCCGGTAGAGGGCCGAATTTGGGCGCGATACTCCCATCCGGCATTCCGGCTCAGGGGATAGCGACCTTTGACTTCCTGCGGCAGGGCAAAAAACTGCTCCGCGCGGGCAAAGGCCGCATTGATATCTTCGAGCGCAATGCCGTGACCGGACACCTGAAAGAAACCGATTTCCGTGGCGGCCTGCCAGAGTTCATCGGCAATCTCAGCCTGACGGTGTTCAAAATCGGTGAGGTCAATGATGCGGACTTCACGGGCGGTTTCTTCCCCCCGGGCGCCCATTTGGGATTCTTTGGCGAGTTCGTGCAGAGCAAATGCGGTACTGCTGTTCATAAGGTTCACCTCGTTAACGGCGATAACGGATGACCTGCCAGAATCGCTCGCGATCGGGCAGGTCTCAGCCTCGTCTGCAACAGACGACTGAGCAATGACCCACCGACTGACTTTCCGGCTGACAGCTTCTACTCGCGTTGACTCCAGCAAAAGGTATGCCAGCTTAGTAAAATGCGTTATTTCAGCGCTTTACAGTTTTTCCCCTGCCCCTGGTGCCCATTCCTGGTGCGTTTTAGTAACTTTTGCTTCACTTGCGTGCAACAAAACAGGCGCTGAAACGAAGATTTCAAACCACTGTCAGAATTAAGCAAGCAAAATCAAAGCTTTCAGCGCCAGCCAGGGCAGCTGGCACGCCCTTTGCAACATCTCGCTCAGAGTATAAGCGGTCAGCGTGGCCCTCAAGGCACGCGGGACATTGCTCTGCAGCTACGGCTGTACCTCGTCAGGGGGCGGCGCTTTGCGTCGTGAGTACCGCTTTCCCCTGATGACAGACCGTGTTCAACGTTTCGATTTGGGGGTCAATTTATGTCAATGTCGTCCGTTCGTTTGCTGGTAGCCGCTGCGCTGATGAGCGCCAGCGCCCTGTCTTACGCTGCTGATAAGCTGGTACTACAAACCACCTGGGTTGCGCAGGCTGAACAAGGAGGTTACTACCAGGCGGTTGCCGCGGGGATCTACAAAAAATACGGTCTGGACGTCGAAGTGCGCTCCGGCGGCCCGCAGCTCAATAACATGACCCTGCTGCTGGCCAATCGCGCCGACGTGATTGTCAGCTACGATTTGCAGGTGCTGAAAGGCGTTGAACAGCACTTCCCGCTGAAAGCGATTGCCGCGCCCTTTCAGTTCGACCCTCAGGGCATTCTCACTCACGCCAACGTGAACTCCCTTGACGACCTGAAAGGCAAAACCGTGCTGGTTTCCGCCAGCGGGCAGGCCAGTTGGTGGCCGTGGCTGAAGAGTCAGTATCGTCTCGAAGACAGTCAGGTTCGCCCGTACACCTTCAATATGCAGCCTTTCCTCGCGGACAAAAATACTGCCCAGCAAGCCTACGCCACCTCTGAAGTTCAGCAGGCCAAAGCCGCCCAGCCAGACAGCAAGTTCTGGTTGTTTGCCGAGCACGGCTACCCGGCCTACGGCGGCATTCTGGTCACCCGAACCAACTTACTGGCAGAAAAACCGGACGTAATGAAACGTTTTGTTGAAGCCTCAATGGCAGGCTGGCAGGCCTATCTGAACGATCCAACGCTCGGCAACGCGCTGATTAAGAAAGAGAACCCGCAGATGACCGACGCGGTGCTGGCTTTTGGCGTGGCGCAGATGAAGGCGCTGCACCTGATTGATGGCGGAGACGCGGCGCAAAAAGGCCTCGGGGTGATGACGGATAAACGCTGGCAGGCTACGCGTGACTTTATGGTGAAAGCGGGGCTTCTGGATAAACAGACCGATTACAAAGCGGCGTTTACCACTCAGTTTTATCCTCAGGCCGCGATGTAAGGAGGCTGTATGAGTCACGTTCTTTCCTTCGACCCGCCCGGCCTGGTGCCGGAAACCAGCGAACCGCGTTTTCTGATGGCGCGCGGAGTCGAAAAAGTCTGGCCTAACGGCACCGTCGCGCTGGAGCGACTCAACCTGAACATCGCCCGCGGCGAGCTTGTCTCGCTGCTCGGCCCCTCCGGCTGCGGGAAAAGTACCCTGCTGAAGATGTTCGCCGGATTAGAACAGCCCAGTGCCGGGATGCTGCGCTGGAACGGTGAAGCCACGCTGGCGCAACAGTGCAAAATGGCGATGGTGTTTCAGGAAGCGACGCTGATGCCATGGGCGACCATTGAAGACAATGTTCGTCTGCCGCTAAGCCTCGCTGGCCGCAGTAAAAAAGAGAGTACGCCGCAGGTGATGCAGGCGCTGCTCGCCGTCGGGCTGGAAAATTTTTTGCATGCTCGTCCGCGTGAGCTTTCAGGCGGGATGCAGATGCGAGCGGCGCTGGCGCGCGCGTTAGTGATCGAGCCGGATCTGCTGCTAATGGATGAACCTTTCGGCGCACTGGATGAATTTACTCGCCACAAACTCGATAGCGATATTCGCTCCCTCTGGGCGCGCCGCAATCTGACGGTGTTGTTTGTCACCCACAGCATCTATGAGGCGGTGTGGCTTTCTTCGCGCGTCATCGTGATGGGGGCGCGGCCCGGGCGCGTCATTGCCGATATTGAAATTGAAGGGCCGAAAGTGCGCGATACGGCTTTTCGCACCTCTCCGGCGTTTATTCGTCAGGTGGCGGAGCTTTCAACCTTGCTGGAACAGGCCAGCGGAGGCACTCATGACTAAACCCCTCTTGCATTATCCTCAGGTACAGCGCGCCTTGTGGCCGCTGTTGGTGGCCGTCGGCTTGATGCTGGCGTGGGAAGTGTGCTTTCGCCAGTTTGCGGTGCCTGTCTATCTGGCGCCGAAACCGAGCGACATCGCCCTCACCCTTTACAGCCAGCATGCGGCGTTGTTCTCCAGCCTGATGACGACCCTGAAAGTGACGCTGCTGGCTTTCTTACTGGCGGTGGTTATCGGCACGCTGATTGCGTTTCTGTGCGTACAGAGCCGGGTCATTGAGTCGTGTCTGATGCCGTGGGCCATTTTATTCCAGGTCACGCCCGTGGTGGCGATTGCCCCGCTGGTGATCATCTGGATCCACAACACCACGCTGGCGCTGGTGGTCTGCGCCATGCTGGTTGCCGTGTTCCCGGTGCTCACCAACACCACTTTGGGACTGCGCAGTGTCAGCCCTGGGTTACTCAATCTTTTTGCCATCAACCAGGCCAGCCGCTGGCAGGTTTTGCTACGCCTGCGTGTGCCCAATGCGCTGCCTTATTTTTTCAGTGGCTTACGCATCTCCTGCGGGCTGGCGCTGATCGGTGCCGTGGTAGCGGAATTTGTCGCCGGAACCGGTGGCACCGGTGCGGGGCTGGCATGGCAAATTCTGCAGGCCGGTTTTCAGCTCAATTTGCCGCTGATGTTTGCCGCCCTGTTTCTTATCACCTGCACCGGGCTGGTGCTGTGGGCGGTGATGTCTTTATTAACCCGTCTGTGCCTGCGCGGTTGGCACGACAGCGAACTGGCCTGAGGTGAGCGATGAATAATCTAGTCATCAAAAACTGTGCCGCCATCATGACGGGCAACCGGGAGTCGCCGCGCAGCAGCGCCACCGATATCCGTATTCGTGACGGCTTTATCCACGAACTTGGCCAGCTTGACGCGAACGGTGATGAGCGAATCATCGATGCTCGCGACTGTGTGGCTTATCCTGGCTGGGTCAACACCCATCACCATCTGTTCCAGTCATTATTGAAAGGCGAGCCGCAGGGCCTGAATCAAAGCCTCAGCGCCTGGCTGGCGTCCACGCCTTATCGGTTTCGCGGTGCTTTTGATGAGCATACTTTCCGCATTGCCGCTCGTATTGGGCTGGTTGAACTGGTGCGTTCTGGCTGCACAACCATTGCGGATCACCACTATCTTTACTGGCCCGGTATGCCGTTTGACGGCGCGGAAATTCTTTTCGATGAAGCGGAAAAGCTCGGTGTGCGTTTTGTTTTATGCCGCGGCGGTGCCACGCAGACTCGCGGGCTGGAAAGCGCGTTGCCCACCGCCCTGCGCCCGGAACGGTTTGACGACTGGATGCAGGATGTCGAAAGGCTGGTCGGTCGTTATCACCAGCCGCAAACCGACGCCTTGCGGCGGATTGTCATGGCCCCAACGACAACGCTGCATTCCACCACGCCACAGGAGTTGCGGGAGAGCGCGCGTCTGGCGCGAACATTGGGCATTCGCCTGCACAGTCACCTGTCTGAAACCGTAGATTACCTGGATGCTGCCAGGGCAAAATTCGGCATGACGCCCCTGCAGTTTTGCGCCGAGCACGACTGGATTGGCGAAGACGTCTGGTTTGCTCATCTGGTGAAGCTGCTACCGGAAGAGATAGCTCTGCTCGGCTCAGCGGGAAGCGGCATCGCCCATTGTCCGCAAAGCAATGCCCGCTTGGGCAGTGGCATTGCGGATCTGGTCGCTCTGGAGCGTGCGGGGGTAAAAGTGTCCATTGGCGTGGACGGCGCAGCCTCTAACGAAGCGGCCGATATGCAAAGCGAAACACATGCTGCCTGGCAACTCCAGCGCGCGCGCAAAGGCATGCTGGCTCGTCCCGCCTATGAAGGCGGCACTTTTGAAGGCGGTGGCGATGCGGCGACTATTGAGGATGTGATCCGCTGGGGCACATCCGGCGGCGCGGCTGTACTTGGTCTGAACACGGGTGAAATTCGCGTGGGTATGGCGGCAGATATCGCCCTGTATCAGCTTAACGACCCGCGTTATTTCGGCTTGCACGATATCGCCATCGGCCCGGTGGCCTGCGGCGGCAGAGCCACGTTAAAAGCGCTGTTTTGTCAGGGACGTTTGCTGGTTGAAGACGATCGTCTTCCCGGGGTGGATCTTCGTGAACTGGGCTACGAGGCAGCCAAAGCGGTAGAAACGCTGCAGCGGAATGCTGGCGTGCGGGGATAAAACAGAGCCCGCAGCACCGGGCTGCGGGTCATTCTCACGTTTAAGCGTTCCGGCCAGCCATCACGCCGCCGTCAACATCCCAGATAGCACCTGTGACCCAACCTGCTTTGTCGGACAACAAGAAGGCAACGGCTTCGGCAACATCCACTGGCGTTCCCACGCGACCAATCGGATGGAAACTGTCAAAGCTGCTCATCACCCCTTTCACGTCTTCTTTCGGGATAAAACCTTCATAAATCGGCGTGTGAACCACGGCCGGAGACACCGCATTCACGCGAATGCCTTTTTCACCCAGCTCAATGGCCAGATTTTTGGTCAGCGCGTGCAGGCCCGCTTTCGCCATCGAGTAAGCCGAGGATGGCGTAGCGCCAATCGCCTGCTGCGCCCACATTGAGCCAATATTGACGATTGAGCCCTGAATGCCGTTGGCAACCATGTTGCGTACCACATCGCGAGTGATGAAGAAGCTGGCGCGGTTGATGCTCATGTACATGTCGTAATCCTCCATCTCGTGCCCGGTAAACGGTTTAGGGAAGAAGACCCCGGCAGCGTTGACTAACAGACTGATATCTTTGTGATCACGGTTCACGGTTTCCATCACTTTACGCATGCCGTCTTCACTCATCAGGTCAGCGACAATGGTCTCCACATGGCCTTCCGCTGCCAGCGCCTGACGCGCCTGCTCTGCTTTGTCTGCACGGTTGCCCACCAGAACGACGCTGCCGCCCTTTTTCAGGATCAGACGAGCGGTTTCCAGACCCATACCGCTGGTGCCACCGACAACTAAAAGTTTTTTGCCTGCAAAGAAAGTATTCATCATAACCTCAGAGTGATTAACGGGCGTTTCGCCTTTCGATGTGAGGCATTCTGCCAGCCAATCCTCGCTATCACGACGCATAAGAAATCCGTCAACAACAAAGAAAAACTATCTCGTCTGAAGTACACTTAGCCGGGCTAATCCGGAGAAGATCATGCGCTCACTAAACAGACTAAAATGGCTGCACGCGTTTGAAGCGACAGCTCGCCACGGGAGTTTTACCGGTGCGGCAGAGGAACTGGGCGTCACGCCTGCGGCGGTCGGGCAACTGGTTCGGGCACTGGAAGAATGGGTCGGGCATCCTTTGTTTGAACGTACGCGTTCAGGAAAATCACGCATGATGCTGGTCAGCAGCGCACAGGAAGCACTCCAGGACATCACGCTTGGCCTGGATAGCCTTGAAGCTGGGCTGAACAAACTGCGCGGTCGTCAGGCACGAGCGGCGATAGTGCTCACCGCTTCACAGGTGCTGGTCATGAACTGGCTGATGGAGCGCCTGAGCCGCTTTGCCGAACAGCACGAGAGCATCGATCTTCGATTGGATGTGACTGAAAAGCTGATGGACGTGGAACACGAAGCAGCTGATATCGGCATTCGCTGTGGCCCGGGTGACTGGCCCGGGTTAAGCAAAACCTGGCTGATGGATGAAGAAGCGGTGCTGGTGTGCAGCCCGCGACTGCTGGCCGAAAATATCACGCCAACGGCGGACTGGCTGTGCCAGCAAAAGTTGATAACCGATGACACTCCGCACCCCGGGGCAAATTTTCCGGGCTGGAAGAGAATCCTCACCACCCTTGGCGCGTGTACCGATAACCTCAGCGGCTTACACATCAACTCAACGTCGGCGGTGATCCTGGCGGCGTTGACAGGACGAGGTATCGCCGTGGTTCGCCGCGCTTTGGTGGCGCAATTGATTGCCACGGGGCAGTTACGCCACCTGTTTGCAGAGCAAGCCTGGCCGCTCAGCTGGTCGTATTTTATCGTCACTTCACCTCATGCGCGGCAAAGGCCAGAAGTGAAGATTTTCCATGATTGGTTGGTAGAGGATGTTGCACAATATCCGGCAGAAAAAAGCCCGCGATAAGCTAACGCCATTCACTTAAGCCAATGAATTAGGGGAAACACCGGGATTTGGTTCCCGGAGGGACGCCAAACCCGGTGGTCGCCCCGGATATCTCGGTCTTAAACTAACGGTGTTACGCGATAAGCGGGCTCCGGCGTTACATGCTGTAGCCGGGTTTCTTGAGTAGCGTGTCCAGATTGGGTGCGATTTCGGTATCCCAGACCTGAGTCTTCCACTCATCCTGTTGCACCTGATTCAGTGCGACGCTGATCGCCCCATCTTTGCTGCCTAAATGGCGCGTGATGGCTGCGGCGATGTCAGCCGCCAGGGCGTCTTTTTGTTCGTCGTTGAGGTCGCGCGGAAAACATTTGATATCTACGTGTGGCATAGCAGTCTCCTTATTGTGTGCCCTAAAGCTACCATCTTCTGCCGAGGCTAATTAGCGTTTTGTGCAGTTATCACGTTGTTTTCCAGCAACACTTTTTGCAACGCTGGAAGCTGCGCAACGTTATCTGCAATGGCGCTAAGGCGCGGCGTGTTTTCAGCAAACCACGCTGCTCTTGGCCCCCAGGTTCGCATCACGACGATATACGCATCCAATAGCGTGACAGTGTCACCTAATGCATACGGCCCGACCAACTGCTGATCCAGCCATTGATACAAGGTTTTCCGGTATGCAATGCACGCATTTTGAAGCTGTTCTGGCGCATCTGGCACGAAACGCTCCGGGTAATCCGCGTAGGTAAACGTGGGATAAACATTAGCCACCAGCCAAATCAGCAGGCGCTGAAACAAAAGCCGCTGCGGTGTGCCCACTGCGGGCGCCAGTTTAGGCTGCTTATCGAGGATCATCAGCGCGACCGCCGCACTTTCCGTCATGACTGTGCTATCGTCAAGCCGCAGCGTCGGCACCTGACATAGCGGGTTGATTTGCATCAGCACATCGCGCTGCGGACCCGGGCTATCAAACCCTTCGACATCGACAAAATGGTAAGGCATCTCCGCCATGGTCAGCATCACTTCGCTGATAGCCGATCCCCATCCCGGTACGCCATAGACCGTCAACATAGCGTCACTCCGATTCATCGCAAAAACAAAAGTATGGACCATAAAGTTGGAGTGTGGCGGCATAAAGCCCTCAAGTTTTGGCCACAAGGGGTCGCCCATTTCGTTGGCTGCAACAGATGTGTAACATGATAAATAGCCACGCAAAACCCTAGAGCCCCCCTGTTCAGAAAGAGGTTTTCATGAAACAAGCAGCATCACGCCATATCGGTGATTTTAAGGTCACGGTTCTGGACGACGGCAACATGAGCGCCAGTCTTGAGTTACTGATGGGTATCGATCCCCACGAAGCCGGGAAGATTCAGCAACGCGCAGGGATCAACGAACCCGGCAATATTCACATCAACGCTTATCTTATTGAGTACAAAGGCAAAAAAATCCTCGTCGATGCCGGAGCCGGGGGCAGAAACGCTATCGGCGGTGAGTTGCAGCCAAGCCTTTGCGCCGCAGGCGTTAGCCCAGAAGAGATCGATGTTGTGCTGCTGACTCATGCACATCCCGATCATGTCGGTGGCCTGCTGGATGCGGAAGACAGGCGTGTTTTCCCGCGGGCTCAGCTCTATCTGCACCCTCTTGAGGCACAATACTGGCAAGATGACGAAAAGTATCAGCAGGCAAGCGAGCGTGCGCAGCGTAATTTCCTTCTGGCTCGTCGCGTACTCAGTGCCTATGAATCAAACCTGCACTATCTCGAAGACGGCTTACTCATTGAAGGGATCCGTCCTGTCTGGCTGCCAGGCCACACTCCTGGGCACACTGGGTTCCGCATTGATGCTGAGGGAAAAAGTCTGCTGATCTGGGGCGATATCGTGCACTTCCCGCATATTCAGTCCATACAGCCGACGGTGTCGATTGTTTTTGATTGCGATCCGGCCCAGGCAGAAGCCACCCGTCAGCACATTCTGACGCAGGCGGTGCAGGAATCCGTGATTGTTGCCGGTATGCATCTTGGTGTGGAAGGTTTTGCCCGGGTTGTTGCGGTTGAAGACGGCTATCGGCTTCTCTATTCGGAAGAGTAAAGGTTTGCTGTGGCAGTCAACCACAGCGAACTTTTCAGTAAGTAATTCCCGGCGGATTCACTTCAGACTCCGCCACACCTTCACCTTCTTCTCCCCAGCGGGCGAGAACTTTTTGCACTTCTCCCCGTTGAATAGCTCCGTTCAGCGCCGCCTGTAGTGCGTACACCAGTTCGTTGCCTTTTTTGGTGGTGGTGGCGACAAACGCTTTTTTCGGGCCAAGGCCAACCACTTTGGTTTTGCCACTCAGCGCCGCTTTATAGGCTGAAACAGATTGCGGGCCGAAGAACACATCGGCCCTGCCGGACTGAATATACAGATTGCCGGAAGCATCATCAGTCAGATACACCGGTAACGCTGGTTCACGTCCGGCCTGTGTATTTTCTTCATTCCAGCCAAGCAGGATGCGTTCCTGATTGGTGCCAGAACCGACAATCACTTTTTTGCCGGACAAATCTGCGGGGCCGTTTATTGCCTGAACAGGACTGTCGGCCTTCACGGAGAAGGCCAGCGA
Source organism: Scandinavium sp. NPDC088450 (assembly GCF_044900545.1). Taxonomy (NCBI): domain Bacteria; kingdom Pseudomonadati; phylum Pseudomonadota; class Gammaproteobacteria; order Enterobacterales; family Enterobacteriaceae; genus Scandinavium; species Scandinavium sp. NPDC088450. Next base: position 241,992 of record NZ_JBJDNI010000001.1, on the reverse strand, counting down.
ATCCACGCGGTAGGTCGCAAAATCGAATTTCTGTTTGCGCTGCTCGGTCACCGCAATATTCACCAACGCCACGTCGTAGCGCCCGGATGTAATTCCCAGCGGCCAGTCTTCCCACGCCGTCGGCACCAGTTTCAGTTTTAGCCCCAAACTGCCCGCCAGTAGCCTGGCGATATCCGGATCGCTGCCAATGCGTGTGCGATTATCACTGGCAACCAGCGCCAGTGGCGGTGAATTAAGCGCAGAAATGGCGACGGTCAGCGTGCCCGGCTCCACAAACTTATAATTAGCCGGGATCTTCGCAATCGCTTGTTCATCGCGAGTCACCGGCAGCGGCTGTTCGTTGGCTTTCAAATCAATGCGCCCTTGCGCGAAGGGCGTACTGGCACACAGTAGCAGGCTGAGCCACGTCCATTTCGTCATGACAATACCTTCGATAAAAATTGGCGTGTGCGAGGATGCTGCGGGTGATTGAGCACTTCGTCGCTGTCGCCCTGCTCCACAATTTTGCCATCCACCATAAACACCACCTGGTCAGCCACTTCGCGTGCAAAACCAATCTCATGCGTGACGACAACCAGCGTGGTGCCTGAACGCGCCAGCGCTTTGATAACATCCAGCACTTCACCGACTAACTCAGGATCTAACGCCGAGGTGGGCTCATCAAACAGCATCACTCGCGGACTAAGCGCTAATGCACGGGCGATGGCGATTCGCTGTTGCTGGCCGCCAGACAAGTGACGCGACCAGGAATCGGCCTTGTTACGCAATCCCACCACATCCAGCAACTGATAAGCGCGGTCGATGGCCTGTTTGCGGCTGAGCTGACGGTGTGCAATAGGCGCCTCAATCAGGTTCTCAAGCACCGTCAGGTGCGGGAACAAATTGAAGTTCTGAAACACGTATCCCACGTTGACGCGCTGGCGCAGGATGTCCTTCTCTTTCAGTTCATACAGCTGGTCGCCCTGACGGCGATAGCCTATGTAATCACCGTCAATCTGGATGAACCCTTCATCGACGCGTTCAAGGTGGTTAATCGCGCGCAGCAACGTCGATTTTCCGGACCCGGACGGGCCTAAAATCACCGTGACGGTACCCGGTGGAATTTCCAGAGAAACGTTATCCAACGCCTTGTGGCGACCAAAATATTTGCTGACGCCGGTTATCGAAATATGGCCTTCAGGAGAGGTGTGCATGAACGGGCTCCTGCGTTGCGGTGGTTGTGGTTGCCGTTGACGTGAAGGCGCGGGTGCGATTGCTGTTAATAGCAGAACGTCGTTCACTGCGAGCCAGCGCTCGTTCAACCAGGTATTGAATAGCGGAGAGGAAACTGGTGATCACCAGATACCAGACTGCGCCCACCATCAACAGCGGGATCACTTCCTGAGCGCGGTTGTAAATCATCTGGATGGTGTAGAACAGTTCCGGCATTGCCAGCACATAAACCATCGCGGTGCCCTTTGCCAGGCTGATGATTTCGTTAAATCCGGACGGCAAAATGGTGCGCAATGCCTGCGGCAGAATGATACGTAATGTGCGACGCCACGCGGGTAATCCCAGTGCTGCCGCGGCTTCATACTGCCCGTGATCAACGCCGAGGAAACCGCCGCGAATGATTTCTGCGGTGTAGGCGCTTTGTACCAGCGTCAGCCCTACCACTGCGGTGGAAAATTGCCCGAGCACATTAATAGTCTGGTAGCTCGCCCATTCCACGCCAGTGAACGGAATACCGATTGAGAGCGTGTCGTACAGGTAAGAGAAGTTGTAGAGCACAATCAGCACCACAATCAGCGGCAGCGAGCGGAACAGCCAGATGTAAGCCCACGCCAGGCTGCGTAACAGCCAGGAAGCAGACAACCGTGAGAGCGCCAGAATGCCGCCAAAAATGACGCTGAGCACCGTGCCTAACAGGGTTAACAACAGCGTTTGCCCTAATCCTTCGAGGATAACCGGGTCAAAGAACCAGCGGGCAAACACACCCCATTCCCAGCGCGGGTTAAAGGCAACTGACTGCACCACGATTGCCAGGATGAGCAACGCGACGCCCGCGCCAACAATCCGCAGCGGGTAACGTGCGGGAACCACCTTGATGCTTTCTTGCGTTTTCATCGTCACTCCTCAGGCACTTTTGCTCAGCGCAGTAACCGCCAGCGTTTTGCTGAATCGCAGCCGACCATCGAACGGCGGGCGGCTGTACTCTTCCGGGTCGCGCGTTAAATCAAACTGCGGTTGATAGCCCTGGCTCAGATACAGGCGAACGGCTTCCGGCTGACGAAAACCGGTGGTGAGGTACATGTTGCTGTACCCGGCGAGCAGCGCACGCCGTTCCAGTTCCGCCACCACTCGCCCGGCGAGGCCCTGCTGACGCAGGGTTTTGTCGGTCCAGATGCGTTTGATTTCCGCCGTCTGCTCGTCATACGGTTTGTAAGCTCCCGTGGCGATAATCACTCCGTCGCGCTCAAGAACAATGAACAGCCCCTGCGGTGGCAAATACCATTCCGTCTGCTCAACCTCCGCATCGCGGGAAAAATAGTCGCCATATCGGGCGGCATATTCAGCAAACAATCCGCTCAGAATCGGCTGTAGCTCAGCGTCTTCCGGGGAAACATCACGAAAACGTTCGTTCATTTAACCCCCCTTAATCGCCAAGCCCGGCAGGATTGAGTTCGGACTGCGGAATACGTTCCACGCCTTCGCCCCAGCGATTCAGCACTTTGTCGTAATCGCCATTTTTAATGACGCCATTGAGCGCGGTTTGCACCGGTTCAGCCAGCCCGCTGCCTTTTTTCAGCGTCACGGCAATGTGCGCCGCTTTCGGCCAGCCTCCATCAACGCTGCCGACAAGTTTCGTTTTCCCGTTCAGGGCGGCTTTCCACGCGCCAATCACATTGGGGCCAAAGTAGGCATCGGCGCGTCCTGATTGCAGCGCCAGCGTCTGCGCCGCATCATCTTTGGTGTAGACCGGCGTGAAAGGCTTCAGGCCTTTTTTGAGGTTCTCCGCATTCCACGCGAGCAGGATCGCTTCCTGATTGGTGCCGGAGCCGACGATTATCTTCAGCCCGGCGATATCCTCTGCGGTTTCTAACTTTTTAATCGGGCTATCAGCTTTGACATAAAAGCCCAGTGAGTCTTTACGGTAGGTGGCGAAATCGAACTTCTCTTTGCGCTCTTTGGTCACCGTAATATTGCTGATCGCGGCATCATATTTCCCTGAAGCCACACCGAGCGGCCAGTCCTCCCACGAAGTGACCACCACGTTGAGCTGTAATCCGAGGCTGTCAGCCACCAGTCGGGCGATATCCACTTCGCTACCGAGTAGCGTTTTGTTGTCGTCAGAGAACACCGTCAGCGGCGGCTGGTTGAGCCCCGCCACGGCTACAGTGAATTTTCCCGGTACCGCAGGGCGAAAATCTTTGGGCAACTGCGCGATGGCAGAAGGATTTTTATCAGTATTGACCGGCGTTTTATTGGCTTCGACGCTAACGCCTGTGCCGTTAATCGTCACGTCGCCAGCTTGCGCCAGCCCGGAAAAAGCCAGCGCGATAGCCAGCAGCAGCGAGGTTTTTTGCATGGTGAAGTCTCTTATTGTTGTGTGAACTGATTAACGGGAAGCGGAAGCCCCAGGCTTTCACGCAGAGTCGTGCCGGGGTAATCGCGACGGAAAAGACCGCGCTGTTGAAGGACCGGAACGACGCGTTCAACAAAGCGTGGGAAGGTGTCTGGCGTGCCGCCCTGAATGATGAATCCGTCTGCCGCGTGGCTTTCGAACCAGTGTTGCAGGCCGTCAGCCACCTGTTCAGGCGTGCCGGAAAATCGCGGGCGTGGGCTTGCGGCTTCCAGTGCAGCCTGTCTCAGCGTTAAGCCACGTTCGCGGGCATTGCGTTTGATTTCATCGGTGGTGCTGCGGAAACTGTTTTGCCCCAATGTGCCGAGTTCAGGGAAAGGCTCATCCAGTGGGTACTGGCTAAAATCGTGGTGTTCGAAATAGCGACCCAGGTAGTTCAGTGCATCTTCAAAGGAGACCAGCGCGGCAGTGGTCTGGTATTGCTGTTCCGCGTCTTCGGCGTCGTCACCCACAATCACGCTCACGCCCTGGAAAATATGCAGCTCATCAGCCCGACGACCGTGAATTTCCGTCTGACTTTTCACATCACGATAAAAAGCCTGAGCTTCTTCGAGGGAGTCGTGGTGAGTGAAAATAGCGTCCGCATGGGTGGCGGCTAATTTTTTCCCGTCGTCGGAGGCTCCGGCCTGGAAAATAATCGGTCGACCCTGCGGCGTGCGGCCAATATTCAATGGCCCGGCGACCTGGAAGAAATCCCCGTGGTGATCCAGTGTGTGTAATTTATTCACATCAAAGAATTGCCCGCTGGCCTTATTACGTACAAACGCATCTTCTTCCCAGGAATCCCACAGCCCTTTCACCACCTGCAAATATTCATCGGCGATCCTGTAGCGCAGCGCATGATCGGGATGTTGCGCCCGCGAGAAATTCTTTGCCGAGCCTTCAAGCGGCGAAGTCACCACGTTCCAGCCTGCGCGGCCATTGCTGAGATGATCAAGGCTGGCAAACTGGCGAGCGGTAATAAACGGTTCGCTGTAGGAGGTGGACAACGTGCCGACCAGCCCCAGATTGTGGGTGACGCTTGCCAGCGTGGATAAAACTGTCAGTGGCTCGAAGCGGTTTAAAAAATGCGGGATCGATTTTTCGTTGATGTATAAGCCATCAGCGACAAAAATAAAATCGAGTTTCCCTTCTTCAGCTTTTAACGCGGTCTGTTTGACGAATTCAAAATTAATACTGGCATCGGCCAGCGCCGCAGGATGACGCCAGGCTGACATATTTCCGGACGCACCATGCAATATGGTGCCCAGGCGCAATTGCCGTTCTGTAGACATAACTACCCCTTACCCTGTCGGTAATAATCTGTTCGTGTGCGATCAAATGGTGTGTAAGGCTTTTTCCGCCAGCGCCGCAAAATAACGAGCCGCCGGGCCGATCAGCGCTTCATCCGGATTAAAGGCCGGATGGTGTAAGCCAAATTCACTGGCGCTGCCGATGCTGACAAACGCGCCGGGGATCTGCTGCAAATAAACCGCGAAATCTTCCCCGCCCATATGCAAATCGGCATGGCTTGTGCGATAGCCATTTTCTGCGGCGACGTCCGTTGCAAAATCGGCCCAGTGCGGCGTATTAACCAACGCGGTCGGCCCGGCGTACCAGATAACATCAATTTGTGCGTTAAAGGCGCTGGCAAACCCCGCCGCCAGTTCACTGACCCGCGCTTTTACCTGCTGCTGCACTTCAGTGCGATGCGTGCGTAGCGTGCCTTCCAACTCGACGTGCTCCGGAAGCACGTTCCAGGTATTGCCGCCCTGAATGCGGGTAACGCTCAACACCACAGAATCCAGCGTATTCACATCGCGACTGGCAACACTTTGCAATGCGCTCACCAGCTGGCTCGCCAGTAAAATCGCGTCTTTTCCTTCATGAGGGCGGGCTGCGTGGGCGCCCTTTCCGTGCACTCGCACGACGAAGCGATCCACATTGGCGTAGAACGCGCCGCCGCGAGTGGCAAAGGCGCCCACTGGCAGCCCAGGTTCGTTATGCATGCCGAAGATAGCCGACACGCCTTCCAGCGCTCCGGCACGGATCAGCGTTTTCGCCCCGCCAAAGCTCTCTTCCGCAGGCTGGAACAGAATACGCACCCGTCCGTTGAGCTCCGCTTCCCTTTGCTTGAGCAGCAGCGCGGCGCCCAGCATCACGCTGGTGTGAATGTCGTGCCCGCAGGCGTGCATCACTCCGGCATTTTGCGAACGAAAAGCCACCTCGGCGGTTTCTTCTATCGGCAGCGCGTCGATATCGGCTCGCAGGGCAATCAGCTTTTCACCTTGCCCAACCTCCGTCACCACGCCGGTTTTCAGCGCGTAGGGTAATAATGACAATCCTGCCGTTTGCAGCCAGTCGCGAATTCGCGCCGTGGTAGCGACTTCCTGCAAGGAAAGCTCAGGAAACTGGTGCAGTTCACGCCGCCACTGGATCAGTTGGTGATCGAAGCTCATGACAGCACCTCCGCACGGTTCAACGTTTGTGCCAGCAAGCGCAGTGATGCCAGTCGGGGATTTCCTTCCGCCACCGGCGTGTCGATGATAAATTCATTCACCCCGTAATACTGATGCAGCGCATCAAGCTGAGCGCGAACCTGTAACGCGGTACCGGCAATCAGTGAGGATTCACGGCGTACAATCTCCACCGCCGGGCTACCTGCCTGATGAGCAAAGGCTTCGGCCTGTTGCTGACTGGCAACCGAAACGCGCTGGCCGTTTTCCAGTCGCACGCCCCAGACTTCAACGGCTGAAGCCAGTTTTGCCGCCTGAGCAGCGTCTTCAGCCACAATCACCTGCACCGCAACCAGCACGTCGCGACGGCTAAGCGAACGCCAGCGTTGGCTCACTTCGCGCAGCAGGTTTTTATCACCGTTAAGGTGCGCCGCGAACACAAAGTTCCAGTCCAGTTGCGCGGCCAGTTCGGCACTATCGAGGCTCGCCCCCAGCAAGAAACCTTCCGGGCGCTGAGGCGGGATTGGCGTTGGCAACACGGTGTCCGGGTTATCGGTGCGCGTTTGGGCCAGCCAGTGGTCCAGCTGCGTGAGCTGATCGGCAAAAGTGCCCTTCTCCTGCGCATTCACGCCTTGCTGCAAAGCGCGAGTGGAGAGCGGCAAACCGCCCGGTGCTTTACCGACGCCTAAATCAACGCGACCTGGCGCAAGTGAAGCCAGCAGATTGAAATTTTCGGCCACTTTGTAAGGGCTGTAATGCTGGAGCATCACACCACCCGACCCAATACGAATACGCCGGGTTTGCCCCAACAGCCAGCCAATCACCACTTCCGGTGACGGGCTCGCCAGTTGCTGAGTATTGTGATGCTCGGCTATCCATAAACGGTGATACCCCCACGCCTCCGCCTGTAGCGCCAACGTTAATGTGCGCGCCAGGGCCTGAGACGCTGTTTCACCGTCTGCCAGAGGGCTTTTATCCAGAATACTGATTCGATAAGACATGTCGCAGGCTCATTGTCAGGAACATGTCTGCATTATTAGAAGCGCTTGCGGGCGGAGAGAAACAATTTATTTACATTTGCTCTGCACAAAATTAGATATCAAGCCGCGGTCTTTGCGACAAGCGTGGCAATACCCTAACCGGCTAAGTTGCCGGGTCGTTATGTATTCGCCTCACGGTTTGCCGCTCACGACCCAACGTGACTGAACGTTCGGATTCTTTGCCACTCGCCAGGACAATTCTTGCAACGCACTGAAATTTATCTTAAAGACAGCCAACGATTTCACTTTGCCGTAACGGTTCAGGAAGCAGATCTGACCACTCGAAAAGGGGCGATCTTCGTCACTCTGCGCACCTGTAAGTTTTGCGTCGCTTATGATTTGCAGGTAGGATGCTGCGCCATGTTTTGCCTTATCTCTACGTCAGAATGCTGAGAAAGCCAGAACAATGTGCTGCCGCGCAATCGTTAACGCTGCGGCATTTTTTTGGGCCCCTGATTGGGGTAATGACAGGTTAATCGGGTTATTACAATGAGCACAAAACACAACAGCGCGGCGGAGCATCACGCAGCTAAGCGCCGCTGGCTGAACTCGCATGAAGCGGGTTACAACAAGGCGATGGGCAATCGTCACGTTCAGATGATTGCCATCGGCGGGGCTATCGGCACCGGTCTGTTCCTCGGCGCGGGCGCGCGTTTGCAGATGGCTGGCCCTTCCCTCGCTATCGTCTATCTGGTCTGCGGTATCTTTTCCTTCTTTATTCTTCGTGCGTTGGGCGAACTGGTGTTACACCGTCCTTCAAGCGGCAGTTTCGTCTCCTACGCTCGTGAGTTCCTGGGCGAGAAAGCCGCGTTTGTGGCGGGCTGGATGTATTTCGTTAACTGGGCGATGACCGGGATTGTCGATATCACCGCCGTTGCCCTTTATATGCACTATTGGGGTTCGTTTGGCGATGTGCCACAGTGGGTGTTTGCCCTTGGCGCGCTGGCGATTGTCGGCACCATGAACATGATCGGCGTGAAGTGGTTCGCTGAAATGGAGTTCTGGTTTGCGCTGCTGAAAGTGCTGGCGATTGTCATCTTCCTGGTGGTGGGTACGGTGTTCCTTGGAACCGGTAAACCGCTGGATGGTGGAGCGACCGGCTTCCATTTGATAACCGATAACGGCGGCTTCTTCCCGCATGGTCTGCTGCCTGCGCTGGTGCTGGTTCAGGGCGTGGTCTTTGCTTTCGCTTCTATCGAACTGGTGGGTACCGCCGCTGGGGAATGTAAAGATCCGCAGACCATGGTGCCAAAAGCCATTAACAGTGTTATCTGGCGTATCGGTCTGTTCTACGTCGGCTCTGTGGTGCTGTTGGTTCTCCTGCTGCCGTGGAATGCCTACCAGGCAGGGCAAAGCCCGTTCGTGACCTTCTTCTCTAAACTTGGCGTGCCGTATGTCGGCAGCATCATGAACATCGTGGTGCTGACGGCTGCGCTGTCGAGCCTGAACTCTGGCCTGTACAGCACCGGACGTATTCTGCGCTCCATGTCGATGGGCGGTTCTGCGCCGAAGTTCATGTCTAAAATGAGCCGCCAGCACGTCCCTTACGCAGGCATTCTTGCGACATTGGCTGTGTATGTGGTGGGTGTATTCCTGAACTATCTGGTGCCTTCTCAGGTCTTTGAGATTGTACTGAACGTGGCCTCGCTGGGCATTATCGCCTCCTGGGGCTTCATCGTGGTGTGCCAGATGCGCCTGCGTAAGTTCATCAAAGAAGGCAAGTGTGCCGATGTCAGCTTCAAGCTGCCGGGCGCACCTGTCACCTCCTGGCTGACACTGCTGTTCCTGTTTAGCGTGCTGGTGCTGATGGCGTTCGATTACCCGAATGGCACCTACACCATCGCCTCGATTCCGCTGATTGCGGTGCTGCTGATTGCTGGCTGGTTCGGTGTACGCAAGCGCGTGCAGGAGATCCACAGCACGGCGCCGGTTCATCACGAAGGCGAGCAGGATGCTGCTTTAGTTGAGAAAACTTCACACTGATTGCCCGGTTATTTCCTCCCTCTCCCTTTGGGAGAGGGTTGGGGAGAGGGGATCAGGCCGCAGAAGTTTTGCGCCACCTGACAACAAAAAGCCGCTCAATCGAGCGGCTTTTCTTATTCCATCATCAAAGCGTAATCCGAATCACATCATCCGGCTGCGTTGCTTCTTTTTCGCGAGTGGACTCCTGCTTCACGCTAACAAACAGCGTTTTGCCATCGGCAGACAGCGCCAGGCTGTTTGGACGCGGCGGCGTGTCAAAGGTCTTCACCACTTTGTTGGTTTTGGTGTCGATCACACTCACTTTCCCGGCCATGCGGTGCGTGACGTAAACTTCATTACGGGTTGGGTTAAACAGGATCGCCAGCCCTTCCGGGGCGGCAATTTTTTCCAGCACTTTGCCGTTGCGATAATCCACAACCAGCACTTCAGGCTGCCTGAAATCGGTGAGATAAGCGCGGTGGTTGGTTTTATCCAGCGCGATGTTCAGGAAAGCGTGCTCTTTGCCGTCATCCACCAGTTTCTGACGCGTCAGAATGCTGTTTTTGGCGGTGTCGACGGTGACCAGTTCGCCTTCTGCACTGACGGTATACAGGCGCTGAGCATCGTTATCGAGCGCCAGTGCCGTGCTGCGATTCCCGGTGCCGCTAATGGTCGTTTTTAACTTGAGCGTTGCCCCATCAACCACCCATACCACGCTTTCTTTGCCCACGCCGGTGATATAAACACTGTTGGTTTTTTCATCCACGGCCAGCTCGCGGGGTTGCAGTGGCTTCACGGTTTTGCTGCGCTGACGTGAGTCGAGCACCACGCGCCCTTTCACGTCACCCGTTTTGGCATCAATCGCCGTAATAGTGCCGTTGGTGGTATTACCAAACCACAGCGTTTGCGCCTGATTGTTGATGGTCGCGCCAAACGGTTTCAGGTCACTGTGTACCGCCAGGGTGATATCCAGTGTTTGCGGATCGAGACGATAAACCACCCCGCCTTTGTCGGTCTTACGGCTCTGCGAGGTGGCCACCCACAGCGCGTTTTCCTGTGAATTCAGGGCCATTTCATACACCCCTTTGCCGACTGCTTTGCGAAGCATGTCATCCGCTGCCTGAACGTTGAACGTCCCGGCAAGCAGTAAAGAGGTTAACAGCAGAGAACGGCGAAAACGCGGCATGGACAAGTGACGTAAAGACATGACGACTCCCTTTGAAATACGAAATGTGGTACTGCCCGACATGCTTCCTGCTTGCAGCGTCATGGCACTGCATTTTATTGTTGAGAATAGTAATCATTAATATCACCAATGTGGAGCAATTATTTCCCCGCCTCGTCAGAAATGTGCCATTGTTAGTTCGATATTTAACGTAACGTGCCGTTATGGTTTTCAAATAATTTACATAAGCATTAACATATTCACCGTTGTTCCATTTGGTTCATTATCACGAGAGTTGCATGAAAATCATTATAGTTCGCAGGGCTGCGCTTCCGGCATTGTTGTTGCCGCTTCTTCCACTGCCAGACGCCTTTGCGGCAGACGACCAGACGATGGTGGTCTCCGCGACACCGCAAACCACCGTCTCTGAGCTCGATACTCCCGCGGCGGTAAGCGTGGTAAACGGCGACGATATGCGTCATGCCACACCGCGCGTGAACCTTTCAGAATCGTTGAACGCGGTGCCGGGTTTGCAGGTACAGAACCGACAGAACTACGCCCAGGATTTGCAGTTGTCGATTCGCGGATTTGGCTCTCGCTCCACATTTGGCGTGCGCGGTATTCGTCTTTATGTCGACGGCATCCCGGCCACCATGCCAGACGGCCAGGGGCAAACCTCGAACATTGATATCGGCAGCGTGGACACCATTGAAGTGCTGCGCGGCCCCTTCTCTGCCCTGTATGGCAACTCATCCGGCGGAGTGATGAACATCACCACCCAAACCGGGCAGCAGCCGACGACCATTGAAGCCAGCAGTTATTACGGCAGCTATGGCAGCTGGCGTTATGGCCTGAAAGCCAGCGGCGCTGTCGGCGATGGCACTCAGGCTGGAGATGTGGATTACACCGTATCGACTTCCCGTTTTTCCACTCACGGCTATCGCGACCACAGCGGCGCGCGTAAAAACCAGGCGAACGCCAAACTGGGCGTAAGAATTAATGACGTCAGCAAAGTCACGTTGCTGTTCAACAGCGTGGATATTAAGGCTAACGATCCCGGTGGGTTGAGCTACAGCGAATGGCGCGCCAACCCGCAGCAATCCCCGCGTGGCGATCAGTACAATACCCGCAAAGATCTCAAACAAACCCAGGCCGGTTTGCATTACGAACGTCAGCTCAGCGAGCAGGACGACCTCAGCGTGATGATGTACGCGGGCGAACGCCAGACCACGCAATATCAGTCCATCCCGATGGCTCCTCAGCTCAAACCGTCGCATGCCGGTGGCGTTATCGATCTCGACAGACATTATCAGGGGATAGATACGCGCTGGACACATCGCGGCGAGCTGCTGGTCCCCGTCACCTTCACAACCGGGCTGGACTACGAAAACATGAGCGAGAAGCGCAAAGGTTATGAAAACTTTGTGCTGGATAACGGCGTGCCGGAGTACGGTCAGCAAGGCGCTCTGCGTCGTAATGAACGTAATCTGATGTGGAACCTCGACCCGTATCTGCAAACCCAGTGGCAGCTGACGAATAAACTGTCGCTTGATGCCGGGGTTCGCTACAGTTCAGTGTGGTTCGATTCGAACGACTTCTACGTCACGCCGGGCAATGGCAATGACAGCGGCGATGCCAGTTACCACAAATGGCTGCCGGCAGCGTCACTGAAATATGCCGTCACCGATGCCTGGAATGTGTATGTCTCTGCCGGACGTGGGTTCGAGACGCCGACCATCAACGAGCTTTCCTATCGTCCGAACGATCAAAGCGGCCTGAACTTTGGCCTGCAGCCCTCAACCAATGAAACCGTGGAAGTCGGCAGCAAAACGCGTATCGGCAACGGGCTGCTGACTGCCGCACTGTTCCAGACCGATACTGACAACGAGATTGTGGTGGATAGCAGCAGCGGCGGACGTACCAGCTATAAAAATGCCGGGAAAACTCGCCGTCAGGGAGCTGAACTGTCGCTCGATCAACAGTTCGGGGAAAGCTGGAAACTGAAAGCCGCGTGGACGTGGCTGGATGCGACTTACCGCACCAACGTCTGTGACGACACCAACTGCAATGGCAACCGCATCCCGGGCATCGCGCGCAATATGGGTTATGCCTCGTTTGGCTATGAACCCGAGCGTGGCTGGTATGCAGGCAGCGATATCCGCTACCTGAGTGACATTCAGGCCAATGATGAAAACACCGCCAAAGCCCCTTCCTGGACCGTCGTCGGCCTGAACACCGGCTACAAATTTGGCGTGGGTAACTGGAATATGGACGTGTTCGGACGCATCGATAATCTCTTCGATCGCGAATATGTCGGCTCGGTGATTGTCAATGAATCCAATGGACGTTATTACGAACCGGCTCCGGGACGTAATTACGGTGTGGGATTATCGGTAGCTTACTCGTTCCAGTAATATTTTAGCGTGCCTAAAATAAGCACGCTAAAGACTTATTAATTACCGAAATCAATTAATATACTGGCGCTGCAAAATAGCGGCGCCTTGATCAATCGCCCTACAAATTGCGGCACAACTTTCCGCTTCATCTTTTTTCGCCAGCGCGCCAAGCAGATCGTCATAATAACGATGCTGTTTAAAGACCTCGCAAGAAAGCGGATGCAAATAGTTAAAACAAGGCCCGATACGCACCCACAATTGTTCGATAAGCGCAGTCAGGGTCGGCATTTCAGCGTAGTCGTACAGGCGGAAACGGAAGCGACAGTTCGCCTGTAGCGCCTGCTCCATATCGCCCCGAGCTTTCGCTTCATGGAACGCCTCGACGTAAGTGTGCAGCGAATCCAGCTTTTCCCCCGTCATTAACGTGGCTGCCGCGCTCGCCGCCATGCCTTCGAGCTTTTTGCGGATTTGGTTGATTTCATGATACCGATGCTCCGACACCTCCGGCACTAAAAAAGCCTGAGCAGGCGTGGCGTGTAAGGCTCCTGCTGAAACCAGACGCAGCAGCGCCTCACGCACCGGCGTAATGCTGGTCCCCAATTGTTCGGCAAGATCACGTGTCACCAGGCGCGCGCCTGGCTTGAGTGCGCCAATAATTAATGCGCTTTTTAAATTGATTTCTACCTGAGTCGTCAGGCTCATTCGCTGTGCTTTTTCAAAATCCAGCATGTCTATTTCCTGTATCCAATTTCATTGTTCTCGTGACGGCCTGAGAGCAAACAACTCTGCGCGGTAGCAGGATATATCCTGTATCGCGGGTGGTGTTGGAAATAACATGGAACAATCGGCTATAAATATTCATTATTAGGTTGTTAATTAGGCCGTACAAATCATACCAATTGACTGTTGCACGATTAATTAAAGCCGCTTATGGAAAATTTGCACGAAAACTTGCGGCGTCTGTGACGCCGCAAGGGCGTTTTTACTCATCCACCGCAACGCGAATAACGACTTTTCCGAAATTTTTGCCTTTCAGCAGGCCAAAAAAGGCATCAGGCGCTTGTTCCAGCCCGTCGGTGATATGTTCACGATACTTTATGGTTCCTTCACGAAGCCACTGCCCCATTGCCTTTTGGAACTCTTCAATTCGGTGACCGTAGTCCTGACCGATAATGAAGCCCTGCATGCGAATGCGCTTCTTCAGCAACGTTCCCATCAACAGCGGTAAACGGTCTGGTCCAGCGGGTAAATCCGTTGCACTGTAGCCGCTCACCAGGCCACAGACCGGCACACGAGCCGACGTATTGAGCAACGGCAGTACGGCATCAAACACTTTGCCACCCACGTTCTCATAATAAACATCGATGCCTTTCGGGCATGCTTTTGCCAGTTGCTCAGCAAAGTCTTCTGCATGGTGATCAAGGCAAACATCAAAACCGAGCGTTTCAACGGCATAACGGCATTTTTCGCTGCCGCCCGCCACGCCCACAACGTGACACCCTTTAATCTTGCCAATTTGCCCCACGGTGGCACCGACTGGCCCGGTGGCTGCGGCGACCACCAGCGTTTCACCGGCTTTTGGCTGCCCAATATCCAGCAGCCCCATATAAGCGGTGAAGCCCGGCATTCCGGCTATGCCAAGCGCCCAGGAAGGATGCTCTGGGTTGTCACCTAGTTTGACCAGCCCGGACCCGTCGGAAAGGGCGTAGTTCTGCCAGCCGTCATAGCCCAACACCCAATCGCCCTTCTTGAAATCCGGATGATGGGAGGTTTCGACGCGGCTGACCGTGCCGCCAACCATTACCGCGCCAATCTCGACAGGCGGCGAGTAAGATGGCGCATCGCTCATCCGGCCGCGCATGTAGGGATCGAGCGAAAGATAAACTGTGCGCAGCAAAAGCTGGCCCTGCGTGGGAACCGGGATCTCCCCCTCTTCCAGGCGGAAATTTTCCTTCACCGGCTCACCGTGTGGACGGGAAGCCAGCACCCAACGACGATGGCGTGCCTGAGATTCAGTCATGGTGTACTCCTTTTGTGAAAGCGTTCCCTGAGACTAGTAGCTGTGCGGGCGAGCTGCATTGGCATTACGAGCCAGAATGGTTCAGACGCACCACCAGATAGACACAGGGTTCTTCGGTTTCATTGATAAAACGGCAGTCGTTCGGTGGGCCAAGCTCAAGGCAATCTCCCGCACGCATGTCGTGGCGAGTGTCACCTTCGATAAACAGCAATTTTCCCTCCTGTAACCAGATAAGCTGCCTCGCGAGCGCGTAAGAAGACGCAGGCATGGGAATATCACTCCCGGGGGGAAGCTCGACCTGAACAAGATCAATCGGTAAATCGCTGCGCGGGGAAACATGGCGACGTAAATAATGGCTTTGCGGATCGCGCCAGACAGGCTGATTTTCCAGGCGCAGAAGTTTGCCTTCCTGCATCTCAGCGCGAGCGATTAGCGTCGACATGCTAATGCCAAACGCACCGGAAAGTCGCCCCAGCATCGTCGCTGTCGGGCTGCTGTCGCCGCGTTCAATTTTATGGATCATTGCCCGCGACACACCTGCCCGCTCGGCCAGTTCGCTGAGCGACCAGCCACGAGATTCGCGTTCAATACGGATGCGAGCGCTGATGCGCTGGTTGAGAGTGTCTTCAATAGTATTCATGGCGTAATACTATAGTGCATAACGCAGTGATTGCCGCTACCTAAGTCACTCCGTTTTATCGCCGACGAAACAGGGCTTCCAGCAAAGCGACGATCAACTTCGCACAACGAAAGTCTGGATCAAGGTCCGGGTCGTAAACGCTGACCGTCATCCCACAACAAAGCGGGTTTTGCAGCAGTCTGGCACAAATCATTTCAAGCCACTCCGAGTCAATGCCCGGGCTTCCGGGTGAGTCCACGGCGGGCATGATTTTTTCATCAAGCACATCCACATCGAAATGAATCCAAAATCGTTGTGATGAAATGTTTAACCGCTCATGAATTGTTTGCAGGATGTTGTCGGGCCCGGCTTCGTTAGCCGCAAAAACGTCTATCCGGGTGATGGCCGTTTGCGCGATATCAGGCCATGCGTAATCAGAGTCTCGCGATTCCCTTTCCCCTAACTGGACAATTTCTGTTTCAGGCACGAGCGGCCCTTCTGTTTCCGGCCACTCTGTAAGTAGCGCTTCGCCACGCCCGGTGACCAACGCCAGATCCATGCCAGCAACAGCGCCTAAAAGGGTTTGGGGGTCATAGTTTCCCGGATGGCGAAAATCACTGTGACCGTCGATATGAATCAGGGAAACAGGGCCCGCACGGCGAGCGCCAGCCAACGCACCGAGCAGAATCGAACAATCGCCGCCGATGACCAGCGGAAAAGTAGTGTTGCTTTGCGCCCGCGACACTTCATCCGCAATCTTTAAACAATACTCGCGGATGGCGTGTCCATTGCGGAGACGGGTACCCGGTTCGGCATCCGGCGAATAGGCAGGCACGGGCAGACTGATCACGGCTGTCGGATTCAATTTTTCCGCCAGACCACAGGTCATCAGCACTTCAGGTGCGCGCCAGGTACCAGGAATGTGCCCTGGACGTAACGGCCGGAGACCCAGGTTCGTTGGGGCAAGGATGATGTCCATGTGCTGTCTCGGTAGGAATGACATGGACAAAAGCTTAGCCGATTCGCAGGGATCGTCTTGTCAACACCCTCAGAACTATAGTATCTATATCGTACTACTATAGTGAACACCTGAGGCCACCATGATCCTTCGTTATGCCAGCAGTGAAGACTGTGCGGCAATTGCCGAAATTTATAACCATGCGGTGCTGCACACCGCCGCTATCTGGAACGATCAAACTGTTGATGTGGATAACCGAATCGCCTGGTTTGAAGCGCGTAAGATTGCCGGATATCCCGTACTGGTCAGCGAGGAGAACGGCGTGGTCACCGGTTATGCCTCCTTCGGTGACTGGCGTGCGTTCGATGGTTTCCGCCATACGGTTGAGCATTCTGTTTATGTTCATCCTCAGCATCAGGGAAAAGGTCTCGGTCGTGCCCTTCTGGCGCAGCTGATCCTCGAAGCTCAGCAGATTGGTAAGCATGTGATGGTGGCAGGCATTGAATCGCAAAACGCTGCCTCGCTTAAATTGCACGCCTCGCTGGGCTTTGTGACCACAGCGCAAATGCCGCAAGTGGGCACCAAATTTGGTCGCTGGCTGGATCTGACATTTATGCAATTGCAACTTGATGAGCGCCAGGAGCCGGACGCGAAGCCATGAACCAGTCGCTAACGCTCACCTTTCTGATTGCCGCAGGTATTGGGCTGGTCGTGCAAAACACGCTGATGGTGAAGATTACTCAATCAGCCTCCACCATCCTGATTGCGATGCTGCTCAATTCGCTGGTCGGCATCGTGCTGTTCGTATCGATTCTGCTGATTAAGCACGGGCTGAGCGGCTTTCAGGAACTGGCCTCCAGCGTCAAATGGTGGACGTTAATTCCCGGCTTGCTCGGCTCTTTCTTCGTGTTTGCGAGCATCAGCGGATATCAGTACGTTGGCGCGGCGACCACCATTGCGGTGCTTGTTGCCAGTCAGCTTATTGGCGGGCTGGCAATGGATATCCTTCGTCAGCAAGGCATTCCCTGGCGGGCGTTAGTCGGGCCTGTTTGTGGTGCGATTATGCTGGTGATTGGCGCGTGGCTGGTGGCAAGACGGCAGTTTTGATATCTAAAAAAATCCCCTTTTGAACGCCGATATCAGGATCAAAATGAGATCCTGACACCTCGACGGCACAATTCATCTACCCTACAAAGAGCACGCCCCAAACTCTGGTGCGCCTCACAGCGCTATGTCATCAAAACTTAATCGAAGAGAAAATCATGAGAAAAATAGTGTCGTTTGTTCATGTGTCGCTGGATGGTTTTGTCGCTTCTACCGCTGAGGGCCCGGCGAGTCTGGCCTGGATAAGCATAAGCCCCGACTTGTTTGAATACGTGGAGCAACGGATTCAGCAAACCGACACCGCCTTATATGGGCGCACCACCTTCCAGATGATGGAATCGTACTGGCCAACTGCGGCCGATAAGCCTGACGCCAGCCCGCATGACCACGCGCATTCGCGTTGGTATAAAACTGCCCACAAAGTGGTGTTGTCGACAACCCTGTCGGAAAAAAATCACCCTAACACGCAAATTATCAGCAGCCATTTAAGCGACGAAATCAGCAAGCTCAAGCACAGTGCGGGTAGTGAAATCTTAGTATTTGGCAGCCCCACAGCGACTCATGCGCTAATGGCGGAAAACCTCATTGATGAGTATTGGCTATTCGTCAACCCTGTTCTGCTTGGGCAAGGCATTCCTTTGTTCAAAAACATAAAAGACAGAACTTCACTCACGCTGGTGAAGAGTCACGTTTTCCCGTCGGGCGTGATGTGCCTGCAATACGAGGTAAAGCGAAATCAATGATGATAGTTTTGTTCGTGCAGCTAAGGGGAAAATCTCCGAACGGCTGCATTTTTTGAAAAGGGTCAGCAGCTTGCGCTTTTGGCTCTGTGCGGACAGACTGGATGGCTTTACGTCTGCTGAGAGCGAGGTGCGGAAGTTGCCACTTATACTCCCACCAGGATGACGACAGAAATGGTCGCCTTTCACAATCGGCAGGCGGTACAGGACGGGGGTCTCACCCCAGCCCTGTGCTGTATAACTCAATTTTCTTCGACCAGCGCCTCTAACCTGCTACCCGCCCGACGGGCTGTAACCGGCAGGATATCAAGCTTACTGATATAACCATCGGGATCGAGGCCGCGATTAGCCTCTTTAGCCTGTTGTAAAATTGTCTCATCCCAGTACAGACGTTTGCGATGATCGCCTTGGGTGGTGAGAATACATTCCACGCCACTTTCCACAGCCCGATAACGACGCCAGCTGTTGGCGGGAATCGACACTACTGAGCGTTCTGGGGCGATGATGCTCACCTCTTCCCCCTCCTGATTCCAGGTAACTTCCAGCGTACCTTTAAAGACCATCAGCACCTGAATATCCGGACACAGATGGCGGCCTATCTGATGCTCAGCCTGCAGGCGCAGCCACTCCACCGAGAACCCGTGCGGCTGGACGATTGGCGCTACGCTGTGGCGATCCTGCGAAATGCCAAAGCCGATTACCGGCGCAATGTCTGCTCCGTGTCCCGGCAGCACTGCATCCAGCAAAGCCTCGGACGACCATTGCCGTTCCTCGCCTGTCACGGCGCGCTGGCGCATCTCTTCCACCGAGTAGTCGCGCAAAGCGGCAATCTCTTCCGCGGCAAGCGGGGTCAGCAGCGCCGAACTCTCCGGCAGGGTATCGCCTGCGTTCACATCGATGAGCATATTGTCTTTGCTCAGATACATTCCGTATTCACTGGCGGTTTCGAGGACTGACGGATGCCAGATAATTCCCCCGGTATTATTGCCTCCAAGCACGGTGTACACCATGCCACAGGTGTCTTCCTGGCTGACGTTGGTAAAGCCACGGAAAATCCAGGTCGGAATGCTCAGGATCGCCGGAGCGCTGAATTCCGCTTCGTGCTCGCCGTTGGCCCCCCAACGGAAACGCCAGCTTCCCTCATGAATTAAAAACACCTCTGCGGTGAAATGCAGGTGCAGGTTATTGGTCACCCCTTTCGGCATCGCCGCCGCACCGATATTAAAACCATGCGGTTCAGGAATATTCACCACCTGCGCAGACGACTGCGTCACACCGGGGCCAATAAAGGAGTAGTTCTGCTTGAGGTGCGATCCTGGCAATTTGCAGTCGATAAAGGCAAGGTTGCAGGACACCATGTTTTCCGGCGCGACCAGGCGGTTACGTGCCTGAGCAGAGGTTAAGGTGATGGCTTTCATATCAACTCCTGTTAGTAACCGGACGCGCCGGTAGTGGGAATAGCGTTACCGCGGGCAAGCGCAATCGCTTCGCGCGATGCACGACCTAGCTGCATCACGTCGTTCGCGGGAGTCACAAAGTTGAACCCTTCGGCAATCCGCTGTGCGGCGGCTGTACCGGAGGTGCAGAAAATACCGGCAATTTTGCGCTTGTCGCGACAGCGACTAACGACCCGTTCTATCGCGGACAACATCTCCGGATGCGTGGATTCCGCGCTGGCAGTGCCTGTCAGCGTCAGAGAGAGATCGTTCGGTCCGATAAACACCCCGTCCAGTCCCTCAGTCTCAAGGATCGCATCGAGGTTAATCAGTCCTTCCCGCGTTTCTATCATGGCCAGGGTCAGAATTTCGCGGTTGGCGTGGAGAGAGTAATCGGCACCGCCATACAACAGGCCTCGCGCCGGGCCGAAGGAGCGAACGCCTTCCGGCGGATAGCGGCAGGCTGAAACGAAGCGTTGCGTCTGCTCCGCCGTGGAAATCATCGGGCAGATCACCCCATATGCGCCAGCATCCAGCACTCGCATAATCTGTGCCGGCGTACTGTCTGCGACGCGCACCAGTGGCACAGCAGAGGTGGCGGAGATCGCCTGCAGCATTGTCAGCGCACTGGCGAAATCAATCATCCCGTGCTGCAAATCAACGGTCACGGCATCGTAGCCCTGATGCCCCATAATTTCGGCACTGTAGCTGGAGGGAATGGCCAGCCAGCCGTTGATGACCGGGCGGTTCTCCGCCAACGTGCGTTTGAGGTTATTTACTCGCATTTCAGGGACTCCATAATCCATTGTCGAAGCAGAGCGGCGGTGCTGTCCGGTGATTCCAGAACAAAAAAGTGCCCTGCAGAAGGTAAGGTATGCCAGATGGCATTAGCTGCAGATCCAGCGGCCAGTCGGTGATGGTCAGCAGTACAAATAGGATCGTGCTCGCCGTTGAGAATGAGCACCGGGCAGGCGAGCGAGCCTAGCGCTTCACGATTGTCCCGGCGGCTGATGGCGATCTCCGTCTGATGGGAAAATGTCCTGGGGTCGGTGTCCTGCGCCATCTGGCACAGAATGTCGTGCAGGGTCTGATTGTTGAAACTGATCGGCGCCACATATTTCTTCCACAGCGTGTCAGAAACCCACGCCCCATGCCCGAGCTTGCGGGCTGCCCTTACTCCGGCTCGTCGAATATCGGCATTTTCCGGACGGTCTGCCAGTGGGTTGACCGACATCAGCGCCAGACCGGCCAGGCGCTCAGGCGCATCTGCAGCCATTTGCAGCGCGACGATGGCCCCTAATGAGAAACCGGCGAGCAGAAAGCGCGGGGGCAGCACCTCAAGCAAACGTCGGGAGGAATCTGGCGCGGAATCGGCACCGGAAAGCGTCAGACAGATAATCGCCGACAAGTTCAGTCGTTCGACCAAAGGCTGCCAGAGCCGGGCGTTACAGAGCGTGCCGCCAATCAGCACCAGTGGCACCTCGCTGTTCTCGATAAAGGATGTCATGTCGCGGTCCATCCTCCGTCCACCATCAGTGCACTGCCGGTGATCATCCCTGCCGCGTCAGACGCGAGGAACACCACCGGCCCCATGACATCTTCAACTCTCCCAAGCCGTGGCAGTTTTATGTTGCTCATGACAAAGCGACGAAAGTCCGGATCACTCAGCGACTGGCGAGACAGTTCGGTTTCGATAAAGGTCGGGCAGAGGGTATTCACCCGGATCCCTGCCTCACCAAGTTCAAGCGCCATGGTGCGCGTCAGTCCTTCAAGGGCAAATTTTGACGCGCAGTAGACACTACGCTGCGGTCCGCCGACGTGAGCCATCTGAGAGGAAATATGAATAATGGAGCCTTCGATCCCCTCTTCACGCATACGACGAGCCACCTGCTGGCTGACAAAAAAGGTCGCCCGCAGGTTGAGTGCCATCACCGCATCAAAATTCTCCGGGGTGACGTCCAGAAAGGGTTGATGACGTGCCAGTCCGGCACTGTTCACCAGAATATGCATTGCCGGAAGCAGAGTTAATGTCTCCTGCACCTGCTGTGATTCGGTGATATCCAGCGCCAGCGGGTGCAGCGTCAGCCCGCCGCCTGCCGCAAGATCGACTGCGCGCGATAAATCTTCACGGTTGCGGGCGGCGATCCACACCTCCGCCCCGGCGTTCGCCAGCGCGACCGCGCAGGCGAAGCCAAGCCCTTTCGAGCCGCCGGTGACCAGCGCTCTTCTGCTCTTCAGGGAGAATGACGGCGTGTGTGGAAGCGTCATCATTACACCTTCTCTCTGACCGGGGCTGGCGTGGCATAGGGCACGTCCGTCTGGCCGTAGCGACGCACACGGATGTTGGCCTGCTCAGCGTGTCCGGCAAAACCTTCCAGTAAAGAAAGACGTGAGCAGTAGCTGCCGATTTCTGCCGTAGCTTCATCGCTCAGCACCTTTTGCCAGGTGCAGGTTTTCATAAATTTGCCGACCCACAGGCCACCGGTATAGCGCGCAGCTTTCTGCGTCGGCAGCGTATGATTGGTGCCAATAACCTTATCGCCATAAGCCACGTTGGTACGGGGGCCCAGGAAAAGCGCACCGTAATTGGTCATATTGGCCATGAACCAGTCGTCGCGGTCGGTCATCACCTGCACGTGTTCGGAGGCGATGCGGTCGGCCTCTTTGAGCATCTCTTCATAGCTCTCGCAAACGATCACCTCACCATAGTCTTCCCAGGCGCGACGGGCGATGTCGGCCGTTGGCAGCTTGAGCAACAGTCGCTCGACTTCGGCCATCGTTGCTCTGGCGAGCATTTCCGAATTGGTCAGCAATACGGCGGGAGTCGTGACGCCGTGCTCCGCCTGGCCCAGCAGGTCCGTGGCACAGATTTCGGCGTCCACGCTTTCATCGGCGATCACCAGCGTTTCCGTCGGACCGGCGAACAGATCGATGCCGACACGACCAAACAACTGACGTTTAGCTTCGGCCACGTAAGCGTTACCAGGCCCGACCAGCATATCCACCGGGGCCAGCGTGTCGGTGCCAAGCGCCATAGCGCCGATGGCCTGAATGCCGCCAAGGGCATAAATCTCAGTAGCACCCGCCATCTTCTGCGCGGCGACAATGGCTGGCGCTGGCTGTCCCTTAAACGGAGGGGCACAGCTGATGATCCTTGAGCAGCCCGCGACGTTGGCGGTGATGATCGACATGTGTGCCGAGGCGAGTAACGGATATTTGCCCCCAGGCACGTAGCAACCGACAGCGTTAATCGGAATATTTTTATGACCCAGAATGACACCAGGGCGGGTTTCGACCTCCAGATCCAGCAGGCAAGCTCTTTGCTGACGAGCAAAGTTAACTACCTGTTCCTGCGCAAATTCAATATCCGCAATATCCTGACGGCTCAGCTGCTGTATGCAGTGATTAATTTCGGCTGCACTTAAGCGATAATCCGGACGGTCGTAATTATCGAACTTAATCGATAATTCACGGATCGCTTTATTCCCGCGACGTTCAATATCCAGCAGAATCGACTCTACGGTTTCTCTTATTTGTCGTTGTGCTTCCTGACGTTCCTGCACCGGTTTACTGGTTTTTAAGAAAATGGCCATAACGTACTCCTGTTAATCAATAGATGTGAGCGTTCTTCCCGCGAATACAGGAGGGAAGAATGCAGTAAATTAATTACCTGTCGCTGGCGGGAGCAAATTCCCCTTTCGCGGATAAATCTGAGACAGCCTTTACTTGGCGATTATTCACCCACCGCACGGAAAGCGGTGTCATAACGACGGCAATCATCGACAGCACGGCAATAAAAATATACCCAGAGGTCATATTAATATGTTGCAGCATTACGCCCATTATCACCGGTCCAATAAACATGCCCAGCGAATAAATAGTCTGGAAAAGCCCCATTCGGGTGGATTGTTCATCGGGGGTCGTATTGACCACGCTGAGTGACATAAAAGCGGCAAAAGCCATGCCGAAAGAGAAACCAGCCAACGCCTGCAGGACATAGATGAGGTACATATTGTCGGTAAACGGGATACCCAGCGTTGAGAATATCTGTAACACAATCCCGGCGATGGCCGTTTTCATTACGCCAAAATGGCGATAGAAAACGGTACTGCACAGCGCAATGGCAAGCGCGTAGAAAATCAGATGGATATTACTCAGCAGTGACAGAATCCCCGCCCGGGCACCCAACGTTTCGGCGTAGATCGGGGTCAGAGTATCGCGGGTGGCGAATGGGACCAGGATAACAAGGGTTGCCAATAGCCCGATCAGCCACACGGAACGATCGCTGAGCTGTTTTCTGGCGCTGGTGATGCAGGCCTGCAACGTGGGGGCCTGTATCGGATCATGTACATCGTTGATGCGGGTGGTTAACAGCAGCGCCAACAATCCGGCAAAGCAGGAGAGCAAAAAGGCGATGTTGTTATCAAAATAGTGAATCAATAAGCCGCCGATACAGTTACCGATAAACACCCCAACAGGCCCTGCCAGCGCCAGCAGCGCCACGGCTGCGGGGGCTTCTTCCCGATCAAAGTAGCGAATAAACAGGATGTTATATAACACCCATGTTGCAGCGGTGACGCCGTCCGCCGCTTTCGCCAGATACAGCGTGACCGCGTTAGGCTCAAGCCACGCCAAAGGCCAGGTAAAAATCGGCAACATCAGACTGATTTGAATGAATATTTTCCGGCTCTTTGCCACGTCGGAGATGATCCCCAGCGGGAAGCGAATCAGCAGGGTCGCCAGACCGCTTGCCCCCATGATGATGCCCATCACCTGTGGTTCAATGCCCTGCTCCAGCATCATCGGCGCGAGAAAGGCGTCAATGCTGTGGATACAGATAAAAAAGAGAATACTGATAACGAAAAAGAGCCGGGCTTCAGGTCGGCGCAACAGTGCTCGAAACATGGTTGTAACCTCTGAGAATAAATGGTTTAAAACCAGTCAAGTACGGCATTTACCGGCTCTATCCCTCTGGTTGTTTCTCCCTTTGCCCGGTATCGTTGACGGCATGAATATTTCTATGAATACGTATTCAAGAATCAAAGTTACGAAAAGGTTTCAATTTTGTAAAGTGACGCAGTTATCATTGTTAGAAATTTAACTTTCCCTGTTGCATACGCATGCAAAGATGGTGTAAGTATAAAAAGCACTCTCCCTCCCTGATGGGCCAGACCGGGTATAACCCTTGAGGCAAACGGTGATGGAGAGCGTCAAAATAAGGAACCGGGTAATGAAACGTAAAAGTTTTGCAGCGGTCACTTCACAGCAGGTGGCGCAATTGGCAGGGGTATCGCAGTCCGCGGTGTCGCGAAGCTTCACGCCCGGAGCAAGCATTTCTCCGGCGACACGTGAAAAAGTGCTTAAGGCTGCCCGGGAGCTTGGCTATCGCCCTAATGCGATCGCGCGTTCTCTCAATACTGCCCGGTCGCGCATTATCGGCGTGGTGGTGTCCTACTTCGAAAACCAGTTCTATCCGCAGGTGCTCGAAACGCTGGCACGCAAACTGGATACCCTGAATTATCACCTGCTGCTGTTTGTCGGCGACAAAGACGGCAACGTGGACCGAATCTTCGATCAGATTATGCAGTACCGGGTTGATGGCATTGTACTGGCGTCGGTATCACTGTCGCTGGATCTCTCGGAAGAGTGCCTGGCGGCCGGCATCCCGGTAGTGCTTTTCAACCGCAGCGAAGAAAGCGGGATGGCATCGAGCGTGAACAGCAACAATGAGGCCGCAGCGCGCCAGATTGCTGAATTTTTCGTTGCCGCGGAACATCAACGCTATGCCTACATCGGCGGTGTGGCGGACTCCTCGGTTAACATCGCTCGCCAGCGCGGGTACCTTGCGGCGCTGCATGAACACGGTATCGACGACGTCCGCGTCGTCTACGGCGACTACGATACCCAGCAGACCATTCGCGCAGCCTACAGTCTTTTTTCGGCAGCCTCTGTACCCGACGCCATTTTCGTCGCCAACGATCACATGGCTCTCACCGTCATGGACGTCGCCCGCTACGAATTCGGCCTGCACATTCCCGAGGCGTTGTCGGTGATTGGTTATGACGATACCGGCCCGTCCGGCTGGCCCTCCTACGCGCTGACGTCCGTTTCGCAGCCGGTTCAGGAGATGGTTGATGCCGCCGTCGAGCTGCTGATGAAGCAAATTGAGAGCGACACCATCGAGCCGGAGCAAATCATGGTTCCGGGCATTCTGGTTGTCCGCCATTCTACCCGACGCCCGCGCAACGGCGTCATTGAGAAAGAGGGTATATCCCTGTTTCAGCCTCAGGAGGTTAAATGAGCAGATTGCCTGGTTTCAGCCCCCAGTTTAACTCTATCCAGCAGTTTATAACGACGCTGACTCACGTCGTCTGGGAGCAGAAAGATATCGGTCAGTTAGCCGATTTCTACGGCACGCCAGTGGTGTTTATCACCCCGGAAAAACAACTAACCGACCTGTCACAGTTTATGCGTCACACGCTGGAGGCGATGTACAGCTTTCCCCAGCGCACTGTGCTGACAGAAGACATTCTTTTCACTGAAGCCCCCGGCGGGGAGTACTACGCCTCCCAACGTACGATGGCCTCGATACGCCATCAGGGCGAAGGTTTCTTCGGCGCACCGACGGGCAAAAGTGTATGGGTACGCACCTGGGCAGACCGCATCTGTGCCGATGGCGCGGTTCGTCAGGAGTGGCTGTTGCAGGACCGC
Source organism: Scandinavium sp. NPDC088450 (assembly GCF_044900545.1). NCBI lineage: Bacteria > Pseudomonadati > Pseudomonadota > Gammaproteobacteria > Enterobacterales > Enterobacteriaceae > Scandinavium > Scandinavium sp. NPDC088450. The sequence continues at coordinate 215,784 of NZ_JBJDNI010000001.1, read as the reverse complement.
GCGGCCATCCTCACCCAGCTCGGTCTGGACATGCGCGAATTTGCTCAGAGCCTTTGCAATGCGAGGGAACAGTTGGGGTTAGAAAATGTGACGGCGGAAGTGCTTGACGCCCGCTGGGCGGGTGGACCCGAAGGTGATGACGTTGAAGGTCCGATCGCGGGCGTTATCGAGCGCTACCTGACCATGTGGGCCGGGGGCAATAGCGGCACGGTGCCTGGGCTGTATCATCCGGCGGCGACGCTGTTTGCACCGGGCCACTGCGTAGGCACCGGCGAAGCGGAAATCAGTGCCCTGCTGGCAGGCTATCGCGCTTCGTTTGCCGACAGCGATACCCAGCTGCACCATCTGATTGTGCGCAGAGATGCCAATGAACCGGTGCGTATTTCCCTGCGTTGGTCATTATTAACCTGGCATGATGGATTCGGAAAATTTGGTGCACCAACCCGCAAACCGATTTCCATTACCGGCATCAGTCAGCTTGAATTACGCGATGGATTCATTATTCGTGAATATTTAGGAATTGATGAATTAGCTATCTGGACGCAAATAGTCAATCAATAACCATTAATTAAACACAGCCTCATTATCAGCCGCAATAAATATTGCGGCGTTTGCCTCACATTCATTATTGATGAATGCGGGATCGTATTGTCTGAATCTAACTGAACATCCATGCAGGAGGTCGTATGTCTTCAACTGAAGCAACCAATAAAGCTCCAGCAGTACCCGAGAAAAGCAGTAATAAAATTCAGCGTGACGAATCGGTATTACAGGTTGAACGCCGTGACTTTATCGATTTAGTGCCGGAAAAACGCCCGCGGGCGCAATCATTACGCGGCTTTGATGAGTGTTATACGGATATCGTCGACTATATCGTTCGCTGCACCCACAAAATATGGGATGAACGCGACGTCGGCTTAATTTATACCCACTACACCCACAACTGCGTGTTGTATAACGCGCTGGGCACGCTGTATACCCGTGAAGAAGTGGTACAGGACACGCTGAAACGTCTGGTGGCATTCCCTGAGCGGCGTGGCATGGCGACCCAGGTCATCTGGAACGGCAATGACGTCGACGGCTTCTATACCTCGCATTTAGTGACCGGGACCGGACGCCATACGCAGTTCAGCCATCTTGGTCAGCCCACCAATCGCACCTTTGTCACCCGAACCGTTGCAGATTGCATGATCCACGAGAACAAGATTTATCGTGAGTGGGTCGTCAGTGACAACATGTCGATGATGAAACAGTTGGGGCTGAACACCCATGAGATCGCCTGGAACATGGCGAAAGAGCAATTTGATAAGGGTTTTCGGGTCACCGATATCGGTGAAAATGGCCGCATGTTAGGCCAGTATCCGCCAGAGATCTCCTGCGATGTTTCCCTCGCCCATACCGACACCGAAGAGCAGTGTTTGCGCTGGATGCACGAAATCTATAACCGTCGGATGCTCGGAAAAATTAAAGAGGTGTACGCCCCTAACGTGCAGTACCACGGTCCACTGATGAAAGAGTTGTATGGTGTGGCGTCGGTGACACATCAGACGCTGGCGCTGATTGGTATGATCCCGGATGGTGCATGGCTGCCGCAACATATCTGCTCTAACCCTTGTGATGAGGGAGGCGTCAAGGTGGCGATCCGCTGGATAATGGAAGGTCATCACCTGGGCTATGGCGAGCTGGGCAAGCCGACCGGGGAGCGTTTGTTCGTTATGGGAATGTCCCATTACCACATTGTGAACGGTAAAATTGTCGACGAGTGGGTGGTTTACGATCACCTGGCGCTGCTGGCACAAATCAAACTTGGTCAGATGGAGAACGAATAATGTCTGCTGCAACTATCGTGAATCAGGTGCGTTGGACCAAGCACCCACAGGGCCAGGATGCAAACGCTGAACGTTCAGTGACCGAGACCGTTGGCGCCATTATTGCCCGCGTTAAGCAGGAGGGTGACACGGCGCTGCGGGACTATTCAGCGCAGTTTGATAAAGTGGTACCGGAACAGTTTGAAGTCTCCGCCGAGGAGATTGAACAGGCGCTGGCCGCACTAGATCCGCAGACTCGTCGCGACAGCGAGTTTGCCATTGCGCAGGTTCGCCGCTTCGCCGAGGCCCAGTTAGCCACCATGCAGCCGCTGGAAGTGGAAACGCTTCCGGGCGTGCACCTTGGTCACCGCATTCTTCCGATACAGACCGTGGGCTGCTACGTACCAGGCGGGCGCTACCCTATCCTTTCCGCACCCGTGATGTCGATCGTTCCGGCTACCGTGGCAGGCTGTGAGCAGATCATTGCCTGTCTGCCACCGGGCGCTCACCCGGCCATGATCGCGGTTTGCCACCTGGCAGGGGCGCATCGCATTTTCAAAGTCGGCGGCGCACAGGCGATCGCTGCCATGGCCTGGGGGACGGAGAGTGTTCCGGCGGTGGATAAAATCGTCGGCCCAGGTAACGCCTGGGTGAATGAGGCAAAGCGCCAGGTCTTTGGCAAAGTCGGTATCGACGCCCTGGCCGGGCCGAGTGAGATTTTCACCATCGCGGACGAGAGCGCCGACCCACGTATTCTGGCCGCCGATCTGCTGGCACAGGCGGAGCATGATATCCATACCCGCGTCGGTTTGGCGACCACCTGTCAGGATATTGCTGTCCGTACCCTCGCAGAGATTGAGCGTCAGTTGGGTAATCTGCCGACGGCGGCAACCGCGGGAGAAGCATGGCGTCGTCAGGGGGAAATCGTGGTCTGTGACACGGAAGAACAACTGATTGACTTTGCTGACTATATCGCTACCGAACATTTGCAGGTTCATACCCGTGACCCGCATGCCACGGCGGCGAAGATCCGCAATTACGGTTCACTGTTTATCGGTCAGAATGCCAGCGTAGTGTTCTCGGATAAATGTTGCGGCACCAATCACACTCTGCCAACCATGGCTGCAGCACGCTATACAGGCGGACTGTGGGTCGGAGCCTATGTCAAAGTCTGTACCCATCAATGGATCGATGCAGAAGGGATCCCGGCGATTGCAGAACCGGCTATTCGCCAAAGTCGCACCGAAGGCATGCAGGGACACCGCCGGGCAGCAGAGATCCGTCTGCGCCCACAGGACATCGATGCCATTACGGCAGGTATCAGAGATTAAGCCTTCTCGCAGGCAGGCTGAAAGGCCTGCCTCCTTCTCTTCACAGGAATGCCTCTATGCGTGCAATGCGACTTATTCCTCCTCCCGACAGCCGTGAAGAAATAGCCCAGCGACTTCAGGTGATTGCCAATCATCAACACCTCAATGCCATTCTTGGCGTCAATCCCGATGCAATGGCAATAGCTGAACAATGTTATCAGCTTCGACGCGCAGGCTCGCCGATCGGCCCCCTCCACGGTGTCCCCTTGATTGTTAAGGATAATATTGCCTGCGCCTCATGGCCGATAACCCTGGGCTGCAAGGGATTAACAGCGTTAAGAGCCGTCTCCGATGCGCGGGTTATTCAGCGTCTGCGTGAAGCTGGCGCCATCATTCTCGCCAGAGCGAACATGTCTGAGTTTGCTTTTGATGTTCGTTCTCGCAGTTCACTGGGTGGGGATGTGCGTAACCCTCTACAACCGGCGTTAACAGCAGGAGGATCGAGCGGCGGGAGTGCTGCGGCTGTCGCAACGGGTATGGCTGACGCTGCGCTGGGTACGGATACAGGCGGATCAATTCGCATCCCCTGCAGTTATACCGGTCTGGTGGGGTTACGCCCGGCGTATCGGCGAGATATGCTGGATGGCGTGGCCCCGCTCTCCCTCAGTAAGGATACTGTCGGTCCGATGGCGCATTGCGTGCGAGATGCCGCACTTTTACATGCCATTATGCACGGCAAGAAACCGATTGAGCCTGAACGCCTTCAACTGAACTCCGTTCGTTTCGGCGTGATTCATGCTCTGGAAGGCGAAGAGAGTGCGCAACGAAGGGTCTGGCATCATGCGCTGGACAAACTCCGGGGTGCGGGCGCTACACTGATTGACATAGAACTGCCCATTCTGGCAGACGTAAAATTGCAGAAATGCCTGAGCCTCAGTGAGTTTCAGGTCGCCATCAATGGCTGGCTCGCGCTTCAGCAAAACGGGCCCTCCAGTCTGCAATCCCTGGTCTCCTCAGGCGAATACCTGGCTGAATTCTCCCCTTTGCTGGAACAGATGCTGGAGGTGAACAGCCTGAAAACGCCACAGTGGCTAAGCGGTCGCCACTTTCAGCGGCGCTTGTATCAGGCAATACGCCATGCGGCTGAACAAGAGCGTATCGATGTATTGCTCTACCCCACCGTTAGCCGTCATCCGATAAATCTGGAGAAAATGCCTCCGGGCATTGCGCCCGAGCTGGCGGCCATTAGCGGGCTACCGGCCCTGACATTGCCCTGCGGCGTGATGAAAAATGGTTTACCGGTAGGTATGGAACTGCTGGCGACAACTCGAGATGAACATTTTTTGTTATCCCTGGCCTTAGCGTGCGAAAACGTCCTGCACGCTTTTTAATTCACTCCTCCTGGCGGCCGTCCATTGAAAACCCGTCGCCTCGGGGGAGTTGACGGGGTGATATCAGCTTTAAATCTGCGCCATACCGCCGTCAACAAACAGTTCTATGGCATTGATAAAACTGGCGGCATCAGAAGCCAGAAATGCAACGGCTTTGCCGACTTCCGCTGGTTCACCAATCCGCCCCAACGGAACCTGTGCTGCCAGTGCATCATACAGGCCCTGACGCTGTTCCTCGGCAACCAGTCCCCCTAATCCAGGCGTTTTGACCGGACCTGGACTCACGACATTCACCCGAATACCCCGCCCCTGCAAGTCCAGTGCCCATGAGCGAGCAAAGTTTCTCACTGCGGCTTTACTGGCGCTATACACGCTAAAGTTAGCCGTCCCTTTTACCGAAACGGTGGAACCGGTGAGGATAATGGATGAACCGGCACCCAGCAGTGGCAGTGCTTTCTGGACGGTGAATACGACTCCGCGAACATTAGTCCCGAAAATCCGGTCAAAATGTTCTTCGGTTATGGCACCCAGCGGCAGCATATCTCCGCCACCGGCGTTAGCAAACAAAATGTCCAGACGCCCCGACTCTTCTGCAATCTGCGCGTAAACCTTATCCAGATCTTCAAGACGGGAGACATCGGCCCGAATCCCCTTAGCCGACGTGCCGATCAACGCGACGGCTGCATCCAGTTCCTGCTGACGTCGTCCGGTGATGTAGACTTTTGCCCCCTGCGCAGCCAGTTCCTGAGCACTGGCAAGACCGATTCCTGTGCTGCCGCCCGTGACCAGGGCAATTTTGTCTGAAAGTGGTTTACTCATGATTCCTGTCCTCGACGTTGTTTCGAATTGGCCGTCATTCAGCCGGTAAACACACTCTAGCCGCAGAAAAATTATTGATAAATTAGTGATAATGGAAAACACTATTTCTACAGGTGAACAATCAAATATCACACGGAGAAACAGAACGTGGATCAGTTAATGGCTATGCGGGCGTTTACGCGGGTGGTGGAAACCGGCAATTTTACGCGGGCAGCGGATTCACTGAATCTGCCGAATGCCACATTAAGTAAGCTGGTTAAATCACTGGAAGCCCATCTCGGTGTGCGTCTTTTACATCGCACGACCCGGCGCGTCGTCGCAACGCCAGAGGGTCAGGACTATTATGAAAAAGCCTCTCGGGTGCTCATTGATATTGAGGAGATAGACACGTCGTTTAGCGCCTCGCAGAGCAGACCTAAAGGCTATCTGCGTATTGATGTCGGCGGCTCTACCGCACGTGAAGTCCTGATCCCGGCGTTACCGGATTTTTTGCAGCGCTATCCGGAAATCAAAATCGATTTAGGCGTGTCCGACAGGCCGGTGGATCTTATTAGCGGAAATGTGGACTGTGTCATCCGTGGTGGCTCTCTCGATGACTCCTCGTTGATCGCCCGTCATCTTGGTGATGCCCCGATGGTGACCTGCGCTACGCCGGGATACCTGAAAGCCGCTGGCGTACCTGCCTATCCGGATGAATTAAGAAATGGGCATAAGCTGGTGAGCTATTTGTCTCCGCTGACGGGCAGAGCCTTTCCTTTTCGCTTTATCGTAGAAGGTGAAATACGGGAGATGCAGACGCAGCATCACATCGGGGTTAACGAGAGTAATGCGCATTTGGCTGCGGCCGTGGCCGGAATGGGAATTATCCAGACCTTTTGCTATGCGGCGAAAGATGAACTGAACAACGGCACCCTTGTTGAGATCTTACAGGCATGGCGTCCCGCCAGTTATCCTTTTTATGTCGTCTATCCGCAGAACAGGTACATGACGCACCGGTTACGAGTGTTTATTGACTGGCTAACCGAGGTATTCCCAGCGGCACTGCGCGGTGAACGATAAACCTACCTCTGACGATCCAGAGGGGGGCAAAAGAGACACCCATTGCTCTTCTGTGCATCAAGGCGACGTACGACCTATCAGAACATCCCTGTAACCTGAATCAGGGTTTCCCTTGCTGCCTGAACTGTTCAAGCTCCTCGGCGGCTTCATCCAGTTTGGCCTTGTAGTACTTCACCAGCGCTTTATCTTTCATATTGTATTGATACTGTATCGCCAGTCCTGACAGCAACAACGTGACAATTAAAAACCACATACCTGACTCCCCAACAAAAAACCCCGCCATGCTACGAGCATAACGGGGCTGATGATGAGCATTATGTGCTTGTTTGCACCGAATTTTAGAGGATTGTGCCACCTTTTGTGAGCTGCTCGTGACGCGCTTCCTGCTCTTCTTTGTGCTGACGCCCATGATGTGCAATCGCCGTGCGCAACCGCTGCTGTTGGGTGAAACGCTCATCCCGGCTTAACGCGGTGTCATCGCTGAGCGTAATCAGCAACTCATTCATGCCACTGATCACCCCGGCTTCGATGGCGGCATCCACCGCGACACTGACCTCATCCAGATGTGACATATCCTCTCCTGTTAATTCAGTTTCACTTTAGAAAAATCGCTGCCCATCAGGCTGACGCTGTACCCGGTGACGTTGCTGCGGGTGGCGAAGAAGGTTTTGCCATTCGCCAGCGCAATCCACGGCGCTTGCTGCTGGAATATCACCTGTGACTGCTCATACAGTTTTGCACGAGCCGCCGGGTCGCTGGTCAACTTCGCTTTCTGGACCAGATCATCATACCCCTTATCGCACCAGCGTGCGGCGTTGGAGCCGGTTTTAATGCTGTTGCAGCCCAGAAGCGTGTCGGCAAAGTTGTCCGGATCGCCGTTATCCGACATCCAGCCAAACAGCGCAGAATCGTGTTCACCTTTGCGCATGCCGGAGAGGTATTCGCCCCACTCATACGTGGTGATTTTGGCTTTAATGCCCACTTTCGCCCAGTCATTCTGGATCATCTCGGCGATGCGGCGTGAGTTCGGGTTGTAAGGGCGCTGTACCGGCATCGACCACAGAGTGACTTCCGTGCCCTCTTTCACCCCCGCTTGCTTCAGCAAGGCTTTGGCTTTTTCAACATCGTAGTTGTAGTCCGGCAAGTCTTTCTTATAGCCCAGCATATTGGGCGGGATCGGCGATTTTGCCACGGTGCCGGAACCCATAAAGACCGCGTTCACAATCGTTTTTTTATCCGTGGCGTAGTTCAGCGCCTGGCGAACGAGCACGTTATCAAACGGTTTTTTCTCCGTATTAAACGCCAGATAACCGACGTTCAGGGCTTCCACCGCGTGCAGCGTCAGATCTTTGTTCTTTTTAATCACGTCGAACTGAACTGGTGACGGCGCAGGGATAATCTGGCATTCGTTCGTTTGCAGTTTCGCCAGGCGCGTTTCGACGTTCGGCGTGATGGAGAAAATCAGGTGCTTAGTCGGCACTTCGCCATCCCAATAGTTGGGGTTAGCCACATAGCGAATCAGTGAATCTGTTTTGTACTGCTGGAAGGCGTAAGGGCCGGTGCCGATAGGCCAGGTGTCGACATATTCCGGCGTGCCTTTCTTCAGCATTGCGTCCGCGTATTCGGCAGAAAGAATAGACGCGAAATCCATGCCCCAATCTGCAAGAAACGCCGCGTTCGGTTCGGTTAATTCGAACTGGACGTGGTAATCATCAATTTTCTTCACGTCTTTAATGAGCTTATCGAGCCCAACATCGGTGAAATACTCATAATTACCCTGCGACACTTTATGGTACGGGTTATTTTCATCTTTCTGGCGCATCACCGAGAAAATAACGTCATCTGCGTTAAAGTCACGGGTGGGCTTAAAGTATTTATTGCTGTTGAACTTCACGCCCTGGCGCAAAGTAAAGGTATACGTTTTGCCATCTGGTGAAATGGTCCAGGCCGTCGCCAGCGAAGGAACTGGCGTGTTTTTCTGCGGATCAAAGTTGATCAGACGGTTATACAACACCTGAGAACTGGCGACGAATGACGGGCCGGAACTGGCAATTTGTGGGTTGAAGGACTCGGGTGACGCCTCGGAACAGTAAATCAGTGTGTCGTTCGACGCCGCCATTGCAGCCCCTGCGGGCAGACCAGCGCTCAGCGCAATCGCCAACAGCGTTTTCCCTGCTAATGCTTTCGTTGCAGACATGGTTATAAGCCTTTTGGATTTATTCTAAGAGGCTTAATCACAGCACAGGGCAGTTATTCTGGCAAATAACCAAAGGGCATCAGGTTATGCTAAAGCCGCTCATATTGGCGCTTTCTTCACCATTTCTACGGCGGTGTTGAAAAGATAAAAAAAAGCCACCGGGGGATGGTGGCGAGTTGCTTGCATTGAATACGTCGATAGTAGCGTGATGTAAAACATCTTTATTCTTGTGGGAATAAGAATATCGCAATAACCCTGTTAACAACATGGAGAAAGTTAAAAGAGTAGATTAGAATAATCCCAAATTCATTCATTGACGGAAGCGATATTTTCCCCTCATACCTTGCAGTTGGTTTGGCTTAAGTGTCGTCAAAAATCAAGCAAAACGGCGCTCATCAATGGCCCGAAGATTTGCCTTTTTTGCCCTGTCCTCTGCCGTTTAGTTTGACGTTCTCTGCCGTAAAGTAGAGGCGTGAAAAAGTCTATGGGATAAGAACGTGGCAAAAACTCTTTTACGCAGCGGCAAACTGGACGACTTCCAGTCCGTGGGCGGCGGCGGCCAGGCCGTATTTGCATCAGCATTACAAATCCGTGAAACGCTACGTCTGCGCAAACAGCAGGCTCTGGTGGAGTGTCTGGCGATCCCGCAGGTCAACGATGACGGCGACCGTGTTGACTGGTATTCCCCGGTTGAGGGCGATGTGGTTGCCTGGAAAGCCGCTGAAGACGAACAGCGCGACCGTGCCCTGCATCAGCTGGAAACGATGGCCGATGCCGCACTGAGCCTGGCACGCAAATGTCAGCAATCGGACAAAACCGCCCAACAACTGTTTGGTGCGCTGCTGGAAAAAACGTTGCAATTCCCTGGCGAAAACCACGTATTTCTGGTCGACGGTAAACCGGTGATCACCTTCTGGGGCTTTGTGAATCTTAACGAAAGCGCCCGTGAAGAGCTGTTTGGCTGTCTGCACATGCTCCCTGTTGATGAACCTTTGCTGACCGCCGATGAAGAGGACGACTTCATCGATGAAGAACCGCTGAAAGTTACCTTAAGCCACGCCGACGAACCGCTGCTTGCCACGCCATTAACCCTGACAACATCAGTAGAACCTGAAGCAGAAACCGTGCCTGAAGTGGTTTCAGAACCAGAAGTCAGTGAACCCGCACCGATGGCTGTGCCAGAAAAGAAACTGCGCCGCCTGCCGCTGTGGAGCCTGCCGGTTGCCGCCGTCATTGTTGCCGCGATTGCCGGGCCGCTGCTCTGGCCACGCCAGACTACCTCTGCCGAACCCGAAATCGCCCACGTTCAACCGCAAACTGTCGACGTTCAGCCTGCGCCAGAACCTCTGCCAGAGCTCAAAGCAGCCCTTCCGCTGCATCTGGCGAGCGTGACTGAACCGGTTAAAGAAGAAAAGCCGGAGCCTAAGCCAGTGGTTATCGCAGCCATTCCTAAAGATGCGCTGGTGATGGAAGCCGACCAGATGCGTGCAGGCACCACCAAATTCCTCAACGGTAACTGGCGTGTGCTGGTTGACGTGAAAGATCCGGTGAGCGGTAAGCCGCTGTCACTCCGCTATCAAATTCTCAATAACAAAGGCAGCGCTCGTCTGGTACATGGCGATAACGTGGTCTGCAAAGCCGATATTTTCTCTGGCCTGCATCAGAACGGGGAGTTGTTGATCAAGAGCCGTGGGCACGCGCGCTGCAGCGATGGCTCGCGTTATCCGCTGCCTGAAATCTCCTGTAAGGCTGGCACCAGCGACGTGGCTGAGTGCACCGGCCGCTACGATGCCAGCACCGTGGTGCCGTTAACTTTCCGTAAAGTGGGAGCGTGATAATGCTGGTTACCCTCTGCGATTACCAACAGAGCGTCACGCTCATTGCCAACAGCGGCGTGCAATTCCTTGATTTTGGTCTGACGCCACAGGATTCATTGAGCAATGGCCGCTTTGTGCGTAAAACGGCGAACGGCCCATTGCTGCGTCTGAATTACGATATCGTCAACAGCCGCTACACGCTGCCTGCTCTTGATGGTCAGCAGGCGGAAGTGGTGAAACCTGAAAGCACGCTTTCGCTTGAGCACTCGCTCGCGATGCTGGATGGCGTCTGGCTCCCCCTGCCGTTCCTGCGTTTTAATCCGCCACGAACGTTTGTGGAAGGCCCGGAAAACTGGGCGCGCGTACAGATTCGCAAGCTGCCAACGCCGGACTCAGCCGGGAACACTCACCGCGTCACTATCGCCCTCGACAGCCAAATTCGTGATGACGCGCCTTCCGGATTAGCCCCTGTAGAAAATGATTTGCTCAACGGCACCCGCTTTGCTCTGGCCTGGCGTGACGAAGAAGTGGCGGATTTTCTCGACCAGACCTGGATTGATGGCTGGCTGCGGGAAGTCTTCACTCAGTACGCCAGCCATGAGGAAAACCGCAGTGAGCGGGAAATCACTCAGGCAATGCGGGGGTTCGAATATCAAGGGCACTGGCTGAACTTGCTGGCGCTGCTGGGCGAGCAGCTTAGCGTGCCGGAAGTGAAAATTGTCACCGCCACGGTGAGCACGCCTGCTATTCCTGTCGACCTGATTCTGGATGTCGGTAACAGCCACACCTGTGGCGTGATCATCGAAGATCATGGTGATGCTAACGACGGCCTGCGCCAGACTGCCGAATTGCAGGTTCGCTCACTGAGTGAGCCGCAGTTCCTCAATGCGCCGCTGTTCACCAGCCGGCTTGAGTTCTCCGAAGCGCGCTTCGGTAAACAGCATTTTTCCGTAGAAAGCGGTCGTGAAGATGCGTTCGTCTGGCCTTCTATGGTGCGAGTGGGTGATGAAGCTCGCAAGCTGGCAATGCAGCGTCTGGGCACCGAAGGCAACAGCGGCATTTCCAGCCCACGCCGTTACCTTTGGGATGAAACGCCGACGGTACAGGACTGGCGTTTCAGCCAGATGAACAGCCGCACTCAGCGCGAACCCGTAGCCGCCGCCTTCCCTCTGGCCTATTTGATGAATGATGACGGGCAGCCGCTGTTTACCTTGCCGCCCGATGAGCGGATGCCGGTGTTTTCCCCGCAGTACAGCCGCAGCACGCTGATGACCCACATGCTGTGTGAAATTCTTGCACAGGCGCTTGGGCAGATTAACAGCGTAGCAACTCGCCAGCGTCTGGGCTTCCCATCTTCACCCCGCCAGCTCCGTACCTTGATTCTGACGTTGCCTTCTGCGATGCCAAAACAGGAACGCGAGATATTCCGTCGTCGTATGTTTGAGGCTATCGCCCTGGTCTGGAAAGCGCTGGGCTGGCATCCGCAGGATGAAGATTTCGTCACCGCAAAGCATCAAGACAAAAGCGTGGTGCCGGTACCGAACATTCATATGGAATGGGACGAAGCCAGCTGCGGTCAGCTGGTGTGGCTCTACAACGAAGCGATGTCTCATTTTGGCGGCCAGACCGAAGCGTTTTTTGCCGCCCTTTCGCGCCCGGACAGAGAGCCGGAAGCCGGTGCCAAACCGGGTCGCTCGCTCCGCGTGGCTGCCGTAGATTTAGGCGGTGGCACGACCGACATGGCTATCACCCATTATCGACTGGATGATGGCACGGGGAGCAATGTCAAAATCACGCCAGAGCTGCTGTTCCGCGAAGGGTTTAAAGTTGCTGGTGACGACATCCTGCTCGACATTATTCAGCGCTGCGTCCTGCCTGCGCTGCAAACGCACCTGCAAAAAGCGGGGATCGCCGATGCGCCCGCGCTGATGGCTACGCTGTTTGGCGATTCTGGCCGTATCGATACGCAAGCAGTCCTTCGCCAGCAAACCACTTTGCAGCTGTTTATGCCGATTGGTCACGCTATTCTCGGCGGCTGGGAACAAAGCGACATCAATGACCCCTTAGCGGGACTGCATGCCACCTTTGGCGAACTGCTGCCGCAGATGCCGACCCGCAATGTGATGAATTATGTCAGTCAGGCTATCAGCCATGCTTTACCAGCAGGCGCAGAGCCGTTTGACTTGCTGAGCACACCCATTCAGGTGAGCTTCCGCGACCTTCATGCCGCCATGCTGGCGGGTGAATTTACGATTGCCGCCCCGCTGCACGCTGTCTGCGAAGCGATTTCCCATTACAGTTGCGACGTTTTACTGGTGACAGGCAGACCGGGATGCTTACCCGGCGTGCAGGCGCTGATCCGCTATCTGCAGCCTGTTCCGGTCAACCGTATGGTGTGGATGGACAGCTATCACGTTCACGAATGGTATCCCTTCAGCCAGCAAGGCCGTATCGGTAACCCAAAATCAACCGCTGCCGTGGGCGCGATGCTGTGCAGTCTGGCGCTGGATTTACGTCTGCCACGCTTCAATTTTAAAGCGGCCGATATCGGGGCTTACTCTACCGTGCGTTACCTTGGCGTGCTGGATAACACCGTCAACACGCTGCGCGATGAAAACATCTGGTACAGCGAACTGGATCTCGATAAGCCCGGGGCCAAACTGGATGCCCGCATCCACTTCCCTTTACGCGGTAATGTCACCCTCGGTTTCCGCCAGTTAGCGAATGCACGCTGGCCCGCCACGCCGCTTTACACCCTGAGCATCAACTCGCCGGAAGTGGCGAAAGCTATTGCCGGAGACGGCGTATTGCAGGTGCGCTTGCAATTAACGGGCGGTAATCGCCAGCAAGGCCCTGAAGCCTTTACGCTCGCCGATGCCTGGCTGCAAGACGGCACACCCGTCCCGCCAGATGCGCTTACTTTAAAACTGAACACCCTGGCCGACCGCCGTCACAGCGGCAGCCACTACTGGATTGATAGCGGGAGCGTTTACCTGAAATGAGCCGACTGCAAAACATCATCGACTGGACACAGGACACCCGCCGGATATCGCCGCTTTTCGATACCGATGCCGACGCGTTATTGACCCGTTTATACATGCTTAAAGCACAGGAAACGACGCTAGCTGAAGCGCAATCGGCTCCTGCCAGCATTGGCCTTTTTGGTCATTCTCAGGCCGCAAAGACCCATTTACTCAGCGCGCTTTGCAGCAGTGGTAACGGGCGGTTACTGGTGCAAACGGGCAGCAAAACGCTCGACTATTTTACGCACCTCAATCCCGGCCATAACCTGACGAGAATGGCTATTCGTTTCAGCCACCTGGCCTCGGTGCCCGATGAAGCCTTCCCCCTTCGCCTGCGTATTTTGCGGGAAGCTGAGCTGGTTCAGGTGTTTCTTGTGCACGCCTTGCAGCAAGGCCAGGTCCGTCAGGTCGCGAAATCCGTAGTCATAGCTCGCCTGAAAGCCTGGCAGTCACTGCGTCAGACTCAGCCTGTACCGGGAATGAACGAAGAAGATGTCGCCGCGATTGCGCGTTTCTGGCAGGAGCATATTCCTGCGCATCAGCAGCAGATTGATGAAAGCCTGTGGCAACAGTTTATTCAGTTGCTGCCCTGCCTGGATCTGAGTGCCCGCGCCAACGCATGGGCATTGTTGTGGGGCGAGCAACAGGAGTTGACTCGTCAGTGGCTAAGTCTGGCGCATGTGCTTCAACAATGCGGCAACGCACGCGAACTGGCTGCACCCTTAAGTCTGCTGGTCGACAGTTTTGCCCTGCCCGCAGAAGGGTTTCTGACGCCGGAAAGCGAGCCTGAAGGTGAAGCGCTTCTGCATCCACTGGTGAATAATCAGCTGCAAAGTGCTGTAAGCCTGCCACTTAGCGCCCTGGGGTTACTGACCGTAGAACTGGTGCTGCCGACGGAAAACGGCGTGCTGGATAACGTGGACCTGATTGATATCCCGCAACCTGCACAGCAAGACAGCACTGAGCTTTGGGTCAGCAAATGCCACTGGCTGCTTGACCACTATCGTCAACTGCATCAGCCCGATCTGCTGCTGATTTGTAATGCTGCCGCCCAACGCTCACAAATCCCACACAGCGCGAAAACATTGATGAAGTGGGTGAGCGACACGCAGCCGCAGCAAGAAGGCGCGCTGCCAGGGCTGGTCTGGGCGATCACCCCGCAGGACGACCGGTTTGTTCGCAAAATTAATCTTGATGAAGCTGTTCAGCAACTGATTGAGAAACCCGGCCAGCGCTGGGGAACGTTACAGGCGCTGGACGGCAGCAGCCTGCAACGCCTGATTGAGTGGCTGTCTCAGGCTACCGTTCCGTCATTGCGTACTTCGCGTTTGCACAGGCTGGCTGAACGTCAACAGCACCTGCTTGAGCACTTGATGTCAGGCTGGCGAGCGGGCATTCAGGTAAGCCCTGCCACTGTGCGCCAGCAAGCCGAAAATGTGGTACGTGAACTTCAGGGACACGCCGCCATTCTGGGCGAATTGCTGGAAGGTCTGCTGCCACCGTTGAGCCATTTCGAGCAGCTCATCCAGGTGCATCAGCCGCGCGAAGAAAAAGTCAGCGGCTTGTTCAGCGATAATCTCGACCTGTTCGCGCAACCTGACGATCAACAACAAGGCCGCTACGGCAGCCAGCAAAACGGCGCTCAGGCTCACACCCTGTGGGTGAAGTACCTGCGCCAGTGGAGCCGAAGTGAGAGCAATGCGCAGCGTTTCGGCCTGACGCCAACCACCCTTCATCAGCTTGCAGATATCCTGGTGGTGGCGAGTTATCGTCTTGATCTGCCCGCTCAACTGCAAAGCGTGGTGCCAGATGAACGTGCCAGCGCGGCTCGCCTGCGCGCCACTATCAGTAACTATCTGGCGTGGCTTGGGTATGCAGATCTTCCTCTCGAAGCGCGCCCGGCAAGCCGTGTGGTGAAAGGAAGCACTTTGTTTGCTCCTTCAGCCAGCAACACCGAGCGCCTGACGCAGTTGGGCGAGCGGCCTGCTCATGCGGCAACTCGCTACGTTTATGACTGGTTAGTTGCGTTATTCACCCGCGCGACCGAAGCCCCGGATTACCGCCACCCACTGGACGTTTCGGACAGTTCCCGAGCCAAACTCTCCGCCTTGCTGTAATCGCCTCCGGCCACAAGGATGTGAGCCGGATAGACTGCACAAAAAATAGCGTGCGATTAACGCCACCTCTCTGGCCTTCTCACGTCTGCTCTCTACACTCATTTCGTCAACCAGAACAATGAGGTAATCATGACAACCACCTGTACTCTGTTTATTGATGGCAAAGACGTGATGGCGAAAGCGGGCCGCGTCTTTGAACGTCAAAACCCTGTTGATGGAACACTTGCCAGCCGTAGCGCTGCCGCTGATGTTGATGACGCCCTTAGCGCCGTTCAGGCAGCAGAAAAAGCTTTCGAACATTGGCGAAACACCACGCCCGCAGAACGTCGCGGGCTACTACTGAATGCCGCCGAGGAACTCGAAAAACGCACCGAACAGTTTGTGGCAATCATGGCTGCTGAAACCGGTGCAACGCCACACTGGGCAGGTTTTAATGTTCACCTCGGCGCAGAAGTGCTGCGTGAAGCAGCCGCAATGACCACGCAAATTGACGGGCAAGTCATCCCTTCCAACGTCCCCGGCAATCTGGCGATGGGCGTGCGTCAGGGCGCTGGCGTCGTGCTGGGAATGGCGCCCTGGAATGCACCCATCATCCTCGCTGTTCGGGCCATCGCTACACCATTAGCCTGCGGTAATACCGTGATCCTAAAAGGGTCCGAGCTTTCGCCTGCGACACAAGGGCTGATTGTTAGCGCCCTCAACGCCGCAGGCTTCCCTGCGGGTGTGGTGAATTATCTCTCGTGTGCTGCCGAAGATGCGCCAGCCGTAGTCGAAAGCCTGATAGCCCACCCCGCTGTTCGTCGGGTCAATTTCACCGGGTCAACCAGCGTCGGCAGGATCATTGCGCAAACCTGCGGCCGTCACCTGAAACCTGTGGTGCTGGAATTAGGCGGCAAAGCGCCGCTACTGGTGCTTGACGATGCTGATCTGCAACAAGCCGCGGCGGGCGCCACCTTTGGCGCGTTCGCCAATGCCGGGCAAATCTGCATGTCCACCGAACGCATTATCGTTGATACGGCGATAGCAGATGCGTTCGTCGATCAACTGGTCAGCCGGGTAAAAACTCTGCCACCTGGGCTGCTGGGGCCCGTTGTCGACGCTCGCACCGTGGAGCGCTGCAACGCCCTGATCGACGACGCTCTCAGCAAAGGCGCAACGCTGCTGACCGGCGGCAAAGCCAACACCACACAAATGCCTGCCACGCTTATCGATGGCGTAACGCGTGAGATGAAACTGTGGAGCGAAGAATCTTTCGGCCCGGTGAAAGCCATTATCCGCGCCAAAGGCGACGCAGCTTTACTGGCTATCGCCAATGAGAGTGAATATGGCCTGTCTTCGGCTGTTTATACGCAAGATACAGCACGCGGCTGGAACGTTGCCCAGCAACTGCAAAGCGGCATTTGCCACATCAATGGCCCGACCGTGCACGATGAAGCCCAGATGCCTTTTGGCGGCTGTAAATCATCCGGTTACGGCCGATTTGGCGGACGTGCAGGCATCCACGAATTTACCGAATTGCGTTGGATAACCTTGCAAACCACCCCGCGTCAGCTGCCATTTTGAGCAAAGATGTGCCCTAAAACCGCAGCTAACCCCGCAGGGTTCTCCCAGGACATGGAATGTCCTGCTGCAGGCACAATGTGCAGCGGAATAGCTTCACGAGAAATAGCCTCAGCGTCTGCATCGGGTAATGATTGTTCGCCAAAGACCAGTGCCTTGTGGCAAGTCAGCGCTAAAAAGCGCGACATCCATGAAGGAGACACGCCCTCAACAAGGCTTTTGGCACCGCGCCACATGGCGTGCGGTGAGCAGCTTTGCAGGCAGCCTTTCCACGGTGAGGTCTCTGCGTCCATGATCTTACCGAAGACGTCGTCAACAAAGCGTTCTTCAGGGTAAGCCACCACTTTGCGGCTATAGAAGCCGCCGCCGCTGTGAAAATTAGGCTCAGAAACGGCCAGCGTGTTCACGTCCTTGCCCAACAGTTCTGCCACCTGAATGGCAACGCTGCCGCCCATGCTGTGACCAAAGAGATCGACTTCAACGAATCCTTTCGCCCTGAGCCATTGCGCCACAACTTCTGCCTGATGGGTAATGGAGTAATCAAAATGAAGAGGCTTGTCGCTGTAGCCAAAACCAGGCAGGTCGATGAGCAGCGCCCGGCGATTTTTGAAGCCGGGATCGGTAACAATCGGGGGATATTCGTAAGAAGACGCGCAGGCCAAACCATGGATGAACACCACTGGCCTGCCCTGACCCGGAAACTCATGCCAGCGCACATCGGCACCGGCGATCGCTGAATAAAAACTCTGCATGATTCGCTCCCCTTCCCATTGACTGTATTTTTATACAGTACACAAGGAGAGTTCGCAACAGTCCGAATCAGAACAAGGAGAGCAACAAAGCGACTGGAAAACTGAACGGCCATGTAGCACCAATCAACACGGTGGCGATAAAGCGAATACGCTTACGCTCTTTGGTGAGAAACCACGTAATCAATGCGCTGAGGGTGGCCATAATGGCATAGAAAACCAGCATTTTCTGGTAAAGCGTCATCTGTAAAACCCGATCCAAATCAAAAAAATTCGCGCGCACTATGCAACGTTTTTTGACGAGCATCAAGTTTTTACACTCTGAATTGTCTTAGGAGGGAACTTCTGTAAAAACCTACTTTGTCTGATTGCGAACTTCTGTTGCGCAGACTATATCAATAGAGGCAAATAACTCGAGGTAGGTCTTATGGAAGTTTCCAGCAGAACCGTATTCCTGATAAATGTCTGTGTCGCCGTTGCACTCATTAGCCTGCTGTCGTTTCGCTTTGGCTGGATTTGATTTGTTGTTACTGATACCCCAGAACAAAAAAAGCAGCCCAAGGCTGCTTTTTTTGTGTCGACCCGTTATTCCGTCGTCTTCACCTTAGCGGCATTCACGTTAAACGCCGCCTGGAGCGCCGCCGCGTTGTCGTAGCTGCTGGGATCATAAGTCGGCAACGGATGTGCCTTTTCGTGATCCCATTCCGCCGCCGTACAGGCCGCTTCCGTTCCGCCTTTTTTCTCACATTCGGCGATGCGATGCGCCGGGGAATTTGTGCAACCACTCAGTAAAGCCAGCGCCATTGGGGCGCAAATAATCAGTTTCTTCATGCCTTCTTAAGCCACTACCAGAATCAGAAAGCTGACGATCCTCGCATAGCTCGTCCAGGGCTGTCAAAGCCCGATTAATCCGGAAGTTGGCCGCTTGACCATCTCCTGCTGGTGCCGCCGCCACTCTTCAACCTTCAGCGCATAACACTGGCTCGGCAGCGCATTGGCGACATCGGTGATGTGCCCGCGAAGCGCTAATCCTGCCTTCAGCAATACGCGCTGCGACGACAGATGATCCGGCCTAACCACGGCCGTTATCTTGTCCAGATGCCTTTCATCAAAAGCGTAATCCAACAGGCGCTGGCAAAACTCTGTCGCCAGCCCTCTTCCCCAGGCTTCCGTTGCAAAACGATAACCGAGGTTGTGGGTGAGCTCATCACCCAGCGGGCGAACACTGATGCCGCCAAAGCCGATAATCGTCTGCGGTTGTTGTCTGTCATAAATCGCCATTTCACCAATCCCGTGCAGCTGCCAGCCCTCCAGCCATTGCGCGAGTCGGGTTTGTGCATATGCCAGATCGGGATAAGGTCCCGCAGGATTGAAGGTGTTGGTGGCCGGATCGCCATATATGCGGAAGAGATCGTCTGCGTCGTCAGTATGAACAGGACGCATGACGAGGCGTTCTGAGTAAAGAAATTGCGTGTTGATTTGCTCACCGCTCCATCTCAGGGATGCCAGCCTTTGTGAGCGTCTTGTGCGCTACCAAGTCTGTGCTGGCACGGGGTACCCTGAATTATGAACAGTTTTTGCTATTTTGCCTGGCAAACCGCACTGAAAACCGGAAAACTTAATTTGACGTTCCCAGCCGACGAGCACGTTCCAGACGAGAAAGCCCGGCTTCATCCCCGGCATCTTTCAACGCGTAATACTCCGGATCTTTAATCCGTTCCAACTGATGCGTAAGTTCAAGCAACTGTCGTTTCACCCCGAGGATTTCCTGAGCCAGCTTCTCATTTTCATGATGTAAATCCTGCGCCTCATGCTTCAGTTCCATGATGTGCTTGCCTGCCGCAGGGAAGCGGTTGATTTCCTGCCAAAATGCCATAAACAGCGCAAAAAGCGCGATCACCAGAGTTGTCATACCTTTGTTCCATTTTTATTCTAAAAAATGAAATTTTAGCGGTTGGGATTTAAAAAAGGCAGATGAAAGCGAGGTTGAGGGCTGATTTTCAGTGGTTTCTTGCGGATCGGATAGCAACAATGAAGCCGCCCTCAGGCGGCTTTTCGAGATTCAGATATCGCCTTCCAGCGCATCCTGAATGGCATCTGCCAGCGTGGACACTTCCTGCGCGACATTACGCAGATCCATTTGGCTGCGAATACCTGAATTAGCGGTGGAAGCCGCCACAGACGCTTTCGAGATTTCTAGTGCAGCCTGAACAGCCAGCAAGCGCTTTCTGTTTTCAATCGCTTCAGCACCGGTCGCGTCATCGAGATCAAAATACCCTTCTAACATCGCACTCTCCTTAAAGATGAAAAAATAGAAAAAAAACGTTGGAGTAAGAGACTAAAAACCCCGGCATACGCCAGGGTTGCAGGAAGTTGGACCGCCACCGAGGCCTCGAACCTCGTACACTACAACATAAAATGTCATTTGCTCTTCCAGCTGAGCTAGTGGCGGATAGGGCTGTGAATACTACCCCCGTCAGGTGTTCATTACAAACTGAAGGCGTAAAAAGGCGTTTCAGTTCTTAAGCTAAATCAAGCGTTGCGCAGTTTTACACCGATTTGTCGACGGTAGTATTGGAACCCGTCGTCAAGATTCGCACTTTGTCGCCAGGAGTAAACGTCACACTGCCGTTGTAGCTCTGAATCACCTCAATGGTCTGCCCGGACTGGGTTTTGATAAACAAATCCACTTCCTGAGCATTGAGCTGTTCTGTCTGATGATGACGTGACGCAGCAACCCCAGCCACCGTTCCCGCTGCGGTCATGGCCGTTTTTCCGTGTCCACTGCCAAATTGATGCCCCACCACGCCACCGACCGCGCCCGCCGCCAGCGTTCTTAACGGATGGTAGCCCTGCTGGGTATGCGTAATGATTTTACTCTGCTGAACCGTGCCATATTCCACCAGCGTTTTGGTCCCGGCAAAACTGGCCTGACTGGTCAGAGTCAAAAGACTTAAAGCAAGAAGTGTTGTTTTTTTCATCATGGTTACACTTTTCGATAACAGGATCTCAGATTTTGCCTGCCCGCAGAGTCTTGCTTTAAGGCATTCATGCTAATGATGAGTGCTTTGTTTACTTTTAAATAAAAAACGCTGAGAACAGCGGATCAACCCGCAGGATGGTTTGATTTATTGAATGAGGGTGGGCAACTAGCCCACCCTCGTGAAACTAGCAATTGAAAGATTGAGATTGCCCTTGCCAACCTGTGGTGCGAAGAAATTGCTCCCAGGTCAACGTTTGTGGGTTAATGTTCCTGCTCCACATCAGATCGCGCTCTTTACGATAATAACCGTATTCAATTGTATATTCTGCCATTTGCACAATTTCTTCAGTCAACCCTTCCATACCCGCATAGGATGGAAAATGGTGCAATAAGTCTTTGCGCGTGATGGCTGGACTATATTTTGCTTTTATTCCCGTCACACGAGAGAAGGTTTCAACCATCTCCTGGGGAGAAATAATTTCACCAATGACAGGGAGTGAACAACCAGCGTATTTTTCCGGATGCTGAAGAATTTCCAATACTGCTGGCCCTGTTGCAGTCAACGGATCAACAAATGCAGCCCGGAAATCCGCGGGAAGATAAATAGGGAAAACTAACGAATCGCCTTCTTGATACGGTGGATAATACTCCAGTAGATTTGTATAAAAGAACGCCATGTAAATAAATGAACTCTTGATTGGCAAAGTACGAATGTATTCCTCAATCCTGGCTTTATCCGTAAAATGGGGGACCCATTTCTTCCCGTCAGTCATTTCATCAACATTCTCAAGACTGCTGAAAATTAAATGTTGAACTCCCGCCTCTACCGCTGCATCTGCAATTTCTTTTCCCAATGCACGTTCATTCGTTGAGGCGAATGGCGCATCTGGTGGCATGCCTGGTGTTATCATAAAAACCCCATCAGCTCCCTGAAAAGCCTCAATAAATTTCAATTTATAACCAGGTTTAAGGGATACCTGAACAAGTTCCGCCCCGAGGCCTTTCAGTTCTTGTGCTTCAGGCGAGTCGATGCGACGGGTCAAGCCACGAACGCGATAAAGCTGACTTTCCAGCAAAGATCGAACGACACTTCGCCCTTGCTTGCTGAGCGCGCCGACCACAGTGATGAGGGGTTTGGTATTCACTTGCATACGTTTATTCCTGATTTATTTGAACGCTGAGCTTGAATTATCAGGAGTGATAAGAGATAAGTGAAATTGATTGATTTATATTTAGGAATCCATCAAATGGATACCAGACGAATTGATTTAAATCTGTTACTGACACTTGAAGCTTTGCTTGCAGAAAAAAATGTGACAAAGGCAGCCGCACGATTGCACCTTAGCCAGCCGGCTGTCAGTGCCCAGCTCAATCGCCTCCGGGAAATGTTTGATGACCCGTTACTCATTCCAGCAAGGCGTGGAATGACGCCAACAGAGAAGGCCCTCGAGCTGTTAGTTCCGCTACGCGAAGCGCTGGATAAACTACGGCTTACACTCAATTCGCATAACGATTTTCACCCGGATCGGGCTAAATTGACCTTAACCATTGCCTGTACTGATTATATTCAGGCCACGACAGTCATACCGCTGGTGCTTATGCTACGGAAAAAAGCGCCGGGAGTGCGCATTGCGGTACGTCATCTGGATATGGCACAGCTAGACCAGCAGTTGGCCAGCGGTGACGCAGATTTCGTCTTTGCATCACATGACGCCTTCCACACACAACTGCGCACCCACCACTTGTTTGATGAAGATTACGTTTTGATCGGGCGGGCCGGACATCCTGCGCTTAATGCAAAACTCTCTATGGAGGAATTTATAAAACTGGAACACGTTATCGTCTCTCCTTCCGGAGGGAGTTTTACGACACCTATTGATGAGGCACTTGCCACATTTGGATTTAAACGCAATGTTGTGATGTCGGCAGCTTCATTTTTGTTTATTCCTGAAATCGTGTTGAAAAGCGATATGGTCTCGCTTATCCCCCGACGTTTATCGCAAGTCATTCAGAGTGAGCTCACCATCATAAACCTCCCCTGGCTCGCAGAAAAATTTGATGTTTGTATTATTTGGCATGAACGCAGCCACAGCCACCCTGGCCATCATTGGGTGAGAGAGGAGGTTATTAACATGTATAGTTGCGAGGGGCTTAAATAGGCAAAGTAAAAAACCGCCTGATGGCTAACACCGTTAGTTTAAGACTGAGATATCCGGGGCGACCACCGGGTTTGGCGTCCCTCCGGGAACCAAATCCCGGTGTTTCCCCTAATTCATTGGCTTAAGTGAACGGCGTTAGCCTGATGGCGGTTTTGCGATTACGTTAAATCAGTGCTTAATCATCACGTGCCGAACCACGGTGTAATCTTCCAGGCCGTACACCGACATATCTTTGCCGTAGCCTGAGAGTTTTTGTCCGCCGTGCGGCATTTCGCTGACCAGCATGAAATGGGTGTTCACCCAGGTGCAGCCATACTGCAAGCGTGCGCTCATGCGGTGTGCACGACCCACGTCTTTGGTCCACACTGACGATGCCAGGCCGTATTGCGAGTCGTTTGCCCAGCCCAGAACTTGCTCTTCTTCGTCAAATACGGTGACGCTGACGACCGGGCCGAATACTTCCCGCTGCACGATATCATCTTCTTGTTTTGCGCCAGCCAGCACGGTTGGCTGGAAGAAATAACCTTTGCCATCCGCTTTTGCGCCGCCGGTGACGACTTTCACGTGACCGAGGCTTTTGGCTTTTTCAACTGCTTGTGCGACTCGGCCGAGATGTGCTTCTGAGCTCAGAGGGCCGAGTTCGGTGCTTTCATCGTCGGGTGCGCCCATTTTCAGGCTTGCCACGGCCCCGCCCAATTTTTCGACCAGCGCGTTGTAGATGCCTTTCTGCGCGTAGATTCGACAGGCGGCGGTGCAGTCTTGCCCTGCGTTATAGAAACCGAAAGTGCGCACGCCTTCCACAACAGCGTCCAGATCTGCATCGTCAAAAACGATAACTGGCGCTTTGCCGCCCAGTTCCATGTGCGTACGTTTGATGGACGGTGCGGTGTGCGAAATGATGTGCTCGCCTGTGGCAATCGACCCTGTCAGCGAGACCATGCGCACTTTTTCATGCCCGGTCAGCGGGTCGCCAACAGTTTTCCCACGCCCAAACAGCACATTAATCACGCCAGCCGGGAAGATGTCTTTTGCCAGTTCCGCCAGTTTCAGCGCTGTTAATGGAGTAATTTCAGACGGTTTGATAACCACACAGTTGCCTGCCGCCAGCGCCGGGGCGAGTTTCCACGCTGCCATCATCAACGGATAGTTCCACGGCGCAATGGACGCAACAACGCCCACCGGATCACGGCGGATCATCGAGGTGTGCCCTTCCAGATATTCACCTGCCGCCAGGCCGTTCAGACAACGAGCCGCGCCCGCGAAGAAACGGAAGACGTCAGCCACAGCAGGCAGTTCGTCGTTGATCACACAGTGCAGCGGTTTACCGCAGTTGAGCGATTCCAGTTTGGCGAACGTTTCCGCATGCTCGTCAATTACGTCGGCCAGCTTGAGCAAACACTCAGCACGGGCTTTTGGCGTGGTTTGTCCCCATTCTGCAAAAGCACGATCGGCAGCCAGCACCGCGGCATCCACCTGTTCGGCAGTCGCTTCGGCTATCTCAAGAATGACTTCGCCCGTGGACGGATTATAGACCGGCTGCTTCTCGCCTTTGCCTGCGACCAGTTCGCCATTTATCAATAAGTTGTGTTGCATATCCTGCTCCCTTCTTGTTCAATTATTTACCGCTTCCGGCGACCGTTTCGCCGTCGCGTGTCAGCCACCAGGCCCCCAGAATCGGAATGGTTGTCACCAGCATCACCAGCAATGCCACCACGTTAGTGACCGGCACATCGCGCGGTCTGCCTAACTGGTTGAGCAGCCACAGCGGTAACGTGCGCTCATGGCCTGCGGTAAACGTGGTGACGATGATTTCATCAAACGACAATGCGAACGCCAGCATGCCCCCTGCCAGCAGCGCTGAACCGAGGTTCGGCAGCACCACATAGCGGAAGGTTTGCCAGGTGCTGGCGCCTAAATCCATCGACGCTTCCACCAGACTCCACGATGTCCGGCGGAAACGAGCGATTACGTTGTTAAATACCACCACCACACAGAAGGTTGCGTGACCGACGACGATGGTGAAAAAACCTGGCTCCAGATTGATGGCTTTAAAAGCTGTCAACAGCGCCAGACCCGTGATGATCCCCGGTAAGGCAATCGGCAACAGCAACAACAGCGAGATGGCATTCTTGCCAAAAAACTCACTGCGCCAGAGTGCCGCTGCAGCAAGCGTGCCAAGTACCAGCGCAATCACGGTTGCTAATGCCGCTATTTGAAGTGACAACGTCACTGCATCGAGAATATCGCTGCGCCCTGCTGCCACGCTAAACCAGTGCAGCGTCAGCCCTTTCGGGGGAAAACTGAACGCCGCGTCTTCGGTGTTGAAGGCATAGATAGCGATGATGGCGAGCGGGAAATGCAGGAAGATAACCCCGCCCCAGGCCGCCAGTTTCAGGAACCACGGTGCGCGTTCAGAGTGCATCGAATGCTCCCAGACGTTTTACGAACGCCAGATAAAGGCTAATCAGAATGATGGGCACGAGGGTGAATGCAGCCGCCATCGGCATGTTGCCAATCGCCCCTTGCTGGGAATAGACCATCTGACCAATGAAGTAGCCGGGCGGCCCGACGAGCTGCGGCACAATAAAGTCACCTAACGTCAGCGAGAACGTGAAGATAGACCCTGCTGCAATGCCCGGGATCGCCAGCGGTAACACCACATAGCGAAACGTCTGGCGAGGATAAGCGCCTAAATCCGCTGAGGCCTGTAAAAGCGACGGCGGCAGACGCTCCAGCGCGGCCTGAACCGGCAGGATCATGAACGGCAGCCAGATGTAGACGAACACCAGGAAACGCCCGAGCCCGGATGTCGACAGCGTATTCCCGCCCACCGCAGGCAGCAGCAGAAACTCGTTCAGCAGCCCTTCGAGCCCCATGTGTCCAAGAAACCATTGCGCGACGCCATCTTTCGCCAGCAGCAACGTCCACGCATACGCTTTGACGATGTAACTCGCCCACATCGGCAGCATCACGGCGATATAAAAGAACGCTTTCCATTTGCCGCTGGTGTAGCGCGCCATGTACCACGCCATCGGGAACGCCAGAATGGCGCTGGCGAGTGTCACTGATATCGCCATCACCAGCGTGCGCACGATGATGTCGTAGTTTGCCGGGTTGAACAGCGCTTTGAGGTTCGCCAGCGTAAGGTCTGGCGTGACAGACATCGTAAAATCATCGAAGGTGTAAAACCCCTGCCACAGCAATGTCAGCAGCGAGCCGAGATACACGATGCCAAACCACATCAATGGCCCGAGCAGTAACAAAAACAGCCCGAGCGAAGGTTTGCGCCATAACAGACCGGAAAGCCGGTTACTGCGCGAAGTGGAAGGAAGCGGTGCGATACTCATGGTCATTTCACCTCCCTCCGTCCAGCGGCACCATGGCCTCCCGCGACCACGAAGCCAGCACGTTTTGCCCCGGCGTTGGCCCATCCGGCTGTGCACCGCCGCTGAAATTCCCCTGGCTCACCAGCAGTTTTTCGCCGCCAGCCAGCCGGATTTCATAGCGAGTTGCCGCGCCCTGATATTGCACCGCCTGCACCACGCCGTTGACCTGGATCTCACCTGCGGTATCCAGCCGGATGTGTTCCGGACGCAATGACCACTGGCCTGTCATGCCGCATAGCTTTTCGGTCATGCTGACATCAAAGACGTTAGAGGTGCCGACAAAGCCCGCCACGAAAGGTGTTTTCGGGCGCAGATAAAGCTCGCGCGGAGTATCGACCTGTTCGATGCGACCGTTGTTAAACACCGCCACGCGATCGGACATCGACAACGCTTCACCCTGATCGTGGGTGACGAAAATAAAGGTGATGCCCAACTCCTGTTGCAGCTTTTTCAATTCAAACTGCATTTGTTCGCGCAGCTTGAGATCGAGCGCGCCAAGCGGTTCATCCAGTAGCAAAACGCGCGGCTGATTCACCAATGCACGAGCAATCGCCACCCGCTGACGCTGGCCACCAGAAAGCTGGGAGGGTTTACGGGATTGCACAAAACCGAGCGCGACTTTCTCTAACGCTTCCTGAGCCATCGCGTGGCGTTCCTTTTTGCCGATGCCTTTCACCATCAGCCCGTAGGCGACGTTATCGAGAATCGACATGTGGGGAAACAGCGCGTAGTCCTGGAAAACGGTGTTGACGTCACGCTGCCAGGGCGGCAGCTCACTGGCCTCTTTACCGAAGATTTTAATGGCCCCGCCGGAAAGCTGTTCGAAACCAGCAATCAGTCTCAGGCAGGTGGTTTTACCGGAGCCCGAAGGCCCCAGCATCGAAAAGAACTCTCCGTCGCGGATGGCAATACTGACACCATCCACGGCACGAACATCACCATACAGACGCGAGACGTCCTGAAATTCTACTGCGTACGTCATGCTTCACTCCCGGGCGTTAACGACCACCCATAATGGCGATGTAATCTTGCGTCCAGCGGCTGTAAGGCACGTACTTACCGCCTTCGGCGATAGGTGTTTTCCAGAAGGCAATTTTGTCGAAGAAGCTGTAGCCGTTGGTTTCACAGCCTTTATCACCCAGCAAGGTGCTGGCTTTACAGCCTTCAGGCACCACCGGAAGTGAACCAAACCAGGCAGACACGTCACCCTGCACTTTTGGTGTTAACGACCAGTTCATCCATTTATAAGCGCAGACCGGGTGCTTGGCTTCCGCATGCAGCATGGTGGTGTCCGCCCAACCGGTGACCCCTTCTTTCGGGAAGACGGTCGCCACTGGCTGGTTATCTGCTTTCAGCCCATTCGCCTGATAAGGCCATGAGCTGGAGGCCGCCACACCTTCATTTTTGAAGTCGCTCATTTGCACGGTGGCATCGTGCCAGTAGCGGTGAATCAACGGATGCTGGTCGCGAAGCACTTTCAGCACTGCCGCATATTGCTCTTCAGTGAGCTGATACGGATCTTTAATGCCTAACTGTGGCTGCGTGGCTTTCACGAACAGCGCCGCATCAGCGATATAGATTGGCCCGTCATAGGCCTGTACGCGGCCTTTGTTGGTTTTACCGTCCGGCAAGTTTTGTTCGACAAATACCACTTTCCAGCTGTCAGGAGGTGTCGGGAAGATTTTAGTGTTGTACATCAGCAGGTTTGGCCCCCACTGGTACGGCGTGCCGTACACTTTGCCGCCCACGTTAAACCACGCCCCTTTTTCCAGACGAGGATCGAGGGTTTTCCAGTTAGGAATCAACGCCGTGTTAATCGGCTGAACGCGCTTGCCCATAATCAGACGCAGGGAAGCATCGCCGGAAGCCGTCACCAGATCGTAACCGCCTTTCGCCATCAGGCTGACCATTTCGTCAGACGTTGCGGCTGTTTTCACGTTGACCGAACAACCGGTGTCTTTTTCAAACTGAGTGACCCAGTCATAGTTTTTATCTGTCTGACCGCGCTCGACATAACCGGGCCAGGCAATAATATCCAGACGCCCTTCGGCTTTACCGAGCGATGTGGGTGGTTCGGCGGCTTGTGCTGTCATGATAGTCAAACCCAACGCGCACAGGCTGCTGCGGGCAAATTGTTTGCTCATCGTGTTGTTACTCCTGTCAGAATTAATCAGGCGGCAGCCGTGCCGTAAAAATATGTCCCCTTAATAACCGTAGACGGCGGAATGCTGGCGCACAGGGTCGAACCCGGAAATTTCACCAGGTTGTGACAAAGGGCGCATTACGCTGAAAATCCAGTCAGTTATCTGAACTAATTGCAGTATAGACAAGGTGTTAGGCGAGATGTGCAGATATGCATATTTCCTATGAACAACGCCAACGAAATAACCCGTCGATTATCAGCAAAATAATTGACGGGTTATTTTCATTTCGAGAAAAAGATATTCAGAAAATAAGAATGTTTATTCTCTGATCATCTCGGTAATCAGTTGACCGAGGATTTTTACGCCCTGCTCTTCTCTGTCGCTCCAGCCCCAGGCGGTGTTAAAGCGGAAGAACGAGGCCCAACTGTCTGCGGTGGAAAACATTTTCCCCGGCGCAATACTGATTTTGTGTGCCAAAGCGCGTGCACCAAGCTCCCCGGCATCCACACCCGGCGGCAATTCGAGCCATAAAAAATAGCCGCTGTCGTTATGATGGATTTTCACTTCGGCAGGCAAATGGCGCAACAACGCCTGCCAGGCCTGATGTTTGCGTTCCGCGAGCTGACGGCGTAAACGACGCAAGTGCGCGTCGTAACGTTTAGTGCCCAGATAATCGACCAGCGCCATTTGCATCGGCGAGCTGGTTGAAAGCGTGCTCATTAACTGTAGATGCTGGATTCGCTGCGCGTGTTTTCCTGCTGCCACCCAGCCGATACGAAAGCCCGGCACCAGACATTTCGAAAATGAACTGCAGTGCAACGTCATGTCGTCGCGATCCCAGGCTTTGGCGGGCAGCGGTTTTTCGCGACCAAACCATAACTCGCTGTAGACGTCGTCTTCAATCAACACCACTTTATGCTCACTGAGCAACGCGACGAGCTGGGCTTTTTTCTCCGGACTCAGGGTGAAGCCTAACGGATTCTGGCTGTTGGTCATTAGCCAGCAGGCTTTCACCGGATACTCTTTCAGCGCCTGTTCCAGCGCTGCCATATCAATGCCTTCTTTTACGTCCGATGCCACTGACAATGCTTTCAATTTCAGTCTTTCGAGCGCCTGTAGTGCACCATAGAAGCACGGGTTCTCGACAATCACCCAGTCGCCCGGCTCGGTTACCGCTTGCAGACTAAGGTTTAATGCTTCAAGGGCTCCTGCCGTAATCACGATTTCATCCGGCGAAATGTTCATCCCCTGCAAGGCATAGCGCCGGGCAATGGCATGCCGAAGCTCTGTGTTCCCCGGTGGCAGGTTTTCAATCACGCTCATGGCCGTCGCGGTTTTACTGACCTGTGCCAGAGAGCGGTTGAGTTGCTGTAAAGGAAAGAGGCGAGGATCGGGAAAGGCTGAAGCGAACGGTAACACGGCGGCATCGCGGCTGGCCTGCAACACCCCAAAAATATAGGTATTGATGTCCACGGCTTCATCGCGCATGACCTGCGCAGGCGGCAGTGCTTTTTGGGCTTTCACCGGGCGCGGGGCAACATAATAGCCAGATTGCGGGCGAGCAATAATGCGGCCCTGGCTTTCCAGCAGCTGGTAGGCATGGCCCACCGTCATAAAACTCATGCCACTGATCGTCACCTGTTCACGCAGCGAAGGGAGCCTGTCGCCTGGCTGCCAGACCCCAAGGGCTATCTGTTCGGTGATCTGCTGCGCCAGCTGCTGGTATTTTTTCATTACGGTCTTCCGGGCTTGTTATAACAGATGCTTATGAAAATCACTCTACCACAACTGTTATGCATCAGAGCCAGAAAGATCCGCATTCATCTGCACTTAAACACGCTCGTCATTACGCCGCGTGTCAATATAAAATCATTAAATCAGCATAACAATATATTTCAATTGTCATCACCTTCAGTATTGTTATTCTGTAAAGGTAGTAGTAAGCGCTGTATTGGGTTGCTCCACAGTGCACTCCTTATAAATAAAATAGATAAATGCAATGATGACATTATTTGTCTGAGCAAGGATGCCATTTTCCTTTTTCAGGTGAATAAGTTTATTTACCGCCTTCGGGCGGTATTTTTTTTGCTTATCCCATGATTAATTAATTTTTATGCTAATACGTGGAATAACACGTCAAGATGATTTACTGAAAAAGAGGGTTCAAGAGAGGAAAAAGAGAAGGCAAGCAACGGTCTTCTGCCCTGAACTGCCCGTACATCAACCAGTCCAACCGTTGCTTGCCTTATGTGACTTCCCGGCCGCTCAGGGCTGCCCGTCATCGCAGGCAGGGAAGTAAACCAGAGACGCCCTCTTTACGCTGAGGGGAAGTTATTTTTCAACTGGGCACCGAGGGAACCAACCTATCGTAACTGGATGCAACAGCTCATAGTCTGGAAGATGCCCATGTGAAAAATAACTTTACCTGAATGAAATGGCATTCGACTGAGCGCAAACAACGTACTACCCGATGAAAGAACGATGACTCAACCTAATTTGTTTGCGCTCATGCGAATGCCACCTAATAACTTAATAAAAGAAAACATACGCTTCGTTGTTAAGTGCTAAAAAGAGTAGCGAAGACTTCATTAAAATTCAATCGAATGGTTCTTTTTGATTTTTAGTGCAAATAGCGAAGACTTCATTAAAATTCAATCGATTGGTTCTTTTTGATTTTTAGTGCAAATATCGCATTTTTGGTTTGTCATTATTCACTCATCCCCCTCTTCCCTCGCTGACAAACTGTTATAGCTATAACCCCCATTACTGTGTATATCACCAAACTCATTCGGCCTTTACCCTACAACTGTTATAGTTTCTCTTCGGAGTTCAGCATGTTCGGTTTAGACGCATTTCACCTGGCGCGGATTCAGTTCGCGTTCACGGTTTCTTTTCATATCATTTTCCCGGCCATCACCATTGGGCTTGCCAGTTATCTGGCGGTGCTTGAAGGCCTGTGGCTGAAAACCCGCAATCCTGTCTGGCGTTCGCTTTGGGCGTTCTGGTCGAAGATTTTTGCTGTCAATTTCGGTATGGGCGTAGTGTCCGGGCTGGTGATGGCTTATCAGTTTGGCACCAACTGGAGCGGTTTCTCCCAGTTCGCGGGCAGCATTACCGGGCCATTACTGACTTACGAAGTGTTGACCGCTTTCTTCCTTGAAGCCGGTTTTCTTGGCGTGATGCTGTTTGGCTGGAACAAAGTCGGGCCCGGCCTGCACTTTTTCTCCACCTGCATGGTGGCGCTGGGCACTATTATTTCGACCTTCTGGATCCTTGCCTCCAACAGCTGGATGCAGACGCCGCAGGGATATGAAATCGTTAATGGGCAAGTAGTGCCCGTCGACTGGTTTGCGGTGGTCTTCAATCCCTCGTTTCCTTATCGCCTGTTGCATATGTCGGTGGCGGCCTTTCTCAGCAGTGCGTTGTTCGTTGGCGCTTCTGCCGCCTGGCATTTGCTGCGCGGCAATGACACGCCCGCCATTCGCAAAATGTTCTCCATGGCACTGTGGATGACGCTGATTATCGCGCCTGTTCAGGCGCTGATTGGCGATATGCACGGGTTGAATACCCTGAAGCACCAGCCAGCCAAAATTGCGGCAATTGAAGGACACTGGGAAAACAAACCGGGC
The DNA here is from genome assembly GCF_044900545.1 of Scandinavium sp. NPDC088450. Classification (NCBI taxonomy): domain Bacteria; kingdom Pseudomonadati; phylum Pseudomonadota; class Gammaproteobacteria; order Enterobacterales; family Enterobacteriaceae; genus Scandinavium; species Scandinavium sp. NPDC088450. The sequence continues at coordinate 183,633 of NZ_JBJDNI010000001.1, read as the reverse complement.
GAGCCTACACCGCTGCTGATCTTCGGCTGGCCTGATATGGAACAAGAACGCACGCGTTTCGGGCTGGAAATCCCGGCGCTGGGTAGCCTCATTTTGACCCACAGCCTGGATAAGCAAGTGCCTGCCCTGAAAGAGTTCGCCAAAGAAGACAGGCCGAATTCAACGATGGTGTTCTGGTCATTCCGCGTGATGGCCGGGCTTGGCGGCTTGATGCTGTTACTGGGTGTGGTTTCGCTGTGGCTACGCAAGCGCCAGCGTTTGTATACCAGCCGTCCTTTCCTGCGCTTCGCCTTATGGATGGGCCCTTCCGGGCTGATCGCTATTCTGGCGGGCTGGATAACCACCGAAGTCGGTCGTCAGCCTTGGGTGGTGTATGGCCTGCAACGCACCAAAGATGCGGTTTCCGCTCATGGCGACCTGCACATGAGCGTCAGCCTGCTGGCTTTCTTTGTGGTGTACATGTCCGTGTTTGGCGTGGGCTACAGCTACATGGTGCGGCTGATTCGTAAAGGCCCACAGGCGTATAACCCCGAGCCGCATGGTACGCCTGCCCGCCCGCTTTCCGCTGCCATTGAGGAGACTCGCTAATGGGCATCGATTTATCCGTTATCTGGTTTGTGATTATTGTCTTCGCCACGCTGATGTATATCGTGATGGACGGGTTTGATCTCGGGATTGGCATCCTGTTTCCCTTTGTTCGTCAGGCAGAAGATCGCGATGTGATGGTCAACAGCGTCTCGCCTGTTTGGGACGGCAATGAAACGTGGCTGGTTCTCGGCGGCGCGGGGTTGTTTGGTGCTTTCCCGTTGGCTTACGCGGTGATCATTGATGCGCTGACCATCCCGCTGACCCTGATGCTGATTGGCCTTATCTTTCGTGGCGTAGCGTTTGAATTTCGCTTCAATGCCACACCGTCACACCGCCCTTTCTGGGATCGCGCATTTTTGGGCGGTTCCATTCTGGCAACCTTCTGTCAGGGTGTTGTGGTGGGCGCTGTGCTTAACGGTTTTCCGGTCGAAAACCGCACCTTTGCAGGTGGGCCTTTTGACTGGCTGACGCCGTTTACACTGTTCTGTGGTTTTGGTCTGGTGGTGGCGTACGCGCTATTAGGCGCGACCTGGCTGGTGATGAAAAGTGAGCATCCCCTTCAGGGGAAAATGTGCACGGTGTCGCGCGGGCTGGTTATCGCCCTACTTGCGGTGATCGCCGCCATTAGCCTGTGGACGCCGCTGGCACATCCTGAAATTGCGACGCGCTGGTTCAGTTTGCCCAATCTTTGGTACCTGTTGCCGGTTCCGGTGCTGACTTTGCTGATTGCCATCACGCTGTGGTTTTCACTCGATAATCCTGAGCGTCACGCGCTGCCCTTTGTACTAACACTCGGGCTTATTTTCCTCGGATTCAGTGGGCTTGGGATCAGCATCTGGCCGAACATTATTCCGCCGGGGATCACGCTCTGGCAGGCAGCAGCGCCTCCACAAAGCCAGGGCTTTATGCTGGTCGGCGCGCTCTTTATTGTGCCGATTATCCTGGTCTACACCTTCTGGAGTTACTACGTTTTCCGCGGCAAAGTTCAGCCTGGTGAGGGGTATCACTGATGCAACAGCCTTTGTACAAACGCCTGTTTTGGTTAGTCGTGCTGTGGGGCGGCAGCGTGTTAGCACTGACCGTGGTGGGGATGTTCTTTCGTATGCTGATGAGTGCGGCGGGGTTTAAATCTTAACTGTTTCATTGCCGGGCGGCACGTTGTTTGCCCGGCCTACAAAATCGTAGGCCGGATAAGCGCAGCGCCATCCGGCGATTAACATCAGACGCCTTTGCGCTTCGGCAACGTCTTCAACAGTTCATCCGGGCTCACAGAAGCGACAATGCTTCCCGCCTGAGGCATCTTCAGAATGTGATTTTTGATTTTGCCGACCACGTGCATCTCACACGGACGGCAGTCAAATTTCAGCGTCAACACTTCATCGCCGTGCATCAGCTGCATCGGGGTCGCTTTCCAGCTCTTGATGTTGCCTTTCGCCTGTTTCGGACACAGGTTAAATGCAAAGCGCAGACAATGTTTGGTGATCATCACCGGCACATCGCCCTTCTCTTCATGCGCTTCATAGGCGGCATCAATCAGCTGCACGCCATAGCGATGGTAGAATTCACGCGCTTTGTGGTTATACACGTTGGATAAAAACGTCAGATGTGTTTCCGGGTAAACCGGGGCCGGAACCGCCACCGGTTTGCGGCTGCCGCGCTGATAGGCCGCCATACGCGCGTTATCAAGCATCTCGACGGTTTCACGGCGTAGCTGATTCAGCACGCTGTTTGGCACAAACAACGCCCCTGGCAAATTCACATTGACGTCGCGCGGGTAATAAATGGTTTGCCCCAGTTTGGCGATACCGTCCTGCAGATTGCTCAGCGCTTTTTCCGGATTCGAAGCTTCTTCGAAATTGCCTTCCAGCGTGTGAGTGACGCTGACGCCGTCCTCACAGGTCATGGTCAGGATCAGTTGTTCCTGCCAGCCGCTCATCTCAACATCGACCGCAATACGGCGTTCGCTGGAGGTTTTGGTCAGCGCCTGTGACCAGTTGTGGTCGAGGTTACGGTTAAGCGCCGCATGCGGACGGGCTTTATACAGATCGGCAGGCATTTCATTCGGCCAAACGCGATAGCGATTTTCGCCCGTTTTCTCGACCGTATTGGCGCGGAAGCCGACAACTTCACGCTTGATCATCACGTTCAGCCCGTCGCCATTGGCCAGCGGCTCGGTCACTTCAACATCTAAATGGTCTTTGCTGACTTTCAGCACTTCGCCAACCGGCAGGCCGATGAATTTCGGGGAGTCAAACGCGCCAATGTCACCTTTACGCGCATTCACGAAATAGTCGGTGCTGCCGCGATGGAAGGTTTTGTCGGTGGAGGGAATAAAGAAATGTTCGGTGCGCCCGGCAGACGAACGCGCCAGATCGCCGCGATCTTCAATAATGCGGTCGAGCATCTGGCGATAGTGCGCAGTGATGTTTTTCACGTAGCTCATGTCTTTGTAGCGCCCTTCAATTTTGAAGGAGCGCACGCCCGCATCAATCAGCGCCGCCAGGTTGGCAGTCTGATCGTTGTCTTTCATCGACAGCAGGTGTTTATCGTAGGCCACCACCCGGCCCTGATCGTCTTTCAGGGTGTACGGTAAACGGCAAGCCTGCGAACAATCGCCACGGTTCGCGCTACGGCCGGTATGGGCGTGAGAAATGTTGCACTGGCCGGAATAAGCCACGCACAGCGCGCCGTGAATGAAGAACTCAATGGTGGCGTCGGTGGCATCGTGAATGGCTTTGATCTGATCGAGATTCAGCTCACGCGCCAGGACAATCTGCGTGAAACCCACATCCGACAGGAATTTGGCTTTTTCGACGCTGCGAATATCGCACTGGGTGCTGGCGTGCAGTTCAATCGGCGGAATATCGAGCTGCATCACGCCCATATCCTGCACGATCAGCGCATCCACGCCGGTCTGATACAAATCCGTAATCAGCTTCTGCGCAGGCTCCAGTTCATCATCATGAAGAATGGTGTTCAGGGTCACGAACACCTTCGCGCCGTAGCGGTGAGCAAACGGCACCAGCTCGCCAATATCACTCAGGCTGTTGCTGGCATTATGACGGGCACCAAAGCCCGGGCCGCCGATGTAGACTGCATCCGCACCGTGAAGGATCGCTTCACGGGCAATGCTGGCATCGCGAGCCGGGCTCAGGAGTTCAAGATGATGGTTTTGCAGGCGCATCGTTATTATCCGTTGGGTCAAAATGGCGGCTATTGTAGTCAGAACTGAGGCGCGGCGAAATCATTTTCCACGCCGCACAAACGGGCATTTTCTGCTTTCTGGCAAAGCATTGATGAATTTGATATTTCCTGGCGTGACGGCAGTCGTTTACAGTCACTGCGTATTCCGGATTTTTCCTCGTCACGTTATGAATTGTTATGAATTGTTATGAAGTCGTCGTATTTTGCCGCAGCTCAGTCTGCGGCTTTTTCTTTTGGATAGTGGATGAGGGAATGAAACAGGATCGTTTCATCGGAGCTGTTCCGATAGGCATGCTGTGTGTCGCCGTGAAAGCGTAACCCTTCTCCCTCTTTCACCGCTTGCCAGTGTCCGTCAATACATATCTCTAACGTGCCGCGAATGGCCACCACATGTTCAATCACCCCGGATTCATGCGGCGTTGATTCACTTAACGCACCCGGCGCGAGCGTGATAGCGAAATGATCGAAGTGCAAAACCGGGTCCCACGGAAACACCGGTTTCACCACCATCGCCTGCTGCTGCGGATCATAAGCTTCGCTCGTGCTTTCCGGAGGCGTGATAAACACCGAGAAAGGGACATTCAGCCCGGTCGCGATTTTCCACAGTGTCGCAATGGTCGGGCTTGATTCGTTTCGTTCGATTTGCCCGAGCATCGCTTTGGAAACGCCCGTTTCTTCCGCCAGTTTAGACAGGCTCCATTCGCGCTGCTGACGTAATGTTTTCAGGGTTGATGACAGATGATCCGCAATATTCATGTGCTCTCCTCTTTGCATGAAGTTTATCACTTGTGCGCTATAACGCTCAATGCTACCTTTCTCCGGACGCTATAACGCACAAGAGGATTTTATGCGCACGTTTCCCTTTTCCACCCTACTGGCAGGTTTTGTGGCTGTGCTGGTTGGTTATGCCAGTTCTGCGGCAATCATCTGGCAAGCGGCCGCTGCTGCCGGGGCCGATGCGCAAACCATCTCCGGCTGGATGACGGCATTAGGGCTGGCGATGGGCGCGAGCACGCTGCTGCTCACCTTGTGGCGCAAAGTACCCGTATTAACTGCCTGGTCAACGCCGGGCGCGGCTTTGCTGGTCACCGGGTTACAAGGCGTGACGCTGAATCAGGCGATTGGCGTTTTCATCTTTGCGAATGCCTTAATTGTGTTCTGCGGGCTGACAGGCTTGTTTGCGCGCTTGATGAAAATCATTCCACATTCACTGGCTGCGGCAATGCTGGCGGGTATTCTGCTGCGTTTTGGGCTACAGGCCTTTGCCAGCCTGCAAAGCGATTTGTTGCTGTGCGGCAGTATGCTTATCGCATGGCTGATAGTGAAAGCCATTGCACCGCGCTATGCCGTGGTGGCGGCACTCGTCGTGGGTAGCCTGGCGGCTGTTTTCACCGGGGAATTGCACAGCGACACGCTGCACTTTGCGTTTGTCACTCCGCGTTTTATCGCGCCTGAATTTAATCTGCCCTTACTGGTCAGCGTCGGTATTCCCTTCTTTCTGGTCACTATGGCGTCGCAAAATGCGCCGGGTATTGCGACGATGAAAGCCTCTGGCTATTCCGCGCCGGTGTCGATGCTGATGGTGGTGACGGGTGGTATCGCCCTGCTGTTTTCGCCGTTTGGCGTCTTTTCGATTTGCATTGCGGCGATCACTGCGGCCATTTGCCAAAGTCCGGAAGCTCATCCTGATCCCAGTGAACGCTGGAAGGCTGCTGTGTCTGCCGGGGGGTTTTACGTGCTGGCGGGCATTTTTGGTGGCTCAATAACTTCGCTGATGGCGGCTCTGCCTGTGGCCTGGGTCCAGATGCTGGCCGGGCTGGCATTACTGGGAACGATAAGCGGTAGCCTGGTGCAGGCGCTGGCAAACGACAAAGAACGGGATGCAGCAATTGTGACATTTTTGGTCACCGCCAGCGGCGTAACGCTTATGGGCGTGGGTTCTGCATTTTGGGGGCTGGTGGCGGGTGGTGTGTGCTTTAGCGTGCTGTCACTGGCTCGCCGCACGTAGCTGCGAAGGTGTCATCCCGACGCTGCTTTTAAAACGATTGCTGAAATGACTTGCCGAGCTAAATCCGCAGGAAATCGCGATGTCCGTCAGCGGCATAGCGGTATGACGCACGAGCTGCTGTGCCTTCGCCATTCGCCGCTGCATCACATACTGGTGCGGTGCCATGTTCATCGACTGGCTGAACATTCGGGCAAAGTGATATTCGCTGAGCGCAGCCTGTTGAGCCAGATCGGCAAGCGTCAGCGGCTGGGCGAGATTTTCTTCGATGAACGCCAGCACATTACGCAACACGAACGGCGCGAGGCCACCGGTGACTTTCGGCAATTGCCACTGCACGTTGGTGTAATGCTGAATCAGATGCGTCATCAACAGCGTGCTGGCGGAACTTAACGCCAGTTGGTTTGCCTGCTGCTGCCAGTCACAATCGAGCAAAAAATGGCGATACAGCGCAGTAATTTTGTCATCACTGGCGAACGTCTTTTCGTCCAGGCGAAACGAGGCCGGGCTGCGATCCCAGATTTTCTCACCGATATCGCGCAGATGCTCATCGGTGCAATAAAGGTGCACGAATGAGAGGTTGTCGCGGATATCCCAGCTGGATTCGCTCTCTTTTGGCATCAGGCAAAAACGGTCAGGGCCGCCGCCGTTTTTCCAGCCGTGCGGCGTTTTGTGATAGCTCTCGTAGCCATCTGCCACATACAAACTGAGCGTGTGGTGGTCACTTTGTACCGTCACGGTGTCGTTTTGATTAAACCAGGCCGCCAGCTGAATGCCGGAGTTTAACGCCACCGTGTCCCGCAGGACGGCGTTCTGTTGGCGCAAGGTTTCAAAAGTACCGTAGGTTCGGGACATCGTGTTCGCTGTAGCAAGGGTTCAGTCAAGTAGTGTATGAATTGTTATCCCCCCTTTCCAGCATTACTCAACCTGCGTCACAAAAAAATGCGCAAGAATATGCAACTGCACCGCAAGCCGCTGCAAGCACTTCACGGCGGCGGCGTGCACACTTCGCGTTATGGTCAGCAAAACTGAGATTAACGATGAACGTACTTTTATATTGTCTGGTGGTGGTGATTTGGGGCACAACCTGGATTGCCATTTTTCTGCAGCAAGGCCCGGTGCCTGCTCCCGTCTCCATTTTCTGGCGCTTTGCGGTCGCCAGCATCACGCTGATGGTGGTGCTGAAACTGATGGGACGCCTGCGTAAGCTCGAGCTTCGCGACCACCTGTTCTGCATCATTCAGGGCTGCTGCGTGTTTTGCTTCAACTTCTGGTGTTTTTATACCGCCGCCAAATGGATCAACACCGGGCTGGAATCGGTGATTTTCTCGATGGCGGTGCTGTTTAACGCCATCAACAGCTTCCTGTTTTATCGCCAGCAGCCGCCGGGCCGCTTTTATCTGGCCGCCCTTCTGGGGCTGATTGGTATCGTCACCCTGTTCTGGGACGATTTGCAGGCCAGCGGTCTGAGCGGTGAACTGTTGATGGGAATTGGGCTCAGCGCCCTGGGCACCTATGGCTTCTCGCTAGGAAATATGCTGAGCATTCGTCACCAGCGTCGTGGGCTGGAAACGCTGACCACCAACAGCTGGGCGATGCTGTACGGCACGATGGTGATGGGCCTGATTGCGCTGTTCCGTGGTGACAACTTTATGCCTGAGTTCACCTTCAGCTACATGGGCGCACTGTTGTATCTGGCGATCTTCGGTTCGGTGATTGCTTTCGGTGCTTACTTTACGCTCGTCGGACGGATTGGTCCGGCCAACGCAGCTTACAGCACACTGCTGTTCCCGCTGGTGGCGCTGACGATTTCGACGTTTTATGAAGGTTATGTCTGGCACGCCAACGCGGTATTCGGCCTGGCGTTAATTCTGGTGGGTAATCTGGTGATGTTTGCCAAACCAGAAACCTGGTTTAAGCGGATGGCGTTGGGTAAAAGCGCTGCCTAAAAAGCCGGCGGCCTAAACCGCCGGTTTTTTTATGACTTCTGCGTCGGGTCGAACTTCACGGCATCAATTGCCATTTCATCAATCACGGCTTTCAGCGTTTCCGCCGTCAGTGGGGTATTTTCGTTGGAGAGGTCTTTGCCCTCGCCTTTACGCACCACTTTCACCACCGGTTTATTGGTATTCGGGTCAATCAGTTCGCCTTCAAAATAGAGACTGGTATCCATAGTCCGGTGCCCTGTCGCCATTTGAGTGCCCGCCACAATCAGCGCCACCGGTACCACTTCATAGAACTGCAACCCTTCTTTGCTGGAATCCACCCCGGTAATCGCGCCACGGAAAATCAAGCTGCGCGGGCCTGCCGTGGTGACCAGAGGTTTTCGTTCAGCAATGGCTTTTTGCATCTGCTGGTTGGTGTAGCTCAGGATTTGATCCAATGCCTGTTGCCCCACCTGGGTCGTCGGTTTTGGCACCGGATAATAAATAATCGGGTTATAAACCACGTTGTCAAAATTAGCCGGGTTATAGTCAGGATCGACCCAACGCAGTTCTGGTTTACCCGACGCTGACGTGGTTTCTTTTAGATCTGAATATTTCTTGAGGAAGCCTGAATACTTCTCAGGTTCTGCGATTTTGGAAGCACATCCTGTTAACGCTAATATGCCCGCAACGGCGGCCACTTTGAATAAAGTTTTGCTACGCATAAGATATCCCTGTAATTGCACAAGTGCGGGCTCCTTATAGCAAAACGGCGTAGGAATTGTTGTAGGAAAAAAAGCGGTTGTACCACTTTCAGAATTTCATTAGATATTCATTGTGATTATTTATTGTTCTGTCATTACGACATCCCCGCATGCACCCTGCTCGACAAGAAACCGCTAATGAAGGGGCTTAAGGCGCTGGCGCAACCTTTTGTTTAAAATACCTGCGCGAGTTATCACCTCCAGATAATCACGGCATGAATATATAAGATTAAATCATAATTTAATTACATATTTGACAAACACACCTGACACCAGAAATAACCGTATCATTCAGACAAATTCAATAGATCAAGGGTTTCTTTGTAACAAACAGCACAATTTTATTGCGATAAATAAAAGGTGTTATCACCCGCCCTCGCGGCGGGTGCGTTACTTTATTGTTCGATATCGACCTGGTAGAAAAGATGTTTGCCAAACGGGTCGATTTCGTACCCTTTTACTTCTTTGCGTACGGGTTCAAAAATCGTTGAATGCGCAATCATCACTGCGGGCATTTGATCATGCATCATCTGCTGTGCCTGTTTATACAGCTCAGCACGTTTGCTCTGGTCATTAATCGATTTGGCTTCGTTAATGAGTTTATCAAACGGTGCATAACACCATTTCGCCGAGTTTGAGCCGCCGTTAGCCGACTGGCAGGTAAACAGGGGGCCGAAGAAGTTATCCGGATCACCTGTCGCGGTCGTCCAGCCCATCAGCGCAGCCTGGTGCTCACCATCCTTCACTCGCTTGAGGTACTCGCCCCACTCATACGTGGTGATGGTCGCTTTGACGCCGATTTTCGCCCAGTCCGCCTGAATCATCTCCGCCATACGTTTTGCGTTTGGGTTATAAGGGCGCTGAACCGGCATCGCCCATAAATCCACGGTTAATCCATCCGCAAAACCGGCCTCTTTCAGCAGCGCTTTGGCTTTTTCTGGCGAATAGTCGTAATCCTTCAGCTCCCTGTCTGCGCTCCACACGCCTGGTGGCAGCAGGTTCTTCGCGGCGGTTCCGGTGCCATGGAACACGGCCTCGATAATTGCAGGCTTGTTAATGGCCATCGCCAGCGCCTGACGGACTTTGAGATTATCGAACGGCGGCTTTTGCGTATTAAACGCCAGGAAACCGGTATTGAGGCCCGATTTGCTCATCAGGGTAATGTCCTTGTTCTCTTTCATCCTCGGCAAATCAGCAGGATTCGGGAACGGCATCACCTGACACTCATTTTTCTCCAGCTTGGCGTAGCGCACTGACGCATCTGGCGTGATGCTGAACACCAGCCGGTCAATTTTCGCTTTGCCCTGCCAGTAATCCGGGAAGGCGGTGTACAGGATGCGAGAATCTTTCTGGTATTGCGCCAGTTTGAACGGCCCGGTGCCGATAGGGTCCATATCCACTTTTTCCGGTGTGCCCGCTTTCAGCATCGCATCGGCATATTCTGCGGACAGAATAGAAGCAAAGTACCATGCTAAATCCGGCACGAAGGGTGCTTCAGGATGCGCCAACGTGAAACGCACGGTGTGCTCATCCACCTTATCAATGGCGGTAATCAGCTTGCCGAACTCCAGGCTTTCAAAGTTGGCATAGCTGCCACCCGACACCTTGTGATACGGGTTGTTCGGGTCTTTTTGGCGCATGAACGAGAAGATGACGTCGTCAGCGTTAAAATCTCGCGTCGGTTTGAAGAGCTTGTTGCTCTGGAACTTCACGCCTTTGCGCAGATGGAAGGTGTAGGTTTTTCCGTCTTCGCTGACGTCCCAGCTTTCAGCCAGACTCGGCTGAAGCTCGGTCGTCCCCGCTTTAAAATCCACTAAGCGGTTGTAGACCGGAACGGCGCTCGCATCCACGCTGGTACCCGAGGTATATAACTGCGGATTAAAATTTTCCGGTGAGCCTTCCGAACAGTAAACCAGCGTTTTCGCGGCGATCGACGAGCTGACCGTCAACGCCAGCGCCGCCAGCGTCAGTGTTGTGAGTTTGCTTTTCATGTCCCTTTCCTGTTCTTATGGGTTTAGCCTTCCATTGATAACATCAAAAACTCACTGCAAACACCTGATATCACGAATAAAGAAGGAATCACTATGTCTTCACCGCTCGCCAGTCAATTAACCCAACGCTTCTTTCGCTACCTGGCTATCTCCAGCCAGAGTGAGGCCAGCGCAACCACATTGCCCACCACCGCAGGCCAGCATGAGATGGCACGTGTTCTGGCTAATGAACTGAAAAACCTGGGGCTGGAGAACATTGAAATCGATGAGCACGCCACGGTAACCGCGGTGAAAAAAGGCACTGTCGCCGGGGCTCCGCGTGTCGGTTTTATTACCCATATTGATACCGTTGACGTCGGATTGTCGCCGCATATTCATCCACAAATCCTGCAATTTACAGGTGAAGACATCTGTCTGAATCAAGAAAAGTCCATCTGGCTGCGGGTTGAGGAGCACCCTGAAATCCTCGCCTATCCGAATGAAGAGATTATTTTCAGCGACGGTACCAGCGTGCTCGGCGCGGATAACAAAGCGGCAGTGACCGTGGTCATGACGCTCCTTGAAAATCTGAGCGCTGAACAGCGTCACGGTGACATCGTGGTGGCTTTTGTGCCCGATGAAGAAGTTGGCCTGCGCGGGGCGAAAGCGCTTGATATCGACCGTCGCTTCAATGTGGATTTTGCCTGGACCATCGACTGCTGCGAACTGGGTGAAATTGTGTACGAGAACTTTAACGCCGCCGCCGCAGAAATCCGTTTTACCGGCGTGACGGCGCACCCGATGTCATCTAAAGGCGTGCTGGTCAACCCTCTGCTGATGGCAACCGATTTCATCAACCAGTTTGATCGCCTGCAAACCCCTGAACATACCGAAGGCCGCGAAGGCTACGTCTGGTTTAACGGGATGGAGGCAGGACAGAATCAGGCCATTCTACGCGCCAATATTCGTGATTTTGATTTGCAAAGCTTTGAGCGTCGTAAGCAGCAGATTGGCGAAGTGGCGAGTAAGATTGCCGCCGCACACCCTACGGCAAAGGTGGAGTATCAGATTAGCGATACTTACAGCAATATCAGCAATGCGATTGGCGAAGATCGCCGCGCTATCGACCTGATGTTTGAAGCGATGGAGAGCCTGGGGATTACGCCAAAACCAACGCCCATGCGCGGGGGTACCGACGGTGCGGCGCTGTCTGCAAAAGGGTTACTGACCCCGAACTTCTTCACCGGCGCGCATAACTTCCACTCAAAATTTGAGTTTCTGCCGCTGAAATCGTTCGAGGCCTCTTACCAGGTCGCGTTGCAGCTTTGTCTGCTGGCGGCGCGTTAAGCTGGTTTACGGGCGAGCATAGTGGCAAAGCGCAGCTTGATGCGATTGCCTTCGGCGTCGGTGCGGTGTAACTCACCGACGTCTTCGTTATAGCGATCGAACGCCCAGCCCTTGTAATAGTTTTTCAGTTCACCCTCTTTAAAGGCAAACGGGAAACCGACGGTACACGGGTAATCTTCGGTGTCCATCGCCGCGACAATCAGGTTCCAGCCGCCCGGTTTGGTGCAGCGTTGCATGTTGGCAATCAGACCCGGAATAGTGTCAGCTTGCAGGAACATCATCACCACGGTGGAAAGGATAAAATCGTACTCGCCGTCGAAGCTCAGCGAGTTGAGATCTTTTTCCGCCGTTTGCAGGTTTTCCAGCCCCTCTTTCTGCAGGATAGACTCCAGCGTGCTGATACTCATGGGATTCTTGTCCCAGGCCGTCACGTCGAAACCGTTAGCCGCCAGATACAAACTATTGCGGCCATTCCCACAACCTAAATCCAGCGTTTTTCCCGGTGCAACTTTGGTTGCCGCGTGCAGCACCTCGGAGTGGGTGCGAGTCAGGCCATACTGTTCAGTGAAGTAATTTTCATCCCGGCGAGTCATGAAGGATCCTTGTGTCGTGAAAGGGTTTGACGTTCAACGCGGAGCAGCAGTTTGTTTAATCATTCAACTAAATTTGAAGATGTATTTTAAAGGAACCTTTCCCCCTGCGTCACGGAGATTCTTTGCTACGTTTATGTTAATCCCCCGTAACGAGATTACCGATGAACAAGTACCGTCTGAGTGAGGCTTCCCGCCACTATAGCTGGCAAGACGAAAATGGAAAGCAAAGCGTCACGCTGTGGCAAATCATCGCCCTGCGTGATTTTGCTGATGTCAAAGCGGGGGTTGCGGGTGGTTGGGTTGATAGCGAAGCCGCGTTAAGCCAACAAGGCGACTGCTGGATTTATGATGAAAACAGCGTGGTGTTTGCTGACGCTGGTGTCAAAGACAATGCCAGAATCACGCAGCCCTGCACGGTTTCACATGGCGCTATTGTCGAAGGCAATGCCTGGCTGGACAATGCCGTGGTGACGCATCAGGCGCGAATAAGTGACAACGTCACCGTTCAGTGTTCGCGCGTGCGCGGTGAATGCCATCTGTTCGGCGAGGCACGTGTGCTCAATGAAAGCGACATTATCGCCGCCATTGGTCTGACCAAAGACGCGACCCAAATTCTGCAAATTTACGATCGCGCTACTGTCAGCCGTTCACGCATTGTGCATCAGGCGCAGATTTACGGGGATGCCATTGTCGACCAGGCCTTTATTGAGCATCGGGCGGAAGTGTTCGATGCGGCATTAATACAAGGCAACGAAGAGAACAATGTCTGGATTTGTGATTGCGCCAAAGTGTATGGCAATGCCCGCGTGGTGGCCGGAAGCGGTGAAGATGCGATCCCGACGCTCCGCTACAGTTCTCAGGTGGCTGAAAACGCCGTCGTCGAAGGCAACTGCGTGCTGAAACATCACGTGCTGGTCGGCGGTCACGCCTGGCTGCGTGGCGGCCCGCTTTTACTGGACGACAAAGTCCTGATTGAAGGCCATGCGCGTATCAGCGGCGATGTGGTTATCGAACATCGCGTAGAAATCAGCGGCAATGCGGTGATCGAAGCTTATGACGGCGATGCTATCCACGTCCGTGGGCGCAAAGTGATTAACGGCGAGGAGCGCATTACCCGCACGCCGCTGCTCGGCTCACTCTAACCCCAGATCGAGAATACGGGCATAGATATTCTGATCGTGATACTGCCCGTTCAGGTATTCCGCCTGCCGCAAACACCCTTCCAGCGTAAAGCCATTTCGCAGCGCCACCTGGTTGCTGCGTTCATTGGCGACCCGGCATTTGATCACAAAGCGCCTGACCTCACCTTGATCGGCGTAATACTGCATAAACGCCTGCAGCGCAGAGGTCAGAATGCCCTTGCCTTGCTTGCCTTCATCCAGCCAGTAGCCGATATAGCCCGCCTTATTCAGCGGCTCAATCGAGTTAAATGACAACACGCCGCTCACATCGCCATGTTCAACAATCAGGAACATTTTGGCGTAGCCACGCTGGTGGAGCAGCCGATTGCTGAGCATATTTTGGCGGGTGTCGTTTTCACCGCCGACAAACTGCGGCCAGTTTAATGATTCCTGCAACCAGTGGCGGTTCTTAAGAATCAACTGGTGCAGCGCTGAAACAAAACGTTCATCAGCCGCATGTAAGGTCACGCTCTCAGACACCCTGATTGTCTCGTCCTGTAGCGGTTTGTCGTCGGTCATATCAGCTCCTGTTCTTATTGTCTCGCACCAAAATGAAGCGTCCGGCCCCTGTTTTGTGCGTCAGAGGCCTTCCCCTGATACCCGAATGGCTTAAATACGCCGTGTGGGCGTTGGTATGCATCTTGCTTGACTCCTTTGTAACCCAAAGGAGAGTGATGATGAAAGCAATCGTGATTGGTGGTGGCATTGGTGGCCTCTCTGCGGCTATCGCCCTGAAGCAGTGCGGCATCCAGACCGAAGTTTATGAGGCTGTAAAAGAGATTAAACCGGTTGGGGCGGCCATTTCAATCTGGCCAAACGGGGTTAAGTGCCTGAACTGGCTGGGCATGAAAGAGCAACTGCGAAATTTAGGGGGGCCGATGGAGTTCATGTCCTACCGCGATTTCCGTCATAACAAGACCATGACCCGCTTTAGCCTCGACCCGTTGATTCAAAGTGTGGGCGAACGACCCTGGCCAGTCGCTCGCGCAGGGTTACAGGAGATGTTGCTGGACACTTACGGGCGCGAAGCCGTTCGCTTCGGACAGCGCGTGGTCAGCGTGGAGTCTTTCGCCGATGGCGTTCGCGCAACGTTTGAAGACGGACACACAGCCGAAGCCGACTTGCTCATCGCCGCCGACGGCACGCACTCCGCCGTGCGCTCCTGGGTGTTGGGCTATCAGACGGAGCGCCGGTATGCCGGATATGTAAACTGGAATGGTCTGGTGACTATCGATGAGTCCTTAGCGCCAGCCAATCAGTGGACAACCTGGGTTGGCGAAGGAAAGCGCGTCTCGCTGATGCCCGTCGCCGGGAACCGCTTTTACTTCTTCTTCGATGTTCCGCTGCCCAAAGGTCTGGCGGAAGATCGCACCACCCTGAAAGACGATTTGCAGCGCTATTTCAGCGGTTGGGCAGAACCGGTACAAACGCTGATCGCCCAGATTGATCCCCAGACCACCAACCGAATTGAAATTCACGATATCGAACCACTGGAAACCTTGGTTCGTGGCCGAGTGGCCTTACTGGGAGATGCGGGACACAGCACCACGCCGGATATCGGTCAGGGCGGCTGTGCCGCAATGGAAGATGCCGTCGTGCTGGCAATGACCTTACAGACGCATTCTCTTGGCATTGAAGACGCCCTGCTTCGCTATCAGGAAAAACGCGCCTGGCGAGTGAAAGATCTGGTACTTAAAGCTCGCAAGCGCTGCGATGTCACCCACGGCAAGGACATGCACGAAACCAAAGCGTGGTATGACGAGCTGTATCACGAAACCGGGGACCGCATTCTGGCAGGCATGCGCGAAACCATTGTCGGCGGGCCTTTGGGGTAGCCGGCAAAGGTGGCGTTGCAGGCTTTTGGCGGTCAGTCACCGAAGCTGGCGACACGATATTTGTAACGAAGATTGCCGGATGGCGCTAACGCTTATCCGGCCTACGATTTTCCGCCAACCTGTGACTCACGTAGGCCGGGTTAGCGCAGCGCCACCCGGCGATACCGGCTTATTTCATCACGCGGTCATCAACGTAATTACGTTTATCCGGCGCTGGTGGGAAGTACTGATACAGCCAGGTTTCGCTGATCGCATCGCCCTGGCAGCGCAGGAACATGCGCATTTCCACCGGATCGGTGGAGTCATTGGTCGGGTACCAGTCAAACAGGATGCGGTAGCCGTCAAACGGTTCAACGTACAGGATTTCAACCTGCTTCGCTTCGCCGTTAGAAAGCGTGATAACCGGCTCGATACCTTTCGGTGCAGCGGCCTTCAGATCACCGCCCACGAAATCGATAGCAAAACGACGTGCCCATTTTTCTGGGTAATGCTCGCCCGGTGCCCAACCTTCAGGGAAGCCACCCATACCGGTACGGGTTGCCATCACGCGCGCCAATGGCGAACGTACTGGCGGCTGTGCGGCCCAATACAGACGATATTTAAAGTCGAGCTGATCGCCCGCTTTCACCGCTTTCTTCGGTTCCCAGAAGCAGACGATGTTATCCAGCGTTTCACCCGTTGTCGGGATTTCCATCAGCGACACCGCCCCTTCACCCCACTGGTTACGCGGCTCAACCCACAGGCTTGGGCGTTTGTTGTACCAGCCCATCACGTCCTGATAGTGGCTGAAATCGCGGTCCAGTTGCAGCAGGCCGAACCCGCGTGGGTTTTTATCCTGGAAAGCGTTGAACTGCAGCTTTTGCGGGTTGTTCAGCGGACGGCAGACCCACTCCCCGTTCCCACGCCACATCGCCAGGCGATCAGAGTCGTGGATTTGCGGGTGAATGGTGTCGCACATGCGGCGTTCATTGTTGCCACAGCTGAACATGCTGGTCATTGGCGCGATGCCCAACTGCTTGATGTCCTCGCGGGCGTAGATGTGATTTTCCACATCCATGATCACCTGCGTTTCCTGGCAGTTGATGGTGAATTTATACGCGCCGGTCACGCTGCGGCTGTCCAGCAAGGCATAAACGGTAAACACCGTTGCGCCCGGTTTGACAGTTTCAAACCAGAACGAGGTGAAGTCCGGGAACTCTTCTGGGGTGTCGGTGAAGGTGTCCACGGCCAAACCACGCGCGGACAAACCGTACTGATACGTGCTGTCTACTGCGCGGAAGTAGCTTGCGCCGAGGAAAGAGACGATATCGCGGCGTGCCAGTTCTGGCGCTTTAAACGCGCGGAAGCCTGCGAAGCCGAGATCGGTCTGGCCTTCCAGCTGTTTGGTATCGACGCCCGCGTCGTTGTATTTAAACAGCTCCGGGCGGAAATGAATTTCACGCGCCTGCTGTGAAGCGGAGTCCAGAGAGAACATGCGCACGCGACGACGGAAGCCCATGCCCACGTGGAAAAACTGAATATCGAGCTGACGATCGGGAATGTTATTCCACAGCGACTGCGACGCATCGTACTGAATGGCGTTGTAAGCCTGCGGCGTCAACTCTGCCAGGGTTTTTGGCAGATCTTTTGGGGCACCGCCCCAAGGCTGGCGGGATAAATCATGCGCCATGGATTGCAGGACGGAGTAATCAAAACGGCGGGTCTGACCATCGGCAATCGCCGAGTCGTCGGCCATCGCGGCTTTCGAAAAGAGAGTGGCGAGTCCGGATGTAGCGCTCACCGCGGCTACAGCCATTGAGGATTTGATAAAGTGTCTGCGGTTCATGCCTGAGTCAGCGTCCTTCTATGATGATCGACTTCGCTAAGATGCGCCCACTCTAGACAAAAACGGCGGATAATCCAATTGTTGGTGGTACAAATTCCGAACAAACCGGAAAATAAATTATTACGATCAGAAGTGACTGATTCCGGGTGTAAAAGTGCGTAAATCCTGCTCAATCAGCAGCAACAAAAAAGCCCCGGACGACGACATCATCTCCGGGGCCAAAGCAGCACTCGTTGTTATTTTACGCTGACGTCGATACCGGGGAAGTATTTCGCCGCAAGCTTTGTGATGGTGCCATCGGCGCGAACTTTGTCGATGGCGGCGTCGAGTTGTTTTTTGTTGGTCTCATCGTCTTTACGCAGGCCGAAACCAATGCCGCTGCCGAGAATGGTGTCATCGGCGACGGGCTTACCAATAAAGCCAAACCCTTTGCCCTGCGGTTTGCTGAGGAAACCAGCCTGCCCGGCGGCAGACATCACCAGCGAGGCATCAATACGCCCATTCAGTAAGTCAGCCCACGCCATGTTCTGGTCTTTGTAGGACACCACCGTTACGCCGTGTTTTTCCCAGTGTTCTTTGGCATAGGTTTCCTGAATTGAGCCTTGCAGCACGCCAATCGTTTTGCCCTGCAACCCTTCCGGCGTCGCCTGCATTCCGCTGCCTTCTTTACCGACTAACTGCGAAGGAATACGGTAAATCGGCTGAGTGAAATCGATGCTCTTGCGGCGCTGCTCGGTGATGTTCATCGCCGAGTTAATGGCATCGAATTTTTTCGCCACCAGGCCGGGGATCAGGGAATCAAAGGAGCTTTCCACCCAGCTGCATTTCAGCTGTGCAGCCTGGCAAATCGCATTGCCTAAATCGATATCAAATCCTTGCAATTCACCGGCGGAATTGCGGCTCTCAAACGGGGGATATTCTGCTTCTACGCCAAAACGGAGTGTACCCGCCGCAAAAGAAGAGAGTGAGCAGAACAGGCCCATGCCCAGAATCAGTGCTTTACCTTTCATCGCCAACGCCCCTTAACGTGGTTTTACCTGACACAGGGCCGCAGCGCCTGCCCGTAATGTGGCCTCATCCTTCGCAAAGGAGAGACGAATAATTTTATTGTCCGTGCCGTCGGTATAAAACGCCGACAACGGGATCGTGGCGACGCCATGATCGACGATAAGCCGTTTGACCATCTCGCTGTCGCTTTCATCACTGAAATGGCTGTAATCCGCCAGCAGGAAGAAGGAGCCGCGGCTTGGCAGCAGCCTGAACGGTGATTCAGCCAGCAGCGTTTGCAGCAAGTCGCGTTTGCGCTGGTAAAACGCCGCCAGCGACAACCAGGTTTGCGGGTCGTTCATGTGCTCAGCAAACGCGTGCTGCATCGGAGTATCGGCAGAGAACATCAAAAATTGATGCACTTTGCAGATTTCATCCATCAACTCAGCCGGCGCGACGCAGTACCCGACACGCCAGCCGGTCACATGGTACGTTTTGCCAAAGGAGGAGATTATCACGCTGCGCTCTGCCAGTTGCGGATGCGTCGCCATGCCGTGATGCGGTTCACCGTCGAACACCACATGCTCATACACTTCATCGGAAAGAATGACGATGTCGGTATTGCGGGTCAGGTTCGCCAGTTGTTGCAGATCGTCTGCGCTAAAAACCATGCCGCTTGGGTTATGCGGCGTATTCACGATGATCATTCTTGTGCGTGGCGTAATCGCCGCACGCACTTCATCCCAGTTCACCTGGAAATCCGGCACCGTCAGCTTGATCGCAACGGGCTTTGCGCCCTGCAAACGGACAATCGGCGCGTAGCTGTCGAATGACGGTTCGAAGTAAATAACCTCATCGCCAGGATGCACCAGGCCGCTTATCGCTGAATAAAGCCCTTCACTGGCGCTGGCGGTAATCAGCACTTCGCTGTCCACGTCGTAACGCGTGCCGTACAAATCGGCAATTTTATCGGCGATGCGCTCTTTCAGCGGGCGCAATCCTGTCATGGGCGCATACTGATTATGCCCCTCTTCCATGGCACGCGTGACGCCAGCCACTAAGCGTGGATCACACGGAAAGTTCGGCGCGCCCTGGGAAAGATTAATCGCATTGTGTTGAGAGGAAAGCTGGCCGATAACGGTAAAGATAGTCGTGCCTACGTCGGGCAGTTTGGTGCGGGTTTTCACCGAAGAGCGCAGAGTCATTGCTAATCCTTTCTCAAAATATGTGCATAACTATTCAATCGAAAGCCCAGCAAAACGACAATCGAATTGTTGTCATATTAGCCATGAGAAAAATGCATGGCTTCCTGTACTACACTTGATGCAGGTCATGACAGGTCACTACTATGAAAAACATTGCCATTGTTGGCACCGGCCCTACCGGGATTTACACCCTTTATTCGATGGTTGAAAACCAGAATGCCGCCGCGATCACCCTCTATGAACAGGCAGACGAAGCCGGCGTTGGCATGCCTTATGCTCAGGAAGACAATTCGCGACTGATGCTGGCCAACATTGCGAGCATTGAAATCCCCCCGCTGTTTTCGACCTATCTCGACTGGCTGAAACAGCAAGATCCACTTCATCTGGCGCACTACGGCGTGCAGCACGCCAGCCTGCATGAACGGCAATTTTTGCCGCGTATTTTGCTTGGTGAGTATTACCGCAGCCAGTTTTTGCAGCTGACAGAACAAGCCCGGCAGCGGGGTTTCCAGATAACCGTGCACGAATCCAGCGAAGTAACGGATCTGGTGGTCAGTAACGAAGGCGTGAAACTTTGGGCAGGCGCTTCAAAGCCCGAAGTCTTCGACCTGGTGGTACTGGCAACAGGTCACGTCTGGCCTGACGATGAGCAGGCTACACGCGGTTACTTTCCAAGCCCGTGGTCAGGCTTGCTTGAAGCACACGTTGATGCCGGAAAGGTCGGCATCATGGGCGTATCGCTTAGCGCGATTGATGCCGCAATGGCTGTCGTGGCACAGCACGGCGAGTTTGTCGAAACCGGCAGCGACGGGCTGGCTTTTCGCCTTGATAAGGACAGCGATGCGCTGAAAATTGCGCTGTTGTCGCGTTCCGGAATTTTGCCCGAGGCTGATTTCTACTGCCCTTTGCCCTACGAGCCTTTGCAAATCGTGACTGAACAAGCGATTGAGCGCGAAATTGCAGCCGGGCAAGACGGTTTGCTCGATCGCGTTTTCGCCTTAATCGTGAAGGAAATTGAGCTCGTGGACCCGCACTGGAGCAAGCACATCTCACTGCAAACCCTCAACGCTGACACCTTTTCCGAAGCCTGGTTTGCTGATCGTCAGCAGCACTGCCCGTTTCATTGGGCGGCTAAAAACCTTGAAGAAGTCGAACGGAATAAGCGTGACAAACACACCGTGGCGTGGCGCTACGCCCTTTTACGTTTGCATGAGCCTGTAGAGGATATCGTGCCTCATCTCAGCGAGCATGACAGGGAGCGGTTCAGCAACGGGCTTGCTCGCGTGTTTATCGATAACTACACCGCCATTCCCTCGGAATCCATTCGTCGTCTGCTCGCACTTCGCGACGCAGGAATTCTGAGCATTCACGCACTAGGACAGGATTACACCCTGAATATCGGAGACAAGAAAACGGTGATTATCGCTGGAGATGAGCGCTTTGAATTTGCCACGTTTATTGATGCCAGAGGCCAAAGGCCGCTGAAAATTCGCGATCTGCCCTTTCCGGCATTGCGCCAGCAACTGGCTGAAACAGGCGATGACTTTCCCGATGTCGCCGACGATTACACCTTGCTTGAACCGCCTTTCGTGCGCGGAAAAATTGCCTGCGGTGCACTGCCGTATTTACTGCACGATCGGCCCTTCGTTCAGGGGTTGACGGTGTGTGCAGAAATCGGTGAAAACATCGCCAGAGCAGTATCAGCCCTACCTTCGCGGACCCGGCGGCGATTGCCATTTTTCGGGCAGTGAGGCAATGTCATACTCGCCATGAGCAAATTGCATAGCTGGAGTCTGCATGCCACGTAGCCAGTTACCCCTGAACGCTATCGAAACGTTCCTCGTTACCGCGCGTCACCTCAATCTGACGCATGCGGCTAAAGAGTTGTGCCTGACTCAAGGCGCTGTGAGTCGCAAGATTGCCACCCTGGAAGCCTGGTTTGGCTTTCCGCTGTTTGAACGGCTAGCGCGAGGCTTACGCCTGTCTCCGCAGGGCAGTGCGCTTTATCCGGAACTGATGAGCTCGTTTCATCAAATGGTGATGGTGGCCGAACAGGCTCGCCAGCAACAGACCGTGGTTCGTCTGAAAGCGCCCACCTGCGCCATGCGCTGGCTGGTGCCAAAACTGGTGGAGATTGAACAGCGTTTTCCGGAGATGCAGATTGCGCTCACCACCACCACCGAGCATTCGGTCAACTTTAAGACGGAACCGTTCGATGCGGCGATTGTGTTTGGCTCACACCTGAATGCAGGCGATCTGCTTTTCGAAGAAGCGCTGACCCCGGTCGTCAGCCATCGTCTGGCGGAGAATGCTCAGTTTTCAGGCATGACATTTTTACACCCCACGCGTGACAAAACAGACTGGTCGATATGGCTGGCGCAATTCACCACGCCATTACCGTCTGCTATGCAAAAGAATCAGCACTTCGACACCATGGATTTAGCCATCACAGCAGCGATTCAGGGCTTTGGTGTCGCGATTGCTGACGAAACGCTGGTGCAGGAAGATTTGCTGAGCGGCAGGCTCGTGCGGCCTTACGCGCTCAGCGTGAAAACCGGAGCCAGTTACCGACTGGTGGTTCGCGAAGGGTCGGCAAAAGCTTCCGGCTTGATGCAGTTCCGCGACGGGCTGCTCAATCCAGCGTCACGTGATGACGCATTACCCGGCGAAACAGCGCCAGCCGCGCACGCATAAACCGGTTTTCGACTTTAAAGCCCGCGTGTTTGTTCAGCCCGATACGTAACAGCCTGTCACGCCCTTTTATTGACGCTGGCCAGCGAAGCGGGCCATGTAAAGTGTCACAGGTGATACTGGCGTGGCGGGCGAAATTAACCCAGTAATCCGCCACCTGTGCGGAGAACGCGCAATCATGTTGATTGACATACTGCCGTGCCGGTTCTGCCAGCGTCAGGGTATCAAAGACGTAAGGCACTTCATTGCCGTGCCAGGTTCCATGGGCATAAGTGTCGTGCTCGGCCTGCGCCACATAGTCGAACCAGTAGCGCCAGCATGGCTGCCCGACACGCTGCTGCGCCTGCATCACCAGATAGCCAAGCGTGGTAAACGCCATGTCTCGACACACCTGTCGGCCTAACTCCACATCGTCTTTCACGCCTGGATAAAGCAATTTAATCAGCCCTAATCCCAACCGCCGTTCGCGGCGCAATTTTTGAATTTGCCCCGCTAAATCGACACCAAACACCGCCATCACGCTCGCTTCATCGCTGTTTGATCCCACCATCACCGGCATCGGATGCTGGCGAGCGGCGAAGAACATGTCCAGCATCGGCTGCGGTAAAACGGCATCCCCGCAGATCGGCACTGGCCCTTGCTTCAGTTCGCCGTCAAGCGGCCACAGGCTTTCAGCCGGGATCGCCCGTAACTGTTCTGCCGTCGCGTTGTGCAGGTCAAAATGGCGGGCAATCGCCTGGCTTTTTGCCTCAGCGTGTTCGAGCGTCTGATCGGGCAGCGTGTAGCTGCTTTGAATAATGGCTTTATGAAACAACCCTTTTGCTT
Organism: Scandinavium sp. NPDC088450; assembly: GCF_044900545.1. Lineage (NCBI taxonomy): Bacteria > Pseudomonadati > Pseudomonadota > Gammaproteobacteria > Enterobacterales > Enterobacteriaceae > Scandinavium > Scandinavium sp. NPDC088450. Next base: position 160,688 of record NZ_JBJDNI010000001.1, on the reverse strand, counting down.
TGGGTGAAACCATCAGCGACATCACGCTGCGCGCGCCTGCAGACTCGCCAAACAAAGTGACGTTGTCACCATCACCACCAAAGGCTGCGATGTTTTCCTGCACCCACTTCAGTGCGGCAATCTGATCCAGTAGCGCAAAATTGCACACCCGCTCATCTTCTTCCCCTTTCAAAGCAGGATGAGCAAAGAACCCCAAATGCCCTAGTCGGTAATTGACCGTGACTACCACTGCATCCCGTTTTGCCAGCGCTTTTCCGTCATAAGGAGGAAGGCTTCCCGCCCCAATGGCAAACCCGCCGCCGTGCAGCCAGACCATCACGGGCAATGGCTGCGTACGCTGCGCCGGAGCCCAGACATTCAGATAGAGACAATCTTCGGAAAAGGCACCCGGATCGCCCCCGCCAAGTTCACGGCAAGAGTTGATATCCTGCCAACTTGATGGGGAAAACTGATGCGCCTCACGCACGCCCTGCCAGGGAATAACTGGCTGAGGCGAACGCCAACGAAGCGAACCAACGGGAGGAGCGGCGAAGGGGATCCCTCGCCAGAGATGAACGTCGTCTTCAAACATGCCCAGCAGGTCGCCCTGCCGGGTATGGACTAACGGTAAAGCGGGAGTTTGCATACGTGCGATCCTTTCTCTGCAAGACTCCCAGTGTATTCAGGTTTTACAGTAACCCGCAACGGCGTTTGCTGCGTTCCTCTGCGGCCTGGTAAAGCTGGAATTCGTCCAGCACCTCGCAGCCCAGCGCGGCTTCGAAGGTGGTTTTACTGGAATTTCCGTGGCTACGCGCCTGCGTTTCATTCCCCAGATTAGACTGGAAAATGCCCGCTGCGCTGACCGGCAGAAAATCTTCGTAGGTGATGGGCTGCGCAACCAGCCAGCCGCGTTCAATCAGTGGCTGCGGATCATCGCCCGGACGAAACGCCTGGCGATGGGCTTCTCCGGCTGGCGTCAGACGATAGCGGAAATAGGCCAATTCCTGACGGCGCAAAAACATCTCGCTGTCCGGGAAAGCCTTAAACATTTCAGCAAGATGGTGCTGATGGCTGAGGTTGTCTTTGCCAGTGCCCGCTTCTGTCAACAAAGAGTCATAAAGTGCGCGCCCTTTGGGGGTCAGCGCCACACCGCGCTGTTCAATTTCACCAAAGCGCGCCGAGTGCGTGCCGCGGTGTTCGCCTGCAAACAACACCGGCTCTTCCAAAGCTTTGAAACTGGTTTGACGCAGCAGAATCGGCACTTCGCGGCGCGGTGGGCCCTCAATCAGGATTTTCGGCTCAATGCCGTATTCCGGCATCAGTTGCTGCACACGGTCGATATCCAGCGTGCGCGGCGTCAGGTGATTGATGTGGCAACCGGGGAAGCACACCACATCCGCAATCAGCCGGTGTTCATTATGCAGCGCCTGATAAGTTTCCTGATCGACCGTGGCATGGCTGTGCCAGCGGAACGTTTCCAGCGCTTCCTTAACAAATTCTTTGCCCTCCGCCTCGCTCAAATCGCCCTGCACTTCGTGTTGCGCGATGAGATCCAGACAACGAGGGGTGAAAATTTCGCGTTTCGCCAGAATCGCCGCGGCTTTCTCGCGCAGTTCAACGTTTTCAATCAATTCCAGACGCAGCAGTGAAGTGAACACGCGGAAAGGATTGCGAGCCAGCGCGGCATCTTCCACCGGACGAAACGCGGTGGAATGCACCGGCACGCCGGCCTGAGAGAGATCGTAGTAGCTGACGGGGTACATCCCCATAATCGCAAACATTCGGCGCAGCGTGTTCAGCTCTTCGGCTGTGCCCACGCGGATTGCGCCATGACGCTCAACGTTAAGCCGCGACAGCTCATCGGCGTTCGCCAGTTGTTCATGTAAATGAGGATTATGCTCCAGGACGGCCAGGTTCACGTCCGCCACCAGTTCCAGCAGCGTGCCGTACTGCGGAACTTCCTGCTGGTACATCGCTGACATAGCCTGCGAAAAGTTTTCCCGAATCTCATCAGCCGTGATGGTGTTCGCCATGATGTCATGTCTCCAGTGAATATTACCTGGAGTGTACATAAGCCATTTGGCGTCGGGAGGAAGAATTTCTGAAGTGTGATCGCGGATAACCTCTGCGATTCCCCCCTCTTTTTGTGCAGACAATAACCTGTTGTTATGGAAAAAACCGTATAAATTCACTTTAAATTAACAATGTGATTACACACACTGCCAGGGGTCAATCCGGCATAACGCCAATACATAACAACAACACCCTCTTACCCGGAGCGCCCTATGACCGAAAAATGGACACCACGCGAAGTGGTGCATCGCGACTACAACAACCACCCGCCCGCTTTCGCACCAGGCTATAAAACCAGCGTTCTTCGCTCGCCACGCAATGCCCTTATTTCGCTGCAAAACTCGTTGTCTGAAATTACCGGCCCGGTGTTCAGCAGTGCCGATTTAGGCCCGTTAGACAACGACCTGATCATGAATTACGCCAAAGAAGGCTTGCCGATTGGCGAACGTATTATCGTCCATGGCTACGTGCGTGACGGCTTTGGCCGCCCCATGAAAAACACCCTGGTCGAAGTGTGGCAAGCCAACGCTGGCGGGCGTTATCGCCATAAGAAAGACCAGTATCTCGCCCCTATCGACCCCAATTTTGGCGGCTGCGGGCGAGTGCTGACCGATGAAAACGGCTACTACTTCTTCCGCACGATTAAGCCCGGCCCTTATCCGTGGCGTAATCAGGCCAGTGACTGGCGGCCTTCGCACATTCATTTCTCGCTTTCCGGTGAGGCTTTCGCTCAACGCTTAATTACCCAGATGTATTTCGAAGGCGACCCGCTGATCAGGCAATGTCCTATCGTCAAAACCATCAATAATGACGACGCCATCCGTACCCTGATTGCCGAGCTGGACACCCATGCCGCCGTGCCGCTGGATTGCCTGGCGTACCGTTTTGATTTGGTGCTGCGCGGCCATCGCGCCACGCTGTTTGAAAACCGCACACAGGGAGCTGCACGATGAAAGACTATTTAGCGGAAACCGCCTCGCAAACGGCCGGGCCCTATGTCCATATTGGCCTCGCTCCGGAAGCGGCGGGCTTTCACATTTTCGAGAAAAACTTCGGCCCGATTCTGGTAAACAGCCACACCGAAGGTGAGCGAATCACCCTTGAGGGGCGCGTTTTTGACGGTTCAGGCACCCCGGTGCGCGATGTGCTGCTGGAAATCTGGCAGGCTAACGCCAACGGACGCTACAACCATCCGGCGGATCAACAGGAAGAGAAAAAGCTCGACCAGGATTTTCGCGGCTGGGGACGTAGCTGTTCCGATTTTGACTCTGGCACCTGGCGCTTTGAAACCATCAAGCCGGGCACAGTTGTCGGGCGTGATGGACGCCTGATGGCTCCGCACGTCAATCTGTGGATTGTCGCTCGCGGCATCAATATTGGCCTGAACACCCGGATGTATTTCTCTGATGAGCAGGACGCAAACCAGCGCGACCCGGTGCTAAACCTGATTGAATGGGAAGTTCGCCGCCAGACTCTGATCGGTCAGCGTGAACAGCGCGGTAACGAAGTGGTGTATCGCTTTGATATTTATCTGCAAGGCGACAAAGAAACGGTCTTTTTCGACCTGTGATTGCCCTTCCGGCAGCGTCTGGCTGCCGGGATTTTACTGTGTATTCCATAACCACATGTCACTCAAACAGCTCATATGTTAATAATATTTTGCTAGCAAGTTATCAAAATTAAACAAGTTGTCTTGTAAACCGGTTTGTTCTGTCTTTAACATCCGGTTATGGAAAAAAACGGTCTCTTCAGTCAGCGCATTCGCTTGCGCCATTTGCATACCTTTGTCGCCGTCGCTCAACAGGGAACGCTGGGGCGCGCGGCGGAAACGCTCAATCTCAGCCAGCCTGCGCTGTCGAAAACCCTCAACGAACTGGAACAGCTTACCGGCACACGCCTCTTTGATCGCGGGCGTATGGGCGCTCAGCTCACGCTGGTTGGCGAGCAGTTTCTGACCCATGCGGTGAAAGTGCTGGATGCTCTGAATACCGCGGGGCAAGCGCTGAATCGCAAAGAAGGCATCAGCAATGATGTGGTGCGAATTGGCGCGCTGCCCACGGCGGCGTTGGGCATCCTGCCTGCGGTGATCGGTGAATTTCACAAACAGCAGAAAGATATCACCCTGCAAGTGGCGACCATGAATAACACCATGTTGCTGGCAGGCCTGAAATCCGGAGAGATTGATTTGGGCATTGGTCGGATGTCCGATCCGGAACTGATGAGCGGCCTGAACTATGAATTGCTGTTCCTGGAGTCGCTGAAGCTGGTGGTACGCCCTGATCACCCACTGTTGCAGGAGACGGTCACGCTCAGCAAAGTGATGGAGTGGCCGGTGGTGGTGTCGCCGAAAGGCACGGTTCCGCGTCAGAATGCGGAAGCGCTGCTGTTGAGCCAGGGCTGCAAAATGCCAGCAGGCTGCATTGAAACGCTCTCCGCATCGCTCTCTCGCCAATTAACGGTAGATTTCGACTACGTGTGGTTTGTGCCGTCTGGTGCGGTGAAAGATGATTTACGGCGCGGCACGCTGGCGGCGTTGCCTGTCACCACTCAGGTGGCGGGAGAGCCGATTGGTATTTTGACGCGGGTTGATACGCCGCTTTCGACGGGTGCGCAGACACTGTTGAGTGCCATTCGTAAATCGATGCCGGGGAGTTAACTGATCTCGCTGCTGGTGTTGTAGGCCCGGCAATCGCAGTGCCGCCGGGCATTAATTACCGGATGGCGCTAACGCTTATCCGGCCTACAAAAAATGCCCTACGGCTTCTTACGCGGCATCATGCGCAGCAGCGTGTTGTCCTTCCAGACATAGTGATGCAGCAACGCCGCCAGGGCGTGCAATCCAATCACGTAGTAGCCAATATTGGCCAGCAGGACGTGATATTCCTTCAGATTGTCCGCTAAATCGAAATTAGCCTCTGCCGCATGCGGCATGGTTATCCCGAAGGCAATCCACGGGTTTCCACGGTTGTAGATCATCACCAGACCGATAATCGGCAGAATAATGAACAGCAGATAAATCACCAGATGGCCTAAATGCGCCATGCCGGTCATCCATGGCTTGGGTTTAGGCAAAATCGGCGGCGACTTCTGTTTCAGCCGCACCAGCAGTCGAGCCACCATCAGCACCAGAATCGAAATGCCGCAGGAGACATGGACCATGTTGAAATACGGTCGATAGCTGCGTGGAAAAAATCCACGCAATTCCATTGCGCAATACGCGCCGATAACCAGCAGAAAGACCAGCCAGTGAATGCCAATCTGTAGGCTCGAGTATTTTTCTCGCATCATGATGTCCGCGTCAAAACTGTGAGAGAGTTAACATAGCGGCGTTGCCTTAAAAATTCATTAACTTTTCTGTATAGATTTTCAAACCGTCACTCCTGACGGTCTTTGTGTGCTGTGACCTTATCCGGTTGGAAATTCAGTCTAATAATTGCCCCTCGTGAAGGTATCGCCTTCTGAGCATCTTCGCTGAATGAGAGATTCGAGGGTAAATCGAAAGTATTCACGGTGATTTCATTCACACGCCAGGGATCCAGATAATTCACCAATAGTCTGCCCTGACGATCCGTTGTCGTTGCGTACTGGTTGTAAAAACTTACACCAGCGCGTCCACCGGCACTGACCAGCGCAACGGTGTCGCTCAACGATTGTCCTAAGGTTATGCCCTCAGAATCCAGCACCACGCTGCCGCTGGTGTCGAGGTGAAGATCTTGCTGTTTCCCGCTGTGTACCAGACTGATGTGGGTATCGCCGGCATTGTAGAGGTAACCCAGGTTTGCCGATAATCCGTCACTCTGGTGTTGGGTATGCTGAGCGGTTACGTCGTACGTCAGACTGTAATCTTTCAGCGCGGAGCCGTAGAGATCAACCCCATGACTGCTGTTCTCCCGGTTTGAGTAGTTACCCACATAACCCAGATTGGTGGAGTAACTTTCCCCGCTCAACGGAATGCTGATATTCACACCCATCGCAATTTCAGGCGGAAGATCTTCATCGTGGTTATGGCTGAGATAAACGCTCCCGTCGATATCCTGCCAGGAGCCGTTCAGGCTCAACGAGAACGAGTCGCTGTCAGAACTTTTTCCCCTTGCCGTGAGACTATCCCAGCTTAGGCTCACCGTGGAGTCTTCATTGATATCCATGTTGAACTCAAGATGGGTCGTCAACGCCCGTTGCGTCGTACTGTCACCCCAGCCATGGTCGAAGGCATAATCAGCATTCACTTTCTCTTCGAGTGAGCGGTACTGGCTGCCCGGCGGGTACCACTGTAACTGCGCGTTGAGGCTGGTTGACCAGTCGAAAAATTCTTTGGCATAGCGCAATCGCCCCACCTGCCCGCTTTGCTTCTTTCCCCCTACGGAATAAAACGCATGGCTGATATCACCGGAAAGCGCGCCCCAGGACCCAAGATTATCGCCCACGCCATAGACTTGAGCCAGGTAGTGGCTCCCTTGTTGAATACCGGAAAAAACGGAGGCAGAGGCCGTCACTCCTCGCGTAAACGAGGCTTGCCAAAACGGTGTTTTCTCTCTGGAGATCCCGTGCTCAGGCTGATAGCGTCCGGCAGCCAGCGCGTAGCTCGTGACCCCTTGTTGCTGCAGATTCGGCAAGGTTGAGTAAGGTAAGGTGCGCGTACGTTCCGTACCGTCACTCTCTTCCACCGTTAGCTCGAGCTCTCCCTGCTTATCCTGAGGGTAAAAGTCGGTGATGGAAAACGGGCCAGGGCGAACATGGATACGGTAGAACAGTTCGCCATTCTGGCGAATGCTGACCTCCGCCTGAGTTCGGGCAAACCCATTAATCACTGGACGATAAGAATGCTGAATGTCCGGATACATCGCTTCATCACTGGCCAATGCCATTCCCTGAAAGCTCATACCCTCAAAAAGATCTGATGACGTGGTGCCGTAGCCGAGGGTCATTTGTGAACGCAAACCGCGCAGGCTTCGCCAAAGTGAAAGATGATCGCTGTACTGCCCTGTCTGGCCGCTGCGTAGCCGCCAGAAAGTATTTCGATTTCTTAACCGCCATGCACCCAAGTTAAGGCCATTATTCAGCGTCAGGGTGCCGTCCGTCCCTGCGGTTTCCCAGGCATATTGAGCACGACCCTGGTTAGCATTTAAACGGTAATTGGTAAACCAGGCGTTGATACCATCGTCCCACCGATCGGGACTAGCCCCACCAGTCTGTGCCCGCATGTCTTTCTCAGCGACCTCTAGCACCAGGGTCTGGACATCAGGACGCCAATGTAGCCGCACACCGTAAAGCTTCGCAGTGGTCATCGTCATACAGCCTGCTCGATTCCACTGTAAATGGCGGATAAGCTTGCTTTTCAGGCCCCATGCCTGAAGTGACTCAGATGTCAGGCATGGATTATCACCGTCAAACGGTAGCGAAAGCGTTCCTTCATTCTGATTATTTACAAGCACACGAATGCCCGCAGTGGCCAGCGGAATAAATAAACAAAAATACAGTATTAATAATCTACAGATAAAATACATTGACCGAGGCTGCGAAAAAAAATGCCGGGCTCCGGCATTTTAATTACTAAGATTTAATCAGCAAATATCAGAGGCCCGCGCGGACCTGATCAATTTTTTGCTGCAGTTCGCGAATGTCATCCTGTTTACCCTGGATTTTTTTCTCGTACTTGGCAATCTTACTTGCTTTCCCTTTGGCCTGAGCATCGTTCAATTCTTTCTGGATTTGACCGATTTCTTTCTGCTTCGCAGCAATTTGCTTCTGCAGATCGTTAATTTTCTTCTGAGCCTGAGCCTGATCAGAATTGTTGTTATTGTTATTATTGCTGGCAGTGCAGGTTGCATTCAGTTGCGCCAACTGAGATTGCAGACGGCTCAGCTGCTGGCTGTTACCCTGACGCTGTGCGTTTTGAATCTGACCCTCAATGTTCGCACGCTGAGAAGCGCAGTTATTCTGAGAAGCCTGAGCGGAAGCAAAGAAGCCTACTGATGCCAAAATCGCCAGTGTTGCTACAACTTTTTTCATTTACTACTCCATTTAAAAAATACAGATCATGCTCTGGTTAATCGCGAGCAAGTTTTCAAAAACAAGAAGAGCTAAGAAACTAATTTTCTCAGCTCTGCGCTTGTTGTTCTAAATCGCTCCTCCCCCGAAAGGAATGAGCAAGAAAACTTTATAATATAATTTTAAACAAGAACACTAAATAAGGCGTTTTAAGTTATAAAAAACACCGGCATATAGGATCAATCCTAAATTAATTACTACCATTTAATTTAGCCTTCATTTAATAAAATTTAAAACTAACAATGTTCTTCGCTCTTTCTGAAGGAATGATTTTTTATTGAGCTATCCCCCACCACCAAACAAATAGAACAGCATCTTCCAAAAAATAAAAGGTTATTGTTTTTATTAACCAAGTCAATGTCAACCACACTGTTCCCCTGATTAATATATATATCCAACCAAAAATTGAGCATATATTATCTATGTAAGTTTAAAAATCTGCACGTTTTCTGTAAATGCCCTACGCTGCGAAAGGAATTTATGATGACTAAGAGAAATAATTTACCCATTACTGTAAGCTCAAACGATCATAAAAATGACGCTCAGGAGAGCGCGATAAATAACGAAAAGAATGTCGTACTGGCGTTGTTTTCCGAAACCACAGCGTCTGAGAATATCTCTCCGGCCGCTTCGTTAGATCCTATTATTGACAGTAATGGGCAGCAGCTCAAAGAAGGTGTCATTACCCGCGATCTGTCCCCGATTATCAGCGGTACCGGCGAGCCGGGGAATCAGATTGAAGTGACCATTTTGCCTCCCATGAGTATTTGGTACCACCATTACACTGTCACCGTTGACGTTAATGGCAACTGGACACTTCAGCCCCCTCTTTTCAATGGCGGTTTCGGCAATTATGAGCTGCATGTTTCCGCAGAAGATGCCAATGGGAAAAATGGTCACTATTTAGCGAATTTTGAACTCACCTACTTTGACCCCTCTCTTATAACGATGTCTCTCGATGCCGTAACGGATCAGGTTAATAATGGATTTAATAACTTTCACGGTGTCCTCAGCAACGATGCCACCACCAATGACGCAAGGCCGCTGATTGAAGGCTCGTGTTCAAAAGGTAATGTCAACATCAATATTTATGATAATGGTCACCTAATTGGCAGTGTTTATACTAACTACGCCCAAGCATGGTCATTTCAGCCTACAGAAGATTTAAGTGAAGGTGTCCACCATATCACCGCAGCATTCGAATGGCAGGGAACCGAGTATCAACAAACGGAACTATTTACCTTTAGCATCGATACCACACCGCCATCAGGCGAACTGATATCGGTCGTCGATCGTCATGGCGATAGTATTAGTCCCAACAGCGCTTCTTCCGAAACTTCACCCACCTTAACAGGGAAAGCAGACCCTGATTCGTCGGTGCATATTCACGTTTATGGTCCAGGCGGAAAGCCCTTATATTGGGCAGATGCGCAGATTGATGAGCAGGGTAACTGGCACTGGACTTCCCCTGCGGCCACTGAAATTGGCAGTTATACCTACGAAATAGCTATCTCCGATCCGACCGGTAATATCAGCTATGTCACGCCTGCCTATTCCTACACTTTGTATGATGCCAGTCTGCTGTTTCTGACAGTTGACACAGTGACAGATGCCATTCATCAATCGCCGAATGATTTTACCGGTCCTTTGACCACTGGAGACATCACTAATGATGCCAGGCCAGTGCTGGCAGGCACCACCAATGCGGGCTTTACCATAAATCTGTATGACAACGGCACTTTTATTGGCTCAAGCGTAGCCAATGCTCAAGGTGACTGGCAATTTAAGCCTTACACCGCGCTGACAGATGGCGTGCATCATTTAACCGCAACAGAGATCACTCCTACAGGCGAAAGTCTGCCTACCCAGCCCTTTACAATCACGGTAATGGCGACACCACCGAAAGGTGATCTGCTGGCGATTACCGATCACGATGGCGTGGTCATTGAATCGGGAGCAAAGACAGGGGATGCCAAACCTCAGCTCTCAGGTACGGCACCAGCAGGCAGTGAAATCCACATCCATGCCTTTGGCCCTAATGGGCGAGAGATGGACTCCGGCACGGCGTTTGCCGATGACGATGGGCAATGGGTATATCAGCCCAACCCCTTCCCCGGTTATGGTAAATACGCCTTTAACATCGCGATTATTGACAGCGTAGGGAACGTTTCCCGGCCAGAGACAAATTATGTGGTTGAGTATGGTGATGTTTCGCCCTTCCACTATTCGTTAGACGGTGTTGATGGCACCTATCGCGATGAGGGTGTCGGTCCATCCGGGCCTCTCAATGACGGAGACATCACAGACGATCTCCATCCGCTCATTTACGGCCAGTCTAATGCCGGCATGAAGATTAATGTTTACGATAATGGCCGTTTTTTGGGAACAACGTTTACCGGAGATAACGGCTATTGGTCATTGCACAATTATCCGGCCCTTGCAGAAGGTGAACATTCCATTACGGTATCAGCCGCTCCAGCACAAGGTGAAACACCGCGCACTGAACCGTTCCATTTTACCATTGACCGCAGCCTTGCTGAGGGCAGCATCGACGAGGTCACCACGCCGGATGGCGACGTCATCCAGCCCAATGGCAATACTTTGATGGCACAAACCTTCATTAGCGGTCATGTTGACCCCGGTACTGAAGTTCACCTGCATGTCTACAAAGACGGTAAGCAGTTGTATTGGGACAATGTGCCTACGGATCAGCAAGGAAACTGGCAGTACCAACCCGCTGAATTTACTGATTTCGGCAGATACAGTTTTTCACTTGCCCTGATCGGGGCCAACGGCATGGTCAGCAGACCAGAAACGCACTATGAAATCAGCTATTACGATCCCGCCACAGCTAGCCTTACGTTTGATTCGGTCTGGGATGATGTTGCTCTGGATGTCCCGCAATATGATTACAGCGGGGTTCTTGCTGAGGGTGACATCACCAACGATAGCTCTCCAACCCTTAAGGGAACGGCAAATGCCGGTGCTCAGGTTAACATCTATGATAATGGCACCCTGTCAGGCAGCACGCTGGCATCCGAGGAAGGGAATTGGTCATTCACCCCTGCCACTGCACTGACTGAAGGTTCACATAACCTCTCTGTCTCAGAGTCCACTCCGATAGGCGAATTTACATCGCCAACCGTGAGGAATATTGTGGTTGACACCTCTCCGGCAAACGGTGAAATCACGCAACTGGCCGATAAATCAGGCCACATCATCGCCCAGCATGAGGTGACTGATGAGACTCAACCGACTGTTTCAGGCTACGCCAATCCAGACAGTGAAGTGCACATCCATGTGAAGTTGGACGGTCATGAACTCTACTGGGAAGGTGTAACGACTGACAGTAAAGGCCAGTGGCACTGGCAGCCTGATACGCTAACGGAAACCGGAGAATACACATTCACGGTAGCCGTGGTCGCACCAGGCGGAAACCTCTATCGTTCACAAGAGAGCTGGCAGTTTGAGCTCAAAGCTGAATCACAGAACCCCTCACTGTCATCAAGCCAGCATTTGCTCCCAACGACGGAAGAGTCACTCCCGCCCGAACTGACCAACACCAGCCCACTTCACCAGATAGCCCCCTCTTCGTCTGCTCAGGATGGAGTGAACCACGATGTAGCATTGACCGCTCTGCATCTTCCTCTTTCCGCCGACGAGAGTTATATCGCGATGTAGCCACTCATGAGGCAGGCAGAGCTCAGGCTCTGCCTGTTTTGTCGTACAGTGGAGTCTTATACGCTTCACACTTTCCCTGCCAGACCTCGGTTCTCACCTCAACCTTGTGCTACAACTTCTTTTTACTCTCAAGGAGTCACGACATGAGCACATTCAACCCGGACGAACTGCTTCAACTCATGGCCGAAGCGTCACGTAAAGCCGCCAGTTTTACTGTCTGGCCGCAGGGAGAGGCACCCGGCGCCAAGCCAAGTGCGACGAAGTTTGTGCTGGAAGAACAGCACACTGGCCCATCTGCCTGGGATCGCGCTGTCACTGGCGTTCGTGCGCCGCAAATCACTGTGTATGCCCCGGCAGAACCAAATGGTATCGGTATTCTGGTTACGCCCGGCGGATCTTATCGCCGTGTGGTGCTGGATAAAGAAGGCAGTGCCCTGGCACCGTTTTTTAACGCGCGCGGTTATACCTTGTTTGTGATGACATATCGTTTACCCGGTGATGGGCACGAAGAAGGTGCCAATGCGCCGCTGGCTGATGTTCAGCGTGCAATGAGAACGCTGCGAGCCAGAGCAAAAGAGTGGCAGCTTGACCCGGACAAACTGGGTGTCATGGGGTTTTCTGCTGGCGGCCATATCGCCGCAAGCCTTGGCACACGTTACGAAGAACCCGCCTATGTTCCGTTCGATGAGACAGACACTCTTTCCGCTCGCCCGGCGTTTATGGCGCTGGTGTACCCTGTCATTACGATGGTGTTCGATAACAGTCATCCCGGTTCACGGGAAGAGTTAATGGGCACAACTCCCAGCGAGCAACAGATCAGCCACTATTCGCTCGAACAACGCACCAGCTTGACCACTCCACCCACTTTTTTGCTGCATGCCGTCGACGATCCTGCGGTAAAAGTGGAGAACAGCGTGGTGATGTTCACTGCACTGCGCCAGCTTGGTGTGCCTGTGGAAATGCATTTATTTGAACAAGGGAAACACGGCTTCGGCATTCGGGATGCACAAGGATTGCCGGTTTCAGTGTGGCCTGAATTAATGATGAACTGGATCGAAACGAAAGTCTGAAAGCCAGGGCATAAGCTCAGTCTTATGCCCTGCTTTTTCAGGAGAGGTTAAGCGCCTTTTCGCTGGCGGCGCGATTTTTGATAATACGTTTACCCAGGGCAATGCCCCGCATTTCGATGTAACGGTGAAGCAATGTGGCGAGCAAATAAACGATGGGCAGGCAAATCCCCACGGTTAATAAATAACGGGATCCGCTCGAATGCTGCGCAATATGAAAATGGTTCAGCAGGAAGGCAATAACCGGCATCACAATCAGCAGATGCAGCAAATACACGGAATAAGAAACATCGCCCAGCCAGGTGAACAGACGATGACTCAGCAACCAACGCGGTACACTGAAGACTTTGGCCACAATGCCCGGCTGTTGATAGCGCCACAGCACGCCCGTCATGCCGACAATCATTAACGCTTCAAAGAAAATCTGCACGGAATCCATACGAATGTTCATGATGGCGCTCACGGCAGGGGCAAGCAGCGCCAGTACGATGAACAGCAAACGACGTTGTCTTACTGCTTCAGCCATTAGCATCCCGGCGATAAACATATGCAATTTAATCAGGATCATCGAAGGCATCGGAAACGCCTCGTACATGCCTGGCAGCAAATAGCGCCCTAATGCCACCAGCCCCATCAACACCACCAGCGTCGTCGCAAAACCCCAACGCATTGTCAGCAGCATGATGAACGGGAACAACAGGTAAAACTGCATTTCCAACCCGATACTCCAGTCTGGCAGCGCAGTGTTATAAGCATACTGCGGCAAATCGCCGAAGATAAACGTCACGTGGGTGAGCAAATTCATGAAAGAGATATCGCTGTAGCGCGACGTTTCGGTCACGGTGGAGGGAAAAGCCTCACCAATAATCTGGCGCATCTCGCCCATAAAATGTCCGCTGACAAGCGCGATAAACAGCATCACGTAATACAGCGGCGCGATGCGGAAATAACGTCGCATCCAGAAGGTTTTGATGGTGTGCCAGGCACGCCACGGCTCTTTGTCCTGACGTTCAATATAGTTTTTGGCCATCAGGTAGCCGGACAGCAAAATAAACAAATCGACGCCGAGTTTCGGCACCGCGATTATCGGGATTTTGCAGTTGACCAACAGGGCGATATGCCCAAGAAAGACCCACAGCGATGCGACCCCGCGCATGCCTTCTAATTCCGGAGACCAGTTTTTTGCTATTGCCATAATCACCTCGTTAAAAGGGGATCATAGCAATATGCTCGCTACGTTAAGTCCGAATGTCGCGGTGGTTAAGGCTTTTCAGATTAACGCCAGCCCCTTATTTCACGGGGTGATAACGCAATATCCCTGCCGTCCCCCCACCGCCATCGGAGGGATGGTTCACGCCATCCGCGACCGTGACTTCGTGGAAATCAAACGGAGATACGCCTTCAATACAAGCCACATTGACGCCAAACTGGTTGGGATTCGAACGGCGCTGATGGAAGGTGTAAATCCCGCAGACAGAACAGAAATAATGCGCCGCGGTGTGAGTGTTGAAGCGGTATTCCGTAAGCTTGTCTTTGCCTTGCGTAACGGTTATCCCAGACAATGGGGCAGAAACGACAACCGCCCCACGCATCCGACAAAAAGAACAGTTGCAGCGTCTGATGGTGTTGAATCCATCCGCCAGTTCAACGGTAAACTTCACTGATCCGCAGTGGCACTGGGCATTTACTTTTTCAGTCACGGGCAAACCTCGACATTTTCAGGTGAGCCCTAATTTGTAGCACAGCGTTTGTTTTTTTGCCGGGTGGCTGATTGCCGGTTGGCGCTGACGCTTCCCCGGCCTACGCGAGATAGGCAGGCCAGGAAGGTTTGGGCATCAGGATTGCAGGTAAACCACCTGCGTCTGGAGATACTCTTCCAGGCCATGACGGCCATCTGCGCCGCCAATCCCGGATTTACGCCAGCCCGCATGGAAGCCCTGCATCGCTTCGAAGTTTTCGCGGTTGATGTACGTTTCGCCGAACTTCAGCCCTTTGATGGCTTTCATCGCCTTATTGAGATCCTGAGTGTAAACCGACGACGTCAGACCATACTCACTGTCGTTCGCCATTGCCAGCGCTTCGTCCAGCGTATCAAACGCCACCACAGGCAGCACCGGACCGAAGGTTTCTTCGTGCATGATGGTCATGTCCTGACGTACATCAAGCAGCAGCGTCGGCGGATAGAAATAGCCTTTCCCTTCCACCGCTTTCCCGCCAAGCACCACTTTCGCGCCCTGCTCAACCGCTTTTGCGACCTTCTGTTCGACACGTTCAAGCGCCGCAGCGTTAATCAATGGCCCCATAGCGATGTCATTGCGCTGCGCCGGGTCACCAAACTGTACGGCTTTCATCGCTTCGCCCAGACGATTTACGAACTGATCGTAAATCCCTTTCTGCACATAAACGCGTTCTGCACAGTTACAAACCTGCCCGGTATTGATCACGCGTGAGTCAACAATGGCTTTCACCGCCAACTCGAGATTCGCGTCATCCAGCACGATGGCTGGCGCTTTGCCGCCGAGTTCCAGACAAACTTTGGTGATATTTTTGGCGGCGGCGGTCATGATTTTCTCACCTGCGCCCACGCTGCCGGTCATGCTGACCATCGCCACTTTCGGGTTGCCTGCCAGTTCCTGACCGACGGTTTCGCCGCGACCCAACACCAGGTTGAAGACACCTTTTGGCAGACCGATTTCATGCACAATTTGCGCAAATGCAATCGCATTGTTTGGCGTGAATTCGCTTGGCTTAATCACGATGGTGTTGCCGGTGATAAGCGCAGGAGCCAGTTTGCGGGCAATCAGGAAGAACGGGAAGTTCCACGGCAGGATGCCGGTGGTCACGCCCAACGCGCGTTTGAAGACAAAGATATTTTCGCCCGGACGGTCGCTTTGCAGAATTTCTCCTTCGTAGCGACGTGCCCATTCGGACATATAATCGAGGTAATCTGCCGTGAAAAAGACTTCGACTTCGGCCAGTTGCTGAATTTTGCCGCCTTCCGCCACAATCAGCGAACTAATTTCGGCGGCGCGTTCACGAATACCCGCGGCAATTTTACGTAACCAACCAGCGCGCTCTATGGCTGGCAGCGCTTCCCAGGCGGGCTGAGCACGTTCTGCGGCGTCAATCGCCTGTTTCGCTTCTTTGGCGGAACCATCAGGGATGCGGGAGAGGATCGCCTCAGTGGAAGGGTTGACCACATCAATCCAGTTGTCGCCCTGCCAGGACACAAACTGACCATCGATATACATTGGGTGTTGTACGGGTGCCGTCATGAATCGCTCCTGTAAATACATCGTTTTTAACAAGTAAACTTAATGTTAAATATCGAGATTTAAGGGGGCGAACTCCTACCCTATGATGCTGTATTTGTGAGACATATCATAAAAGAAGGCTTCTGGACGCGATTCAGCTTAAACAATTTCGTAACACGCTTTGCCCGTTTGCGTTGTTTCTGTCGCAAACGGGCATTTCCTGTCGTGCTTTTACAGCAGTGAACGACTGGTGAGTGCCTCACGCAGCAGTGAATCTTCTCGCAGCGTTTGCCAGGCCGCCATCACACTGTCGGGGATATCGACGTGGGCAATAAACCCTTTGCCTCGCGGACCGTAGCCGTTTTCATCGTCGAGCAAACGTGGCAGTTCACCCAGCAGCAGTGACAAATAGCGCTCCACCGGCCAGACAGAATCAGCTTCATCGGTAAAAGTCAGCCCGTGAGTGGCATTACGTAGCACCGGCAGATAGCCCGGATAGCTACGCCATTGCGGCGCCTGGGGGTCGTCCTGCCACACGTGCGCAAAAGTCGCCATGGTTCTTCGCTGCATGGTCGGGTCCTGTACCACAATGCCATTCCGGCAAGTGATGCCGCGTTGTTCCATGACTTCACGGGTGAAACGGGCATTTTCGCCGCAGTTGGTGGAACGGTCTTCCACCACGATGCGATCAAGGGGAATATTCCAGTACTGATGAGCAATATCCGCCAGAATCGAGGCTTCCGCCCGCGCAGTGGTACGCAGTATGTTGTAACGTGGGTGGCGGGCAACGGCCGCATAAAGAAACGTGGTGGAGTGCCCAATGCCGCCGCTGATCAGCAACGTGCGGTTTTCCGCCGCCAGTCGACAAGCGGCATCAATCGTGGGCATCACGGCATTGCCTGCCAGCACCACCAGTTCGGCCTCAACATTGACGGGTGGCGTGGGAAAATCGTTCTGTGCCAGCCACTCGCCTACGCAATTGGCAGCCTGCAACGTGTCTTCATTCAGATGGGGAAAGGTCGTCAGCATAATGCTCCCTTCTTTCGTGTGTCTTCCTACAGGGTAACGTTCGCGGGCGATGATGACAGTAGATCACTCCGAAAGCGAGTAAATGCCGCCGTTTACGGCCGCTCCTTTCTCTCTTTCATTCATTCTGATTTTGTTACAATATTAAACTATTCGCTTGAGTAATGTCTTAAAACCGCATTACACTCGTTAGCCTGCTAACAATTCAAATAACGAAGTCATTTTCTGCAAGGTCTAAGGGATAGCATGCGCCTGCCCAAACGCGATCCATACGCACCGCACGACTGGGCACCTCACGAAAAGCCCGCCCTTCTCGGCTCACCGTCCACGCCGGAACACCCTGTTCCAAGGCGCATCGCCTACGGGATTGTCGGCCTGTTGGTGTGCCTGACCGGGGCATTGGGTAACGCCGTCGTCACTGCGAACCTGCAAAATCTGCAGGGCACCTTTGCGGCCTGGTCGACAGAGATTGCCTGGCTGCCTGCGGTTTACGTGATGACCAACGTCTCCATTAACCTGCTGCTGGTTAAATTCCGCCAGCAGTTTGGGCTGCGGGCGTTCACCGAAGGTTTCCTGGTACTGTATGTGCTGGTGACGTTTTTCCATCTTTTTGTCAACGATTTGAACAGCGCCCTGATGGTGCGCGCCGCCCACGGGATGGTGGCCGCAGCACTGAGTTCCCTGGGGATCTATTACCAGATTCAGGCCTGGCCTGCTCGCCATCGCCTTAAAGGCCTGACGATTGGCATTACCGGGTCATCGCTCGCTATACCGCTGGCCCGTTTGTTTTCCACCGAGCTGTTGCAACTTGATGAGTGGCGTGGGCTCTACTTCTTCGAGCTCGGGCTGGCGCTGATTTGTCTGGCTTGCGTGATTGCGCTCAAGCTGCCGCCCAGTGATCGTAAAAAGGTGTTCGAGAAGAAAGATTTCATCACCTTCTTTTTGCTTGCCCCCGGCATGGCGCTGCTGTGCGCGGTGTTGTCACTGGGACGTCTCGACTGGTGGTTTGAAGCTCCGTGGATTGGCTGGTCGCTGGCGCTGGCGACGGTGCTGATTATCAGCGCCATTACTTTTGAGCATAATCGCAGCAACCCGCTGCTCAATACGCGCTGGCTTTCTAGCGGCAGTATTTTGCGTTTAGGGCTGATTATGTTGCTGATTCGCATCGTGCTGGCGGAACAGAACACCGGTGTCATTGGCTGGTTGCAGTATGTCGGCCTGCAAAACGAGCAAATGATCCCGCTGGCGTGGTCAATTTTTGCCGGGATCACCTGCGGGATTGTCGCCAGTTGTCTGACGCTCAAACCTCAGAGACTGGCATGGCCAATTGTCACCTCCCTGGCGTTAATGATTGTGGCTTCGCTGATGGACAGCCAATCCAGCAGCCTGACCCGCCCGGACCAGCTGATGGTTAGCCAGTTCTTATTGGGATTCGCCAGCGCTTTCTTCATCGCCCCGTCTATGCTGGCAGGCATTGGCGGTGTGATCGCCGACCCACGCAACCTGGTCAGTTTCTCGGTGCTGTTTGGCATGAGCCAAAATATCGGTGGCCTGCTGGGCTCCGCCCTTCTCGGCACCTTCCAGACCTGGCGCGAAAAATACCATTCGGCGCTGATTGCCGAGCAGCTCACTACCCTCAATCCGCTGGTTAGCGAACGCATTCAGCAATACACCCAACTGTTTCAAAGTCAGATTGGCGACAGCTCGCTGCTGGGCGTCCAGGCGCTAACACAACTGCAGACCCTCAGTACCCTGGAGGCCAACATTCTGGCCTATAACGACACCTATCTGTTGACCGCTGCGATTGCGGGCACAACGCTGGTGTGGATCTTATGGCGGTTGTTGCGTCTGCGTATAACCGCTCATCTGGCATTAAGAAAAGCCACGGGAAGCAAATGAATCAGTTCTGTTTACAGGAGTCTTTATGAGTCAGCAGGATGCCGCCACCGAGCAGGCCCACACGCGCAACAATCTGCGCGTTGTTTCTGTTTTCACTGCCGCGGCGATTGGGCTTGTCGGCGTACTGGTTATTCTTTACGCCTGGCAGTTGCCGCCTTTCACCCGACACAGCCAGTTTACCGATAACGCCTATGTGCGCGGCATGACTACCTTTATCAGCCCGCAGGTCAATGGCTATATCACCGCCGTCAACGTGAAAGACTTCGACCACGTTAAGCAAGGTGAGGTCTTGATTCAGATTGATGACCGCATTTACCGCCAGCGAGTTCATCAGGCTCAGGCGCAGCTGGCGATGAAAGAGGCCGCACTGAACAATAACCTTCAGCAGCGTAACAGCGCGGAGGCCGTAATAGCCCGCAACATCGCGGCGCTGGATAACGCCAAAGCGCAGAATTTAAAATCTCAGGCCGACCTTAAGCGCGTGAAAGAGCTGACGTCCGATGGCTCGCTTTCGATTCGCGAACGCGATGCCGCGCTCGCCAGTGCCGCTCAGGGGAATGCCGATATCGCTCAGGCGAAAGCCACCCTTGAGATGTCTCGCCAGGATTTGCAGTCCACCCTCGTCAATCGCGCTTCTCTGGAAGCGGATGTGGCGAACGCCAAAGCCTCGCTCGAACTGGCGCAAATCGATCTGCAAAACACCCGCATTATTGCGCCTCGTGAGGGTCAACTGGGTCAAATCAGCGTGCGCCTTGGCGCTTACGTCACCGCAGGCACGCACCTGACGACGCTGGTTCCGCCACAGCATTGGGTCATTGCCAATATTAAAGAGACTCAGCTTGCCGAACTGAAAGTCGGGCAGCCGGCGACGTTTACCGTCGATGCGCTGAATGATGAAAAATTTCACGGCACCGTGCAGAGCATTTCGCCAGCAACGGGCGTGGAATTTAGCGCGATCTCGCCTGATAACGCCACCGGTAACTTTGTGAAAATCGCCCAACGCATTCCGGTACGGATCACGGTTAACGAAGGACAAAAAAATGCCGAGCGTCTGCGCCCTGGGATGTCTGTTCAGGTCACGATTGATACTCGTGAGGCGAAACAATGAGGCGCTTAACATCCGTAGCAATCGCGCTGTTGCTGACAGGATGCCATGCCGTTGACGTGCAGAAAGCGGATTCACAGCTTGTTATTCCGACGCAATGGCGGCAAAACGTGGGCCCAGCCAGCCCGGCCGAAAGCGTCTGGTGGCGGCAGTTTCATGATAATTCACTGAATCGCTATGTGGATCAGGCCCTGCGTTACAACAGCGACGTGTTAATCGCCCGCGAACGCGTGAATGAATATCAGGCACGCGCATATGCTACGGAAGGTTCTCTTTTCCCTTCACTGGACGCGGGTGTCAGTGGCACACGAGCTCGCGCACAATCGGCTGCAACTGGCCTGCCAATCCACAGCACGCTTTATAAAGGCAGCCTGACCGCCAGCTATGACGTGGATTTATGGGGAGCAAACCGCTCAGCATCGCGTGCAGCGCAAGCCTCGCTGGAGGCACACAAAGCAGCGGCTTCTGCGGCAGAATTGACCGTCGCGTCAAGCGTAGCGGCAGGCTATGTGACGCTGTTGTCTCTTGATGAGCAGCTGCAGGTCACGCAGAATACGCTGAAATCTCGTGAGGAAGCCTATCGGCTGGCAAAACGTCAGTATGAAACAGGCTATACGTCGCGGCTGGAACTGATGCAGGCTGATTCCGAGTTGCGTGGCACCCGAGCCCAGGTTCCCCTGTTGCAGCACCAAATCGCCCAACAGGAAAATGCGATCAGTCTATTGCTGGGGCAAAATCCTGCCAGTGTTAAGCGCCAGGCCTTTGACGCGCTGACACCGCTAACCTTGCCCTCACAGCTCCCTTCAACCCTGTTGAATCGCCGACCGGATATCGTTCAGGCGCAGCGAGAATTGCTGGCCGCCGATGAAACACTGGCCTCTTCTCAGGCGCAACTGTTGCCCTCCATCAACCTGACCGCCACCGGCAGCTATCAGGACGCGGCATTGCCCGGCCTGCTGGATAATCCACTGCGCTTATGGAGTCTTGGCGGCAGCATTCTCGCCCCGCTGCTTAACCGCCAGGCACTAAATGCGCAGGTGGACATTTCGATGTCTCAGCGAAATCAGGCGTTGTACGGTTATGAAAAAACCGTGCGCAGTGCCTTTGGGGAAGTGAACGACAGCCTGGACGCCATCACCCGCTATCGGGAACAGCTCGAAGCACTGGAAGAGCAACAACAGGTGGCCAGCGATACGCTAAGAATTGCGCAGAATCGCTACCGCAACGGCTACTCTTCTTATCTGGATGTGCTGGACGCACAGCGCACACTGTTTTCAACCCAGCTCAGCGTCGTACAAGTGAAAAATAATCTGCTGCTGGCACAAATCGATCTCTACCGGTCGCTGGGAGGCGGCTGGGATGGGTGAATGAGTAGAGAGGAATAGAGGGAAGTTTTAGCGTCGCCTGTTCCCCCTCTCCCCATCCCTCTCCCTGAATGGAGAGGGAGAAAACTCAACACCCGCTCCTCTCCCTGAATGGAGAGGGAGGAAACTCAACAACCCGCTTCGGTCAGTCCCCTCTCCCTGTGGGAGAGGGCCAGGGAGAGGGGCGGCGCGCAGAGGATTACCCGCTAATCTGCTCCATCGCCTGCAACACACGCTTGTCTGAAACCGGGTAGGGAGTCCCCAACTGTTGAGCAAAATAGCTAACACGCAGCTCTTCGATCATCCAGCGAATGTCCTGCACATCAGCATCATCACGGCGCGCTGGCGGCAGCTTGTTCAGCCACTGTTGCCAGGCCTGCTGTACGCTTTCGACTTTCAGCATTTGCGCTCGATCCCGGTGCGGATCGACAGCCAGTTTTTCCAGCCGTTTCTCAATCGCATTCAGATAACGCAGCGTATCGCCAAGCCGTTTAAAGCCGTTGCCGGTAACGAACCCGCGATACACCAGCCCGGACATTTGCGCTTTCACGTCGGACAAGCCTAGCGCCATGGTCATATCAACACGCCCTTTCAGGCGCTTGTTGATGTTGAACACAGCCGTCAAAATTTGCTCGACCTGCTTCGCAATATCCACCACGGTGTCGTTGAGTTCTGCGCGCACTTTCTCGTGCAGCTTCGCAAAGTTCTCTTCTGTCCACACCGGGCCGCCTGCTTCGTCAATCAGCTTATCAACCCCACAAGAAATGCAGTCATCTATCAAATCCAGCACCTTGCCGTACGGGTTGAAATAGAGCCCCAGCTTGGCCTTGTTGGGCAGCTTTTCATGCAGATATTTGATAGGCGACGGAATGTTCAGCAACAGCAAACGGCGCAAGCCACGCCACATCGCCTGCTGCTGTTCCTGCGGATTATCAAACAGCTTGATTGCCACGCTGTCACGCTCATCCACCAGCGCAGGCCACGCTTTCATTTTGTAATTACCGCGTTTCTGCTCGTAGCTCTCTTGCAACGTGCCGAAACTCCACAGATGCAAACCGCTCTGTTCAATACCGTCGTCAGCCACCGCGGAGAGGGTTTCCTGAACCTTCCCTTTCAGGCCGTCTTTCAATGCAGTGAGGTCGCGACCTTCCTGCAGTTTCTTGTTTTTGTCATCCACTACCCGGAAGGTCACTTTCAGGTGATCGGGCACCTGATCCCAGTGCCAGTCTTCACGGTCAATGGTAACGCCCGTCATACGACGCAATTCGCGCTCCATTGAATCGAGCAGCGGTAATTCCAGCGGCGTTGCGCGGCCAAGGAATGCTTCTGCGTAATTCGGCGCTGGCACAAAGTTGCGGCGCACCGGTTTGGGCAATGACTTAATCAGTGCGATGATCAGTTCACGACGTAAACCAGGGATTTGCCATTCGAAACCGGCCTCTTCGACCTGATTCAGTAACGGCAACGGAATGTGCACCGTTACGCCATCGGCGTCGGCACCAGGCTCAAACTGATAGCTTAAACGCAGTTTGAGGTTGCCCTGATGCCAGAAGTTCGGGTAGTCGAGCTTACTGACGTTCTCCGCGCCTTCTTTAATCAGCATGCTCTTTTCAAAATTGAGCAAATCCGGTGTTTCGCGACTGGCGGTTTTCCACCAGTTGTCGAAGTGGCGGGCTGAAATAACCTCGTGGCTGATGCGCTGGTCGTAAAACTCAAACAACGACTCATCGTCCACCAGAATGTCGCGGCGGCGGGATTTGTGTTCAAGCTCTTCCACTTCCGCACGCAATTTCAGGTTATCGCGGAAAAAGGCGTGACGAGTTTGCCAGTCGCCTTCCACCAGCGCATGGCGAATAAACAGTTCCCGACACAGCGCCGGGTCAATCTGGCTATAGTTCACTTTTCGAGCCGCCACGATCGGCAAGCCGTAAACAGTGACTTTTTCCGTCGCCATCACCGCGCCCTGCGCACGTTCCCAGTGCGGTTCACTGTAAGAACGTTTGATCAGATGCTGAGCTAACGGCTCAACCCATTCCGGATCGATACGTGCCGCGATACGTCCCCACAGGCGGCTGGTTTCGACAAGTTCAGCGACCATGGTCCATTTCGGCGGTTTCTTGAATAAACCGGAGCCCGGGAAGATCGAGAAACGAGCGTTACGCGCGCCGGTAAATTCCTGCTTATCGGCATCTTTCATACCGATGTGCGAGAGCAAGCCCGTCAGCAGCGCGACGTGGATTTCACGGTACTCAGCAGGCTCACTGTTCACAGGAATGCCAAGCTCTTTCACCACCTGACGCAATTGGGTGTAAATATCCTGCCATTCCCGTACGCGTAAGTAGTTCAGATAATCTGTACGACACAGGCGACGGAACTGGTTTGAAGAGAGCGCTTTTTGCTGCTCACCGAGATAATTCCACAGGTTCACAAAAGCGAGGAAGTCAGACTCTTTGTCGTGGAAGCGACGGTGTTTTTCGTCAGAAGCCTGCTGTTTGTCCATCGGACGTTCACGCGGGTCCTGAATTGAGAGCGCTGAAGTGATGATCATCGCTTCACGCACACAGCCGTGTTTCTGCGCTTCCAGCACCATTCGCGCCAGGCGTGGGTCAACCGGGAGCTGGCTTAACTGGCGGCCCATCGGCGTCAGTTTATACACCGTTTGTTGCTCATCGGTCGTGATCGCGCCTAATTCTTCCAGAAGACGCACACCGTCCTGGATATTGCGCTTATCGGGAGCTTCAACAAACGGGAACGCGCCAATATCGCCCAGACCCAGCGCTGTCATTTGCAGAATAACGGACGCCAGGTTGGTACGCAGAATTTCCGGGTCGGTAAATTCCGGACGCGACAGGAAGTCATCTTCCGAATAAAGGCGGATACAGATACCTTCGGAAACGCGCCCACAACGGCCTTTACGCTGGTTGGCGGATGCCTGTGAAACCGGCTCAATCGGCAGGCGCTGTACCTTGGTGCGATAGCTGTAACGGCTGATACGCGCCGTACCCGGATCAATCACATATTTAATGCCCGGCACGGTCAACGAGGTTTCTGCGACGTTGGTCGCCAGCACGATACGCCGCCCGCTGTGCGACTGGAACACGCGGTTCTGCTCACTGTTAGATAAGCGAGCATACAGCGGCAGGATTTCCGTGTGGCGAAGGTCGCGCTTGCTTAACGCGTCCGCGGTGTCACGGATTTCACGTTCACCGCTCATGAAGATCAGGATGTCGCCAGGGCTTTCATTGCTCAGTTCATCGACTGCATCAAAAATGGCCTGCAACTGATCGCGCTCAGTATCATCAGCGTCTTCAACTATCGGGCGGTAACGAACGTCTACCGGGTATGTGCGGCCCGACACTTCGATTATCGGCGCATTATTGAAATGTTTTGAGAAACGCTGCGGATCGATGGTCGCCGAAGTGATGATAATTTTCAGATCAGGCCGACGCGGCAGCAACTCTTTCAGATAGCCCAACAGGAAATCGATGTTCAGGCTGCGTTCGTGAGCTTCATCGATGATGATAGTGTCGTACTGCATCAGCATGCGATCTTGCTGGATTTCCGCCAGCAGAATACCGTCGGTCATCAGCTTGACCATCGTGTTGTCGCTGACGTGATCGCTAAAGCGGACTTTATACCCGATGCAGCCGCCCGGCTCCGTTTGCAGCTCTTCGGCAATACGGTTGGCGACGGTTCTGGCCGCCAGACGACGCGGCTGGGTATGACCAATCAGCCCTTTCATACCCCGCCCGAGCTCCATACAAATTTTCGGCAGCTGAGTGGTTTTCCCGGACCCTGTTTCACCGGCAACGATCACCACCTGGTTGTCGCGAACGGCGTTAAGGATGTCCTGTTTTTTCTGGCTAACTGGCAGGTTTTCCGGATAGGTTATCTCCGGCCGCGCGGCTTCACGCAGCACAACCTTCCCTACAGCCTGTTCAATCTCTTTTGCCATCTCCTGCAAAATGGCCTGTTGGGATTCAGGATTTTTAACCTTCTTCACGCCATGTAACCGACGGGAAAAGCGCGTCTTGTCGCGCAGCATCAGGCCGTCCAGTTGCTGATGAAGCTGAGAGAAGGTGATTTTCTGTTGTTCTGTCATAGCGTTATCGGGCAGCGCACTGCCGGAAAAATGTCTCTGTTTTCATTAGTGGTAGAGTACCACATCGCTGCTTCGCTTTCCTTCATCAATAAATTTGAACGAAGGCTTCGATATATTGCGCTATCCCTGCGGCAGGATTGTGAATAGAGTGTCATCAAGCAACAGGGCACGGGCCCGTCAATCTCATATAAGGAAACACCCATGAGCAAGGTATTAGTTCTCAAATCCAGTATTCTGGCAGGGTACTCTCAGTCTGGTCAGCTGACTGATTATTTTGTTGACCAGTGGGCTGAAAAACACCCGGCAGATCAGATTACCGTTCGTGACCTGGCCGCACAGCCGATTCCAGTACTGGATGGCGAACTGGTCGGCGCTCTGCGTCCGAGCGATGCCCCCCTGTCTCCACGTCAGCAGGAAGCGCTGGCGCTGTCTGATGAGCTGATTGCTGAACTTCAGGCACACGACGTGATTGTGATTGCAGCCCCGATGTACAACTTCAACATCCCTACTCAGTTGAAAAACTACTTCGACCTGGTAGCCCGCGCTGGTGTGACTTTCCGTTACACCGAAAATGGCCCGGAAGGTCTGGTGAAAGGCAAACGCGCTATCGTCGTTTCCAGCCGTGGCGGTATCCATAAAGATACCCCAACTGACCTGCTGGCGCCGTACATGAAGCTGTTCCTGGGCTTCATCGGCATCACCGACGTGAACTTCGTGTTCGCTGAAGGCGTGGCGTACGGTCCAGAAGTGGCAGCCAAAGCACAGTCTGACGCGAAAGCCGCCATCAACAGCCTGGTTGCAGCCTAAGATTTCCCCCTCTCACCGCCTGGTGGGAGGGTTCTTTTTCCCCGTCAAATTCCTAATTTCTACGAATATTTACGAGCCTGCTCGTGAATTCGGCATGTCTGTCTGTTACTTACAATAAAGAAGCTTAGTATTGCGGCGGGTGTTTGAGGCTGTCTGGTCTCAGACATGGGATAAGCAGGACTTGCATGAGGCCGGAAAGTTAAAAACCCCAGGAGATATTTCTATCAACCTGGGGGGACTAACATTCCAACCCTCGCAAGTTGGATGTTAGTCCTTCCAAAGCACGGAGGCAATAACATGCTGACAAAATACGCCCTTGTGGCAATCATTGTGCTGTGTTTCACAGTATTGATGTTCACGCTGATGGTTCGCGAAACGCTTTGTGAGCTGAGCGTCAAAGAGCGTGGTATGGAGTTTAAAGCAGTGTTAGCTTGCGATTTAAGGAAGTGACTGACAACGCGGGGAGCACTCCCCGCGTCTTTATGAGCAAGGTTTGGGCAGCATCACAGACACCCGTTCTGGCCCTCTTCGCAAGAGGAGGGCCAACTTCTTTTAGCTCGCCGATTTGGGTCTCAGATTTTCATCAAAAGTCAGACGCTGGCGCCCTTCTTCCACTTCACGTAATGGCTCAACTTGATGCATCGTCATCTTGCAGCGCTCGACCAGCACCTGATATTCACGCGTGCCGCGTTTCTTCCATTCAATTTCCTGGTCACTCAGCGCACGAATGGCTTTGGCCGGGCTGCCGACGATAAGGTAATTCGCAGGCATTTCAGCCTTCGCTTTCACAAAAGCCGCCGCGCCGACAATGCTGTTCTCGCCGATAACCGCCCCGTCCATCACCACGGCATTCATGCCGACCAGCGCATTCCGGCGTATCACGCAGCCATGCAAAATCGCGCTATGCCCGATGTGGCCGTCTTCTTCCACCACCGTGTCCTGCTCCGGGAAGCCGTGCATCACACAATTATCCT
Organism: Scandinavium sp. NPDC088450; assembly: GCF_044900545.1. Classification (NCBI taxonomy): domain Bacteria; kingdom Pseudomonadati; phylum Pseudomonadota; class Gammaproteobacteria; order Enterobacterales; family Enterobacteriaceae; genus Scandinavium; species Scandinavium sp. NPDC088450. The sequence continues at coordinate 133,309 of NZ_JBJDNI010000001.1, read as the reverse complement.
GGATATTCGCGCCGTCCTTCACCACGATGCGGCCAAAATCACCACGCAGGCTGGCATTCGGGCCAACATATACGCCTTTGCCGAGGATCACATCGCCAATCAACACCGCTGTCGGATGCACATAGCTTTCTTCCGGTACCACAGGTGTTAAGCCATCAATTTGATAAACAGGCATTTGCGCTCCTTATTTGAGGTTCAGACCACCGAAACGCTGATAAAACGGCGATGCGGGCTGAGGCAATGGCCCGACAGAGGTTTCCCCTTTTTCGCTGACCCACGCCAAAGCGCCTGCGGCCACACTCTGATAAATGTTGATGCAGAGCTGACGCGCCGCCTGTCCCGCCCAATGTGCAGGCAACAGTTCTTCCGGCAATAACGGGTCTTTGAGGATCACCCGCCGGTAGAGATGGATGGCTAACAACTGAATGGCAAAACAGCGCTCAGGCGTTAACTCCTGCGGGGTTGCATCGCGCAACAGCGGCAGCAGTGGTCGGAACGTATTAATGAAATTTTCATACAAATGGTTTTGTTCGGTCAGTTGCCAACACTCTTCTACTCGCGCACGCAATGCGCTGGCCGACGTCGCCAGCGGCGACTGTGCTTCAAAACAAATCACGTTATCAGCAACACCCGCTTCATGCAGCAAGGCCTGAACATCCGCCAGTTTCTGCGAAGGCGACGCCATCAGGCTTGGGGCTAACGTGCCAAATCCCTGCCAGATCAGCTGTTTTTTGACATCCGCAAGAGTGGCTTTGTCCAGACCTTCCGAAAGTAAAAGAAGCCAGGTGCCGTCCCAGGCCGGGGGTTCAGCGCGGTAAATTTTACCTTCGGCACGACGCGTGAGCCGCAAGCCTTTGTCGCTTAAGCGATAAAAACTGCGTCTCCCGATTCGGTCGACATCCAGCCACCCTTCTTTATTGAGTCGAAATAGCGAAGTGCGGACGAAACGATCGCCAAAGCCCAGTCCTTCGAGCAAGGCTGTCAGGCTACCAAGCCAGATTTCCCCGCCACGATGGGATAATGCGTCACCATAGAGAGAAGAGATTAAAGACGTTCCGCTGATGGGCACGGCCGCGACGGCCTGCTGAATAAAGGTATCGAGTTTACTCATCTGATTCATTCTGTTGTTATTTTCATCCTTGATGAATCATAGCACAGTTCTATTTTCGTGCGGTCTGATGCCCTCTCCCCAACCCTCTCCCACAGGGAGAGGGAGGAAAAGAGAACTTACCCGTTGGCCGCCACTTTACGCAGGTCAAACACACGGCAGGCTTTGCCTTCGGAACGCGGAATACTGCCGCAGTTGACGATCATCACGTCGGTGGAAATACCGACCATCGATTTGATGCGATGACGCAACTGGTGGCAGACCTGGCAGCGCTGCTCGTGAGTCAGCGACAGGCTGCTCTCTTTCAGTTCGACTTTGACTGACAGCGAATCCAGATGGCCACGGCGATTCACTTCCAGCTGATAGTGTGGCGACAGGTGCTCGAACTTGACGATTTCTTCTTCCAGCTGTGACGGGAAGACGTTCACGCCGCGAATGATCAGCATGTCGTCGCTGCGACCGCTGATGCGATCCATACGGCGCATGGTACGCGCGGTGCCTGGCAGCAGACGCGTCAGGTCGCGGGTGCGATAACGGATAACAGGCAATGCTTCTTTTGTCAGCGTGGTGAACAACAGTTCGCCCTGCTCACCATCGGCCAGCGGTGTACCATCGTTTGGATTGACGATTTCCGGATAGAAATGGTCTTCCCAGATGGTTGGGCCGTCTGCGGTGTCGATACATTCCATCGCCACGCCCGGCCCCATCACTTCGGACAGACCGTAGATATCCAGCGCGGTAATGCCCAGACGACGCTCAATTTCCTTGCGCATTGCCATGGTCCATGGCTCCGCGCCGAAGACGCCTACGCGCAGCGAGCACTGGCTGGCATCGCCGCCCATCTGGCGTTCCAGCTCTTCAATCAGGTTCAGGCAGTAGGACGGCGTCACCATGATCATGTCAGGTTTAAAATCACGAATCAGCTGAGCCTGTTTCTCAGTTTGGCCGCCCGACATCGGGATAACCGTCGCGCCTAAACGTTCTGCACCGTAGTGTGCGCCCAGGCCGCCGGTAAACAGGCCATAACCGTAAGCCACATGAATTTTGTCTTTCGCGCTGCCACCTGCGGCACGCAGAGAACGAGCGACAATATTGGCCCAGGTATCGATATCGTTCTGGGTATAACCGACCACCGTTGGCTTCCCGGTCGTGCCCGACGATGCATGAATACGTACGATCTGTTCCATCGGCACGGCAAAAGTGTCGAACGGATAGTTATCGCGCAGATCCTGCTTGGTGGTGCACGGGAATTTCTGGATATCGCTCAGTTCTTTGAAATCATCAGGGTGTACGCCCGCCTCGTCAAACTTGCGGCGGTACATGGGCACATTGTCGTAAGCGTGTTTCAGCGTCCATTTCAGGCGTTGGGTTTGCAGGGCCTGAAGTTCATCAACGGACGCGGTTTCGATTGGGTCTAATTTTGTTGTTGTCATTGTAGGGTACTCGCAGGTTAATCAGCTCACACGCGCTCCAGGATCATGGCAATGCCCTGACCCACACCGATACACATCGTGCAAAGGGCGTAACGCCCGCCGCGACGGTGCAGTTCATTGCTGGCGGCAAGCGCCAGTCGGGCACCACTCATGCCCAACGGATGGCCTAAAGCGATGGCCCCACCGTTGGGGTTTACATGCGGGGCATCATCCGGTAACCCCAGTTGTCTCAGGACACCGAGCGCCTGGGCGGCAAACGCCTCGTTCAGCTCGATGACGTCCATATCGTTAATGCTCAGGCCAGCACGTTCCAGCACTTTGCGTGTGGCAGGCACCGGGCCAAGCCCCATCAGGCGTGGTTCTACACCTGCGGTTGCCATCGCCACAATGCGTGCACGCGGCGTTAAGCCTTGCAGTTTCGCCATCTCAACGCTGGCGATAATTACCGCCGCCGCACCATCGTTCACACCAGATGCGTTACCTGCAGTGATCACCCCGTTCGCACGGAATGGCGCTTTCAGGGCGGCAAGCTGCTCCAGCGTAGTGTCAGCGCGAGGATGTTCATCTTCTGAAACTTCCGTCACCGCGCCCTTTTTACCCTTCACGCTGACCGGCACAATTTCCTGCGCCAGAATGCCGTTCTGCTGAGCGATGGCCGTGCGCTGCTGGCTACGGAAGGCAAACGCATCCTGATCGGCGCGGCTTATTTTTAACAATTCAGCTACATTCTCCGCCGTTTCCGGCATGCTGTCAGTACCAAATTGTTGCTGCATGAGCGGGTTCACAAAACGCCAGCCGATAGTGGTATCGAACATCTCTGCCTGACGCTGGAACGGCGTCGTGGCTTTGCCCATCACAAACGGTGCGCGAGACATAGATTCCACGCCCCCGGCAATCAGCAAATCAGCATCACCCGCTTTAATCGCACGAGCGGCAAAGCCGATTGCATCCAGCCCGGAACCACACAAACGGTTAATGGTGGTGCCAGAAACAGATTGAGGCAGCCCGGCCAGCAACGCTGCCATACGTGCCACGTTGCGGTTATCTTCGCCCGCCTGGTTGGCACAGCCGAAAATCACATCGTCGATGCGTTCCGCATCCAGTTGCGGCAAGCGAGCCAGCAGCGCGCGCAATGGCACAGCCGCCAGATCGTCCGCCCTTACGCTGGATAACGCGCCGCCGTAGCGACCCACCGGGGTACGAACACCTTCACAGATAAATGCGTCACGCATCAGGCTTCTCCTGTTACGCTGCCGCCGATGCGGTGTGATTTTCCGCGGAACAGGGCGACAGTTTTTTGTTGTTGGTTAACTATCTCAATGTCGTACACGCCGGTCAGTTTGCCCTGATGCTTCACCCGCGCAGTGGCGGTGAGCTTGTCCCCGGCAAAGCCCGGACGCAGAAAATCGATGTTGCAGGCCGAAGCTACCGCGGCCAGCCCCTGGCTGTTGCAGGCATACGCAAAGGCGGTGTCTGCCAGCGAGAACAACTGCCCGCCATGGCAGGTTTGATGGCCGTTGAGCATTTGCGGCGTCACGGTCATGGTCAGCACCGCAAACCCTTCGTCCATCTCGATGATGTCGATGCCGAGCGCCTGTGCGCAGGTATCTTTTTCGTACATCACACGGGCGTTATGCCAGGCGTTATTAAGACTCATAGCTACTCTCCAGAAGCGCACGCTGGCGCAGCAGGGAACAAGGGCGATAACGCTCTTCGCCGTAATGACGTTGCAGGTTTTCCAGCACTTCGAGCACCCGCTGCCAGCCCAACAGTTCGCCCCATTGCAGCGGCCCACGCGGGTAATTCACACCAAGGCGCATCGCGATATTGATGTCTGCTTCGCTGGCAACGCCTTTTTGCAATGCATCCAGCGCTTCGTTAACCAGCATCGCCACGGTGCGCCACACCAGCAGCCCCGGATAATCCGCCACCAGCAGGACTTTTTTTCCCTGCTGTTGCAGCCAGTGAATCGCTTTCTCGCTCTCTTCCAGGCGGTTGCTCGCTGCGGCGGCAATCACCACCACGTCGCTCTCACTGCGGTCCATCACTACGACAGGTCGTTGTAAGCGCGTAGCGGCAGCTTGAGCCGTTTCACCCGTTGTTTCGAGTAACAGCACGTCGTCAAGTGTGACAACGTCACGTTCTTTGTTGGTCTGTGCGGCTTTGCAATGCGCTGGAACGTCCGGATAGAAAACCACTTCCGCAGCCCCTTCTGGCCAGCGATAAACGCCCTGCCCGGTTTTCTTACCGTAACGCCCAGCCAGCACCAGCTCCTGCTGCACCAGCGAAGGCAGAAAACGCCGTTCCTGCCAGAAAGCATTGAAGACCGAACAGGTCACTGCGAAGTTCACGTCCTGACCAATCAGGTCGGTCAGCGCCAGCGGCCCCATCGGGAAACGACCTGCTTCACGTAAAGCGGTATCAATCACTTCCGGTGCAGCCACTTGCTCTTCAAGAGCACGCCACGCTTCTGCGTAGTAAGGACGCGCCACGCGGTTGACGATAAACCCAGGTGTGGACTGACAATGAACCGGCTGTTTGCCCCACGCCAGCACACACTGGCTGAGCTGAGTCACCACTTCGTCGGATGTCGCAACACCACTCACCACTTCCACCAGTTTCATCACCGGAGCAGGGTTAAAGAAGTGAAGTCCCGCCACGCGTTCCGGGTGTTTCACTCCTGCCGCAATTGCAGTGATGGAAATCGACGAGGTGTTACTGGTCAGCAACGCTTGCGGCTGGCAAATTTCGCCGAGCTGGGTGAACAGCGCCTTTTTGATATCGAGATTTTCGGCGGCGGCTTCAATCACTAAATCAGCGGCAGCAAGCGCCGCAATATCAGTAACGGGAACAATCCGCGCCAGCCCACGCTCACAGGCTTCAGCGCTGAGTTTGCCCTTCGCCACTCGCGCTTCCAGACGGCTACGCAAAGCGGCAATCGCACGGCTCATCGCTTCGGCAGAGATGTCGTGCAACAACACCTGTTGGCCTGCCATCGCCGCCACTTCGGCAATACCGGCCCCCATGGTGCCACTGCCAATCACTGCCACGGTTCGAATCTGTTGGCTCATGGTCATTTCCCGCTGAACTGTGGTTGGCGTTTGTTCATGAAGGCGCTGACGCCTTCGCGATAATCGGCGCTGCGTCCTGCCATACGCTGGTAATCGCGCTCCAGATCCAACTGCGCATCCAGAGTGTTGGTCTCCGCTGCGTTGATGGCCTGCTTAATCAGCCCCAATCCGTAAGTAGGTTGTGTCGCCAGATGACGCGCCAGTTGCCCGGCGGTATCGCTGAGCTGCGCGTCGTCCACGACTTGCCAGATCATGCCCCACTGCTGCGCCTGTTCCGCGCTGAGCTTATCGCCCAGCAGCGCCAGCGCCATTGCACGGGCTTTCCCGGCGACACGCGGCAGCAACCAGGTGCCGCCACAATCAGGGATCAGGCCGAGCTTGCTGAAGGCCATCACGAAATTGGCTGATCGGGCAGCAATAACAATGTCGCACCCAAGTGCCAGCGTGGCTCCCGCTCCAGCCGCCACGCCGTTCACCGCACAGATAACCGGTTTTGGCAGTTTCGCCAGGCGGCGCACCAGTGGGTTGTAAAACGTATCAACGGAATAGCCGAGATCAGGCGCTGGCCCGTTCGGGTCAACGTTGCGGTCATTCAGATCTTGTCCGGCGCAAAAACCACGCCCCGCACCGGTTAGCAGCAGGCAACGAATAGTTTCGTCGCGCTCAGCCTGTTTCAGGCATTCCGAAAGCTGTTGATGCATCACGTCGTTAAAGCTGTTCAGACGCTCCGGGCGATTCAGCGTCAGCGTCATCACCCCGTGTTCAACGTGACTGAGAATGAAGGCTTCCATGATTAGCGTCCTTTGAAGTCGGGTTGACGTTTCGCCAGAAATGCGGCGATGCCTTCACGGCGATCGTCGGTGGCGCTGAGCAGGCTAAAGAGCTGACGTTCCTGAGCTAATCCGGCAGAAAGCGTCACTTCTTGCGACTGACGCAGCGCCTGTTTAGCTGCCTGTAAAGCCAATGGGGAATGCTTCGCCATCGTCGCAGCAAGTTTCAGGCTGTATTCAACAGTCAGACCAACCGGATGAATATCGCTCACCAGTCCGGCCTGCTGAGCGCGTGGCGCATCAATGGCTTTGCCTGTCAGGATCATTTGCGTGGCGAGAGACTTGCCGACACAGCGAATCAAACGCTGGGTACCGCCCGCGCCGGGCATAATGCCGAGTGTGATTTCAGGTAAACCGAAGGAGGCGTTTTCCCCCGCAACCACCACGTCACAGAGCAATGCCAGTTCGCAGCCAGCGCCCAGTGCGTAACCATTCACTGCCGCAATAAGCGGTTTAGTGAACGCGTCAATGCGCGCCCATAAACGCGGGCGAATGTCGTTGAGCGTGGCGGGCAAATCTTTCTCTGCCATCTCCTGCAAATCTGCGCCTGCGGCGAAGAAACGGTCGTTGCCGGTGATCACTACTGCGCCCACGTTGCTGTCCTGCTGGGCATTTTCCAGCGCTTCGGCAATCTGTGTGAGCAAAGCGTTATTCAGCGCATTTCGCGCCTGTGGGCGGTTCAGTGTCAGCAGCAGCACGCGGTCGTGCTGGCTTGAAGTCAACTCGCTCATGCCATCCCCTTCGCGTCGAAATCGACGATCACGTCTGGCGTGGTTGGCAGCGCCTGACAGCTCAACACGTAGCCCGCGGCCAGTTCATCTGGTTCCAGGCTGTAGTTAGTCGCCATCGACACTTCCCCGCGCAGCACTTTGCATTTACAGGTGGCGCACACGCCGCCTTTGCAGGCATACGGCAGATCCGCGCCCTGACGCAGCGCCGCGTCGAGAATGCTTTCATCTTCGCCAGAGAGCGTGATCGCACGGTCACGACCATCCTGACGAATAGTGACGGTTTGCCCTTCAGCCTGAACGCTTGAAGCGTGGCGAACGGTACTGCCCGGCGTGTTAAAACGCTCCAGATGAATTGATTTCGCAGGCATGCCCAGTTCAACCAGCGCTGTTTCCGCTTCATCCATCATCGCTGCCGGGCCACAGATAAAGGCTTCGTCAAACTGGCTGAAGTTGAGCAGCGTCTTACCAAGCGCTTTCAGTTTTTCGCCGTCGATACGCCCATGCAGCAGCGCGCTGTCCAGCGTTTCCTGGCTGAAGATGCTCAGCAGTTGCAGGCGTGTCGGGTACTTGTCTTTCAGGTCAGCCAACAGCTGGCGGAACATCATGCTCTGGCTGCTGCGGTTACCGTAGATAACCGTGAACTCGCTGGTCGGTTCCGCTTCAAGCGTGGTTTCGACAATCGCCAGCATGGGTGTAATGCCCGAACCGGCGGCAATGGCCAGGTAGTGACCGTTGCGTTCTGGCTGGGCCTGATAGCCAAAATTCCCCTGCGGGATCATCACTTCCAGGTTCATTCCGGCTTTGATTTCGTCGCGGGCATAGCGGGAAAAACGTCCGCCTTCGATGGCTTTCACCGCCACGCTGATTTCGCCGGGGACGGCACGGCGGCAAATCGAGTAACAGCGGCGCAGCTCAACACCCGCCAGCCGTGCTTTCAGCGTCAAATGCTGGCCAGGACGGAAGGCGTAAGCCGTTTGTAATTCTGCAGGCACCGCGAAGGTAATGGTCACGGCATCCCGGGTTTCCGGTTCTACTTTTGCCACCGTTAGCGAATGAAACGTCGTCATGGCAACCTCAAATACATTTAAAGTAATCAAAGGGTTCCCGGCAACTGTCGCAGCGATAAAGCGCTTTGCAGGCCGTGGAGCCGAATTCACTGATCATCGTGGTGTGCGTGCTTCCACAACGCGGGCAGGCAACGTCTGTCGGCAATCCTGCGTGGCAGGCGTGTGCCTGTGGCGGGCTGATGCCGTACTGACGCAGGCGCTCACGGGCATCTGGCGTCATCCAGTCCGTCGTCCAGGCCGGATCGAGTTGCAGCACGATATGCACCGGGCTGAAGCCGTGCTCTGTCATCACTTTGCGGATTTCGCCGATCAGGTGTTCCGTCGCCGGGCAGCCTGAGTAAGTTGGCGTGAAGCCCACCACCCAGCCTTCGCCCTGTGGCGTAACACTGCGGACCATACCGAGATCGGTAATCGTCAGCACCGGCACTTCCGGGTCTGGGATCTGACTTAACAGCGCCCAGATCTGGTGAACTTCTGCCGGAGCGATTTCAGCGAGACGTTGCATAGCGACCTCCGTTACCACTGCTGACCGGGGTAGGCACGTTGCAGATACTGCATTTCTGCCAGCATCGGCCCCAGATGTTCGGTATGCAGGCCGTCTTTCCCGCCAATGCGATATGGCTGCTCCTGCGGCACGCTGAGTTCTGCGGCTGTCAGTGCGCTGGTGATTTCCGCCAGCCACGCCTCTTGCAGTTCACGCGGATCGACAGCAATGCCCTGCTCGCTGAGCTGAATGTCCAGCTCATCGGCATGGAACAGCTCTGCGGTAAAGCGCCACAGATTATTAATGGCGGATTGCATGCGTTCGGCAGAAAGCTCGGTGCCGCCACCCAGACGCTCAGTCCAGCCGCGGCTGAAACGCAGGTGATAACGCGCTTCTTTGATGGATTTCGCGGCGATAGCAGCCAGCTGTGCGTCCTTGCTGTTTACGAGACGGCTGAACAACGCGACATTCCACGCGTCCATCAATAACTGACGGGCGATCGTGTCGGCAAAATTGCCGTTCGGCTGTTCGACTAAAAGCACGTTGCGGAATTCGCGCTCATCGCGATGAAACGCCAGCGTGTCTTCGTCGCCTTTGCCCTGACGCTCTGCGGCATAGCTAAGGAAATTGCGTGCCTGCCCGAGTAAATCGAGGCCGATATTGGCGAGCGCCAGGTCGATTTCCAGCTCCGGCGCGTGACCGCACCAGGCAGACAAGCGCTGTGCCAGCACCAGGCAGTTGTCGCCCAGACGCAGGGCATAAGTGGCGATTGAGTCCTGATTCATCATCTGCCTCACATGTGCTCGATGCCGTCAGGCAAGGTGTAGAACGTCGGATGGCGATAGACTTTGCTTTCTGCCGGGTCGAAAAACTCACCGCGCTCTTCCGGTTGCGAAGCCACGATTTCGCTCGCCTTCACCACCCAGATTGAGCAGCCTTCGCTGCGACGGGTGTAGGCATCACGCGCGTTTTCCAGCGCCATGCGATCGTCTGCGGCATGCAGGCTGCCCACATGACGGTGGGATAACCCCTGTTTGCTGCGAACAAAAACTTCGTATAAAGGCCAGTAGACATTGCTCATCGTTATTCTCCTTACGCCACTTTGCGGGCCTGTTGTTTCTCAGCGTGCGCCAGTGCAGCTTCCCGCACCCAGGCGCCCTCTTCCCAGGCCTTGCGCTTAGCGGCCAGACGTTCGTGGTTACAGAGGCCACGCCCGTTAATCACTTCATTGAATTCATGCCAGTCGATTTCACCGAAACGGTACTGCCCAGTGGTTTCGTCCAGATGCAGATCTTTATCCGGCACCGTCATGCCGAGCATTTCCACCTGCGGTACGGTGTTGTCGACAAAACGCTGACGCAGCTCATCGTTACCAAAACGTTTGATTTTCCACGCCAGGCTCTGAGCACTGTTCGGGGAGCTGTCGTCGTTCGGGCCAAACATCATCAGCGCTGGCCACCAGAAGCGGTTGATCGCGTCCTGCAACATCGCGCGCTGCTCTTCGCTGCCTTGCGAAAGAGCCATGCAAGCTTCGAATCCCTGGCGCTGATGGAAGCTCTCTTCTTTACAGATTTTCACCATTGCGCGGGCATACGGGCCGTAGGAAGTGCGGCATAGCGCCACCTGGTTAACGATGGCGGCACCGTCGACCAGCCAGCCAATCACACCGATATCGGCCCAGTTCAGGGTTGGGTAGTTGAAGATGGAGGAATACTTCATGCGGCCATCGAGCATCTTCTGGTAGATGTCTTCGCGAGCGCAGCCGAGGGTTTCCGCAGCACTGTAGAGATAGAGGCCATGGCCTGCTTCATCCTGCACTTTCGCCAGCAGAATCGCCTTGCGGCGCAGCGTTGGTGCGCGGGTGATCCAGTTACCTTCCGGCAGCATGCCGACAATCTCGGAATGGGCGTGTTGACCAATCTGGCGGATCAGGGTTTTGCGATACGCCTCGGGCATCCAGTCTTGCGGCTCGATGGCCGTCTCTTCGGCGATGCGCGCTTCAAAGCGTTGTTCTTCAGTCACATTGTCACCTTTATGATTCCCATTTGATTCACTTTCTACTTTATTGCGAATCATATTGTTTATGAGAAGTTACATAATGGTTAACTAAAACCCCAAGAACGGTTTGTGTATTCTGTGAGCGCTGTCGCAGAGTAAATCAACAAAGGTTTATTTAACAACGAAATAACCCTTTCACCGAAGAAGACCACGATCGCATTGTTAATAAATTATTAAATTGAGGATTGCTTTTTATGATTCACAATCAAACTATATAGAACGAAAAGACGTAACATTTACGGAGAGACACGATGCAGCAGTTAACCAGTTTCTTATCCGGCAGCTGGCAGTCAGGCCGGGGCCGTGTACGCACCATCCAGCATGCCATTACCGGTGAAACCCTGTTTGAAGTGACCAGCGAAGGGCTAGATATGGCCGATGCTCGCCGTTATGCCATTGAGCACGGCGGTGCCGCACTCGGCAAAATGACCTTTGTCGAACGTGCCGCCATGCTGAAAGCTGTCGCCAAATATTTGCTGGAACAGAAAGAACACTTCTATGCCTTGTCCGCGCAGACGGGTGCGACCCGCGCCGACAGTTGGGTCGATATCGAAGGCGGGATCGGCACCCTCTTCACTTATGCGGGATTGGGTGCGCGTGAGCTTCCCGACGATGTGCTGTGGCCGGAAGATGAGCTGATCCCACTGTCTAAAAATGGTGGTTTTGCGGCACGGCACGTACTGACCGCCAAATCCGGCGTCGCCGTTCATATCAACGCTTTTAACTTCCCTTGCTGGGGGATGCTGGAAAAACTGGCTCCAACCTGGCTCGCCGGCATGCCTGCCATCATTAAACCCGCTACGGCCAGTGCACAGGTGACGCAGGCCATGGTGAAAGCGATTGTCGACAGCGGCCTGGTGCCAGACGGTGCTATCAGCCTGATTTGCGGCGGTGCGGGCGACCTTCTGGATCAACTTGATTTCCAGGACGTGGTGACGTTTACCGGTTCCGCGCAGACCGGCCAGATGCTGCGCATTCACCCGAACATCGTTAAAAATTCCATTCCGTTCACCATGGAAGCGGACTCCCTCAACTGCTGCGTGCTGGGCGAAGACGTGACACCTGAGCAGCCGGAGTTCGCGCTGTTTATCCGCGAAGTGGTGCGTGAAATGACCACCAAAGCTGGGCAAAAATGTACCGCCATTCGCCGCATTATCGTGCCGCAGGCGCAAATCGATGCGGTAAGTGAAGCGCTGATTGCCCGTTTGCAAGGCGTTAAAATGGGCGACCCGGCAGTGGAAGGCGTCAAAATGGGCGCGCTGGTTAATGCTGAACAGCGTGCCGACGTGCAGGAAAAAGTGGATTCGCTGATTGCTGCTGGCTGTGAAGTGCGTCTGGGGGGTAAAGCAGATTTGCACGCCGCTGGCGCGTTCTTCCCACCTACTCTGCTGTTCTGTCCGCAGCCTGATGAAACACCTGCGGTACACGCAACGGAAGCCTTCGGCCCGGTTGCCACGCTGATGCCGTATCAGAACCGTGAACACGCGCTGACGCTGGCACGTGCCGGACAAGGCAGCCTCGCGGGTACGCTTGTCACCGCTGACGGCGACATCGCTCGCGAGTTTATTCTGGGTGCCGCACGCGCACACGGACGTATTCAAATCCTCAACGAAGAGTCGTCAAAAGAGTCCACCGGACACGGTTCCCCCCTGCCGCAACTGCTGCACGGTGGCCCGGGTCGCGCGGGCGGCGGCGAAGAACTCGGTGGCCTGCGCGCGGTGAAACACTACCTGCAACGCACCGCCGTTCAGGGCAGCCCGACAATGCTCGCCAGCATCAGCAAGCAATGGGTTCGCGGCGCGAAAGTGCAGGAAGACCGGGTTCATCCGTTCCGCAAATACTTCGAAGAGCTGCAACCTAGCGACAGCCTGCTGACCGCTCGCCGCACCATGACCGAAGCCGATATCGTCAACTTCGCCTGCCTGAGTGGTGATCACTTCTACGCGCACATGGACAAAATCGGCGCGGCCGAATCCATGTTCGGCGAGCGTGTGGTTCACGGTTACTTTGTGATTTCTGCCGCTGCGGGTCTGTTTGTTGATGCAGGCGTTGGCCCGGTGATTGCCAACTACGGCATGGAAAATCTACGCTTTATCGAGCCTGTAAAACCGGGCGATACGCTTCAGGTTCGTCTGACGGTGAAACGCAAAACCGTCAAACGCCAGAAGACCGCCGAAGACAAAGCCACCGGCGTGGTCGAATGGGCGGTGGAAGTGTTTAACCAGCACCAGCAGGCCGTGGCGCTGTATTCCATTCTGACGCTGGTTGCTCGTCAGCACGGGGATTTTTAATTTCACCATGCCGGGCAATGGGTGCCGCCGTGCGACAGACATCGCCTGGCGGCGCTTCATCACTACGGTCCTGCAAAATATCATGGTCCGAACGAGTTATGAGGTTTTTGCAAAATAGGTGTTTGTTGAATACAACGTTACTCAGCCTGCTTATTTGCTAAAGAGAGCGAGTGATATAGCGATGAGGATCTCTTTTCCAAATCCTCACATTGTGATTCATATCCGTTCACAACCACAGAATCAAGCTGATGCAAATATTCGCTTCTTATTTTCTGGCTGGAAGAATTCACAGCAATACTGGAAGACAATTTCAAATCAGAAATAACATTGGAGTAGCAGATGTTTTTACTTATGCCTCCCCAAAAAACACCAAATAAAAAACAAAAAGGTATAAGAAGCAAAATAATCATGTAAAAGACAAAATGAATTTCTTTTATTTTTTTACGAAACAAAAAATAGAGAATGATAAAAATCACAATTTCGAATGCAGTTAATAGAAACACCTGCTTCGTTATAAACATCTACCTTCCTCCCTCATCAATTATATGACGCACTTTCGATAATTCAACTTTCACCAAAATTCAATACATTCCAACTCCTTCAGGTAACTGAGAATTTTTGGGTAAATATTGGCCTCCAGAACCTGAAATCATTCCGGAAGCATAGCCAATGGTCGGTGGGAGTTGAGGATACAGCCCTCTGGATATTAAATCCGTCATGACTTCATTGCCAACATTTGCACTCCATAGCGCATCTGCAACCATTGTTGGCCTGTAAGCACAAACCCTATAGGACCCACATTTTTCAAGCTTTCCAATGGAAACCTATTCAAATTCTACTTACTGATACTCCCCCGTTGTGCTCGGTCAATTTAGCGCCGTTTCGACGATTAACTTCGTCAGCATGCGGAAAAATGCACTTAAATCAGCTTCGGCTTTAAGAACTTCAGCCAGTTCAGTCGCATGGGTATTCAGTCTTTTCTCGTCCATAACTTCCTGTCCCCGTTATTGATGTGAACATATTGAAAAGGCAATTACACAATTTCAATTACAGTTTCATCACTTATCATAGGATACTTTCTTCGATACTATTTGGTTGCCATTCATTTCATAGGAAATATTTCGACCGTAGGCAATAGGCCTTCCTTCGTTGTTATCATTGCCGTATTGAATAAATGAAACCACAACTCCCTTCTCTTTTTCCTCTATAAACACTGAATAACCGCTAACGCTCTCTCTCTGATAATCTAAAAAAGCACCTCCAAATGCATTCACCATTTTTTCGCTCATGAATACAATCCTGCCACTACTACAGCAAACAAAAGAAGCCAATATCATAAACAGAAGTGTACCCTTCATTCCAAAACCTCCACAAACCCTGTTTTGGGTGTGTATTTTTTGATGGTGTTTGCTGGTGTATCTAAATATATATTGTAATTTGAATGTTTCCGCCCTAGCAAATTAGCCCCACTAATGTCTGCTTTAGAAAAATCATCAGAGTTCCACACGTCATTTTCTTTCGTTGCATAATTGCCATCGATATCATTATAAAACCCATGCGTATGGTAATCACCAACCACTTCTGCATCGCCAGCGCACGGACTTTTGAATGGATTCACACCTGACTTGCCTCCTTTGATAGCATCCGTTGAATAGTATTTATTGCTTTTGTTTTTGCAGATTAACCCTCCGAACTCACGGTTCTCAGTGATAGATTTTCCATTGCAGGCCCTTAATGCCTGTATTGCTGCAGAATCCTTAGTATCAAAAATTCGTTTATCTAGCCCTTCAGGATCCATATATATAACAGGATCCAACGGATACCCATAAGCATTCCACCCACCCCGTAACCCAATCGGATCCTGGGTAATATACCGCCCCAGTTGTGGGTCGTAGTAACGGTGGCGGTTGTAATACAGGCCGGTTTCTTCGTCGTATTGCTGGCCCGGCAGGCGGATAAGCTGGCTCAGCTTGTGCGGATTTGTTTCCGTCAGCACATTGCCCCAGGCGTTGCAGCCTCCCTTCAGTTTACACTCCAATTTTAACACTCCATTAACCATTAGCCATTAGCCATTAGCCATTAGCCATTAGCCATTAGCCATTAGCCATTAGCCATTAAGATTCCTTTCCTCTGTCTCTACCGTCACCAAATTATTGAAATGAGGAGCAACGTGTTTGCATAAAATTATCAAAACTGAATTTGTTATTTCATTCTCCATGATGGAAACTCACAACCTCTCCATTAACTTTCTTAATTTTAATACTAAAAACGCCCCCAGCAACATTCGGCTTTGTAAACCCTTCAACATACCAATACCCTTCCAACTCTTTAACAATGTAAGGCTTTTCACCATCTGATATTTTTTTCCCATAGGCATATGCAACATATATTTCAGCCAAATCAATAGCCATTTGTTTTTTATATATCAATACACCATTATTCCCTTTGGAAAAGAGATTGCTACTTCCTTCAGTCCCTTTGCACAAAATCGGTAAAAAAAATATAACTACAATTAAAAAACGCATCAGTAAATATCTCCATTAGAATGCACTCGGCAAGCACTTGGAAGTGATTTTTTTATTTCACTTTGAATGCCCTCCAGATTTACCTTATGGAAACTTCCGTTTGGGTCGGCCATATATCCTATTAACCCTTTCGTCATCATCAAGTCCTGTGGGGAAAAGCTCTCATCATCATAACCAACACTTTCTGCGCCATGCGTATGATAGGTACCTACAGAAATAGTATTTGCAGGACATGAATTTTTAAATGGGTATGATTCATGGGCACTGCCCTTATTAGGGATTGTCGGGAAAAACGTATTATTTCTATCTTTGCAAATTAAACCTGCATATTCCGAGTCCGAACATATTGATACCCCATTTATTTTCTTCAGGATAGAAAATGCCGCATTATCTGGCTCTGGAAATTTTTCAGGTCCAATAAATGGCGAAAATAACTGGCATAATCCTTCTGAGCAAGTTCCCGATTTTGCATCATCCCATGCAGAGAGCCCCACAGGGTCTACGTTTCGCATAGGCTCCAGCGGATACCCATAAGCATTCCACCCACCCCGCAGCCCAATCGGATCCTGGGTAATATACCGGCCCTGTTGCGGGTCGTAGTAACGATGGCGGTTGTAATACAGGCCGGTTTCTTCGTCGTATTGCTGACCTGGCAGCCGGATAAGCTGGCTCAGCTTGTGCGGATTTGTTTCCGTCAGCACATTGCCCCAGGCGTCGTGGTCTGCCTGCCATGCTGTGCTGCCGTCTTCGTTTATCAGCGCCTGCGGCAGACCCCGGTGGTCGCAGTGGTAGAGGTGGATTTTTCGTACCGGGGTATACACCGGGTCCATCTGTCGGGCCATCTTCTCCACGCTTAGCCCGCAGCCTGCCAGCCACTGTCTGGTTTCCTCGCTGACGCACTGGCGGTGGATTTCCTGCTCCAGTATGTCCAGTTTCTCCGTCAGCACCGGTGGCAGCGTGATGCCCGTGTCCTGCTGCAGGACCTCCGCCAGGCTGCGGCGGGTGGCTTTCAACAACTCGTCAGTGGCGGTTTCGACCCTGAGCAGCGGGGTGAAACTCCCCGGGAGATACACCGTCTGGATGCGGGTTTCGCTGGTCTGGGTGGTGGTCAGCCGGTCGCCGTCCCAGCCGTACCAGGTTTCTGCCGGGGCGGGGTCGCTCTGTCCGTTTGTGCTGCGCGCATAATGGCTTTCCATCTGAGTTGCGTCATAGTCGTGGCAGGTGCTACGTCCCGTTGCTTTCTTATACCGGATAAGCCTCAGGTATCCCGATATTACCATTTTATTGTGGACACTCGTATTTCATTCCTTTCACTCTCTCCGGATTATTCTTTATGAAACTGCAACACTCTGGAATTACAGGAAAGAAATCAGGACGATGATAAACAATAGCCGTTATACAAGCATCACCATCTTTTTTCCCTTTAGATGTTACTGATGGATCTGCACCGTTTTTAAGTAAAAACCTCGTAAATTCAAGGTGATTTTTCCAGATGGCTGTTAGTAGGGCTGTTTCTATTGGAGGGGTATTACTCACAGCATTAATATTAGCACCGTGCGAAAGCAAAAAAGTGGCAATCTTCTCATGATTTTTCGTTCCATAATAAGCAGCAGCCATTAATGGGGTTTCCTGATAATCTTTGGATTTGAAATTTACATCAGCTTTAGCAACTTCAACCAGAAAAGTAACCGCTTCAATGTTAGCCCTTCCTGCAGCAATATTTAGAGCTTCATTTTTCTCCGGGAGCGTGACAGCTTTGCACTGAGTTATATCTTCAGCATCACACCGCCCACCTTTAAGGCATCGTTCACAATAAAACCAGGTTCGTTTTAGGCCCTCTATCGAGTCAGGGAAACTGGCTAATGGGGTTAAATGATAATTAGAATACCTTTTATCTCCATAACAAAACCACACTGACGCGGTAATAGCAATTAGTAGCAACGGGGTCACCATCCATTTTGAAAACATTGCAGCCTCGTGTATTTATCTTCTATTATCGAGCTTCGGTTTTTGCCGCTTTTTGTGCCGCCTCAAAAGCAGACTCGCCGAATTTTTCCACCGCTTTCTGATAAATTCCAGCTGCCATATGACAACTTGAGAGAATTTCTTCCGAATGGGGTATGCCCTCTAACTGTTTTTCGCAGGCCAATGATATATTATTACCCAACTCAGTATCACAGAATGCTTTATTACTTCCCAAAGTCCCATAACATTTATCATGTGCTTTACAAGCCTTTCCAAAGTCAATCCCATTGATGATATCAGGGACATATTTATCGGTTTTGGCATCACCGCACCCATCCCCCCATGGATGCCCGTCTGGTCTTAATGAGACGGGATTTGCAGCCTGAGTGGTATCCTCTATGGAGTTCGTAACCCTTGCCTGTATTCCAGGACTATTAATCATAGAACCCAGATCAGCCCAGCCCGACAGACCTAATGGATCTATTTTGATAAGCGGATCCAACGGATACCCATAAGCATTCCACCCACCCCGTAACCCAATCGGATCCTGGGTAATATACCGCCCCAGTTGTGGGTCGTAGTAACGATGACGGTTGTAATACAGGCCGGTTTCTTCGTCATACTGCTGGCCCGGCAGGCGTATAAGCTGGCTCAGCTTGTGCGGATTTTTTTCCGTCAGCACATTGCCCCAGGCGTCGTGGTCTGCCTGCCATGCTGTGCTGCCGTCTTCGTTTATCAGCGCCTGCGGCAGGCCCCGGTGGTCGCAGTGGTAGAGGTGGATTTTTCGTACCGGGGTATACACCGGATCCATCTGTCGGGCCATCTTTTCCACGCTCAGCCCGCAGCCTGCCAGCCACTGTATGGTTTCCTCACTGACGCACTGGCGGTGGATTTCCTGCTCCAGTATGTCCAGCTTCTCCGTAAGTACCGGCGGCAGCGTGATACCCGTGTCCTGCTGCAGAACCTCCGCCAGGCTGCGGCGGGTGGCTTTCAACAACTCGTCAGTGGCGTTTCGACCCGCAGCAGCGGGGTGAAGCTGCCCGGCAGGTACACCGTCTGGATGCGGGTTTCGCTGGTCTGGGTGGTAGTCAGCCGGTCGCCGTCCCAGCCGTACCAGGTTTCTGCCGGGGCGGGGTCGCTTTGTCCGTTTGAGTGGCGGGAGTAATGCCAGACCCGTTTGCCGATACGCCGGCCCAGCGGGTCGTACACATAACGGCTTTCGGTTTGTTTTTCATGGTGCTGCGTCTGCGTGCAGTGCACCAGCCGGTGCTGGTTATCATATTCATAGCCCCATCTGCGGCGGTCATCTGCCCGGTATCCGGCGGTGGTCAGGCGGTCCGTCTTTTCCGTCAGCCTGCCGTGGCTGTCGTGATGATACAGGAAGAGCTCATCCTCTGAGAGGCGGTTATCGGGCCATGCCGTGAGAGTGTTGTGCGGATACAGCTGCGGGTCAGGCAGCCGGTTGCCTGCCGGGTCGGTGGCATACGCGAGGAAGTGCTCCTGCTGGTGGTCAACGGTACGGACCTGCGTCAGCCTGCCGCTGTCGCTGTAGTCATATTCTTTTGTCTGCCGCGGGCTGCGGATACGGATGAGCGCCCCGGCGTCGTTCCAGTCGTAATCGTAGCCGTAGTCGCGGTCCTGTAGCGGGCCATTCAGGTGACGGCTCTGCAGGTGTCCGCCCGGGGTGTAGGTGGTGGTGAGTTCGTGGGGGCCGAAACCGCGCTGTGTTTCCCGGTGCAGACGGTCGCGGGTGAACTCGATGAGCGGCGTGTCGCCAAGTTTCATCCCGGCCAGATAGCCGCTGCCGTAGGTCAGCCACTCCAGCACCGGCAGACCATCCGGTTTGACGCGGTTGATGAGCCCGGCGTGATATCCGTGCAGGGTTTCGTGCTGCCACAGCAGCGCGCCGGTCTGCGGATGCGTGACTGTCTGGCGTTCGCGGTTGAGGCGCCCGCGGGTGTCGTACCCGTAATGGACGGCCACCGGGTGGCCTTCGCTGAGATGGGTGATACTCTCCAGCCAGCCGTGTTCGTCATACAGCCACTGTTCGGTCAGCTCACCATTAACGGTGCGGTGACTCAGCCGGTCGCTCTCGTCATAGTGCCAGCCGGTAATGAGGTCCTCATCATCGCTCCGGGTGAGCCTGCCGCCCGGGTCATAGTGATAACGCTGCGTACGGCCGTCAAAACCGGTTTCTTCTGTCAGCCTGTCCATCGGGTCATAGGCAAACGTGGTGTGACGGTCGTTCTCGTTGGTCAGTTGCGTGACGCGCCCGGCGGCGTCGTACACCATCTGTCGGGTCAGCCCGCCCCGGGTGATACTGACGGCATGTCCGCGGGTATCGTACTGCGTTTCACTGCGGGTGCCGTCCGGGGATATCACGGTGGTCAGGTCGCCTGCCGGGCTGTAGCCATAGCGGGTTTCCAGGCCCTGGCCATCACTGACCTGAACCAGCCGACCCTGTGCATCATAGCGACGGGACAGACTGAGGCCTTCTTCGCGGTGCACCGCCGTCTGCTGCCCGAAGCGGTCGTACTCATAGCGGGTCTGATAGCCCGAGCAGTCGGTGAAGGTCAGCAACTGGCCGTAACGGCTCCAGGTCAGTTGCTTCCGGCTGCCGGTGGCGTCTTCAATGGCGGAGGGCAGGTCGCTTTCCGGGTCGGCGTAATGGTAACGGGTGACATCCCCGCTGCGGGCAGTTTCCGACACCAGTCTGCCCTGCGCATCATACTCCCGGCTACTGCGCACCCCATCCGGGTGATGGGTGGTCGTTAACTGCTGCTGGCGGTTGTAATCATAATGCACCCGCCTGCCGTCCGGCCCGGTGACGGAAGTGACCGCCCCCGAGGCAATATTCAGCCGGAACACGGTCTTACGCCCCAGGGCATCGGTCTGTGCCGTCAGGTGCCCGTAGTCATTAAATTCACTGTGAAGGATAGTGCCGTCGGCGAACACCTTTTTCACCACCCGCTTCAGGCCGCCTTCACCTTCGGTGTGCAGCACTTCACGGCGATGCAGGCTGTCGGTAATGATGACCCGGTTGGGTTCATACGCATACGCGTAACTCAGGCCACCCGGGTTGCTCTGGGTGATGACCCGGCCTGCGGCATCATACTCATACCGGCTCTCCGGCCTGCCGGCATAACGGTGGGCCACCATCCTGCCGGGATGCTGCGTGTCATAAGTAAAGGCGCGCACCTCTGACCCGCTGCGGTCATAGACCGCCACCAGTTCACCGCGCGGCGAGTACGCATAGCGCACCAGCGGCATAGCGGGTAAATCCTGCGGATATTCGGGGTCATGCGTGAGCCAGATTTCCGTCAGACGCACCCCGTTATCCACCCCAAACCGGGTCTGCGGCATATCAGCCATGCAGACATAATTCAGCCGGAAGCGACGACCTGCGCCGTCGGTAACGGTGGTGATGGCCCCGACAAATACGCCGTCAGCCTCGCGCTGATACCGCTGCGTGCGGCCAAAATTATCGGCCAGCCCGGTCAGCACCCGGTACGGCGGCAATGGCGCAGGCAAAACTTCATCAACGGAAGGAGCCCGCTCCGCCCAGCCTAAAATCCACCACGGGCCCAGCGTGCTGTTGGTGGCAAAATAAAGGTGGGGGCTTAAGCGTACCGTCTCCGGCAGGGTGTGCCAGAGTGATGCCAGCGGATTACTGTCATGAAGTTTTAACACCCCGCCGCGCATCAGCCAGAAGGATTCGTTGCGGCTGAAGGCCGACTCGCCGGGAAACAGCGGGTCAAAGAGAATGCTGCGCCCGTCGTTGTCGTTGAGGATGAGTACATTATCACGAATTTGCAGGCGGATATCCGAGGGGGCTTTCCAGCCGGGACCAAAGATGCCGACCGGGGCCGGGGTTTTCGTCTGGTAACTGCTGTAGGTACGGGAGAGCACAAAGGGCACTGGCCCCGGCAGGGCAAGGTCGGTCTCGCCGGGCAGGACTTTGGCGCCGAGCAACGGGTTCACCGGGCTCCCGGACACCACTCCGCCCGGGCATACTGAGCAGGCCACACCGGTCGGCGCGCCAATCATCACCCCGAGTGAACCCTGCACAATTGGGCCACCGATGGCCGTCATATCACCCTGTCGTGCCGCCGGTTTACCGCTCATGACCTTGTCCTGTTGAATAATAATGAGGGTCGAATATTAGGCAGGCAATACGATCGGCAACTGCGAGCCAGATCACGCAACAAGATAATAAATATTTGTTTTTAAATGGATTTATTCACAAGAATGATAATGTTAATAGCATGATTCCGGAGAACAATGTTTACAGCCTTTAACTCAGTGCCTTCCAGTCTGCGCGGGTATCACCCCATTATGGCAAATCTGACAAAACACCTGGCAGGTGCAGACAAACACCGTGAGCCTGCACGCTGTTAGGGTGAGCATGACGCAACTCAACACAACACCAAAAAACACAATAAGACGAGGTTAAGATGAGCCTTACTTCTTTCTCCGCCCGTAAGACGGCGTTGGCTGTGGCAGTGGCCCTGATGTGTAGCTGGCAAGCACCCGTATTCGCCCACGGCGGCGAAGCCCACATGGTGCAGATGGACAAAACGTTGCAGGATTTTGGCGCTGACGTGCAATGGGATGATTATGCCCAGATGTTCACCATCGCCAAAGATGGCGCTTACGTGAAGGTCAAACCGGGCGCAAAAACCGCCGTGGTGAACGGCAAAACCCTGGCGCTTCAGGTACCGGTGGTGATGAAGCACAACAAAGCGTATATCTCCGATACCTTTATCAACGACGTTTTCCAGTCCGGGCTGGATCAGACTTTCCAGGTCGAGAAAAAACCACACCCGCTTAATGCGCTGACAGCGGCAGAAATCAAAGAAGCCGTTGAGATAGTCAAAACCTCCCCGGATTTCAAACCGAATACCCGCTTCACCCAGATTGCGCTCGCCGAGCCTGAAAAAGCCAAAGTGTGGGATTTCGTCCTGAGCGGTAAAGCCGTGGACGAACCGCGTCTGGCGAACGTCACCATGCTCGACGGCAAACACGTCATCGAAAGTCAGGTCGATTTGCAGAGCAAGAAAGTGCTGCACTGGGAGCCGATTAAAGACGCGCACGGCATGGTGCTGCTGGACGATTTCTCCACCGTGCAGAACGTGATTAACGCAAGTTCTGAGTATGCCGACGCGCTGAAAAAACACGGTATCACCGACCCGACGAAAGTGATCACCACCCCGCTGACCGTCGGCTATTTTGACGGCAAAGATGGCCTGAAACAGGAAGACCGCCTGCTGAAAGTGGTCAGCTATCTCGATACCGGCGACGGCAACTACTGGGCGCACCCGATTGAGAACCTGGTGGCAGTGGTCGATTTAGAGCAGAAGAAAATCATCAAGATTGAAGAAGGCCCGGTCGTTCCTGTGCCGCTGACACCGCGCCCGTATGACGGCCGTGACCGCGTCGCACCGAAAATCAAACCGCTGGATATCATCGAGCCCGAAGGCAAAAACTACACCATCACCGGTGACATGATCCACTGGCAGAACTGGGATTTCCACCTGCGCCTGGATTCACGCGTCGGGCCGATCCTGTCGACCGTGACCTGGAACGACAACGGCACCAAACGCAAAGTCATGTATGAAGGCTCGCTCGGCGGAATGATTGTGCCTTACGGCGATCCGGATGTGGGCTGGTACTTCAAAGCTTATCTGGATTCCGGCGATTACGGCATGGGCACCCTGACCTCCTCGATTGCCCGTGGCAAAGATGCGCCGTCTAACGCCGTGCTGCTGGATGAAACCATCGCCGACTACACCGGTGCGCCGATGAACATTCCACACGCCGTCGCCATTTTTGAGCGTTACGCGGGGCCGGAATACAAGCACCAGGAAATGGGTCAGCCAAATGTCAGCACCGAACGCCGTGAGCTGGTTGTGCGCTGGATCAGTACTGTGGGTAACTACGACTACATCTTTGACTGGATTTTCCACGATAACGGGGTGATCGGCATCGATGCAGGCGCAACAGGCATCGAAGCGGTGAAAGGCGTGCAGGCGAAAACCATGCATGACCCAAGCGCGAAAGACGACACCAAATACGGCACGCTTATCGACCACAACATTGTGGGCACCACCCACCAGCACATCTACAACTTCCGTCTTGATATGGATGTAGATGGCGAAAACAACCGCCTGGTGGCGATGGACCCGGATGTGAAGCCGAACACCGCAGGCGGCCCACGCACCAGTACCATGCAGATTGATCAGCACACGATTGAAACTGAGCAGGAAGCCGCGCAGAAATTCGACCCGGGCACCATTCGCTTGCTGAGCAACACCACCAAAGAAAACCGCATGGGCAACCCGGTTTCGTACCAGATTATCCCGTACGCAGGCGGCACGCATCCGGTGGCGACCGGTGCAAAATTTGCGCCGGACGAGTGGATTTACCATCGTCTGAACTTTATGGATAAGCAGCTGTGGGTGACGCGTTATAAGGCCGATGAACGCTATCCGGAAGGTAAATACCCGAACCGGTCAACGCACGACACCGGTTTAGGGCAATACTCCAAAGACAACGAATCCATCGATAATCAGGATGATGTGGTCTGGATCACCACCGGCACCACGCACGTCGCCCGCGCCGAAGAGTGGCCAATCATGCCAACTGAGTGGGTTCACGCGCTGCTCAAGCCGTGGAACTTCTTCGATGAAACGCCGACGTTGGGTGAGAAGAAGAAGTAGTTTTCTGACTGACGCAAAGCCGAGCCCAGGTCTAACGACCTGGGCTTTATTTTTCATTCAGTGATTCAAAGATGGAAGGCGACTCGCTTCCCGGTCGGGAGCGTGACATCAATAGTCAATTCCCCCCCTAATGCCGCAACATAGCGTTTGAGCGTAGACAAACGTGGATCGTTGTCAGGCTGCTCCATTCTGGCCACAGTAGGTTGCTTTACCCCCATGGCCTCCGCGAGCTGGGCCTGCGACAGATTCAGCTCTTCACGCAACTGAGTCAGAATGACGACCTGCCGCAGCTCTTCCACTTTTTCTGCAACACGGCGTTGAGCCTCAGGGCTCTGCTGCGCCATCAATGCTTTTAGCGTAGACATACAGACTCCTTTACCTTGACAGGTGTTGACTAAACTCAGCGTCTGCAAGTTTGATCATCTCTTTATAAAAGCGCTTTTCATTCACGCCAGTTTTGTTGGCCGCGCAAAGAACCAGGGCTTTACGCTGTGGGTCGAAGGCAAAAAATGCCCTTACCGGCTCGCCTCCATGCTGAACCCGTAACTCTTTCATATTACTGTAGTGTGAACCGTGGACGGTATCGACAAAGGGTCGTCCAAGCTGTGGCCCATACTCTTCCAGCAGGTGCATGGCTGCCAGCATATCTATCTGAAGTGCTTCCGTTTGCTCCATGAACCAGTCGTCAAACAGTGTCGTTGTCTCAACGCCCCACATTTATGTTCCCTCATAGCTTATTGACTATAGCAGCGATATAGCATTCTCGCTATATCCTCAAGGGGCAGAACGCGACGATGCGTGGCAACTCGTAATCATTCGATGAGCGAATCATGCCGTTTCACGATTCAGTGACCATCGCCGGGCAATTTTCCCGCTTTCTCCGTATCCGCTAAACTCAAAGGATGGTCTGAGCGGGCATTGTGCATTACACTGCGCGCTGCAAAATTTGATGTTGTTGAAAGAATACTCAGAAGGTACTGGCGATGAACGGAACGATCACAACCTGGTTTGAAGATAAAGGTTTTGGCTTTATCAAAGATGAAAACGGTGAAAACCGCTATTTCCACGTGATTAAGGTCGCCAATCCTGAGCTTATCAAGAAAGACGCGGCGGTCACTTTCGAGCCGGGCACCAACAACAAAGGCCTGTCAGCCTTTGCGGTGAAAGTGCTGCCGGAAAGCAAATACATCTACATCGCTGGCGAAAAGATGAAGCTCACAGCCATCAAATCGTATGTCGTATTCAGCGAAGATGTGCCGGTCGACAGCAAAATCGACAAAGAAAACGCGGTGTTGTCTGTTGGGCTGCTGATGAACAGTATTCGCCCGAAAGACAGAGTTAAACCGGGCGAAACACGCTCAGTGAAGAAACTGGCAATCACCACTTTCCAGGGCACTACGTCTATCTTCTCTGAAGATGAGATTGATATTGAAGCCACGATTAAGATGCTGAAGGTGAAGTGAACGGCAGCACCCTTCCATCGTGTTACCCTCCTTCCGGAAACAGACCTTCTTTAGTCAGCCCAATCGCAGTATTCTCTTCCGGCACCTGCAAAATCAGGTGCCGGGTTTAGCATCCTGCGATATCTTAGTGGCGACATTCCGGCGCGCCTTGCGCCTTTTTTATGTCGTACGCACGGTCATACCTCAATGGCGGACCGGGCGGTGGCGTCGCAAGACGCGCCGGTGTCCACTATGGCCGGTAATGCTAACGCCGTTCGGTTCCGCCACCCGTGAAATTAGCATTTCCGCTGGCGGTAAATTTACCTCTTAGTGGAGTTTGTCTTATGACAACATTTCCCCATCCCGAGTACGAATCACTGGCCCTTTCCTTCAGCGCCGCCACCGATTTCAACATTCTGGCCGACTACTGTGACCTTTTTGCCCAGGACCTGATCGACTGTCACGAACCTGTGGCAAAACTGGCGCTGCTGGGCCGCCTGAACGCCGGACTCGCTCTTCTTCGCCCGGTCATCGGCCAGCCGATCCCTGCCCATCTTATCGCCCGCTTCACCGCCGAAAAGCTGCCCGATCCGCAGATGAATTTCGAACCCGAATCAGAAACACTGTGTGAATACTGCCAGTCCCTGACCCAGGTGCTGAGCCAGCAGTCGCTGCTGCCGGAAACAGAGACCACGCTGAAAGGTTTGCTGTGTGAACTGGTGTGGATGTTTGCCGCCAATATGCAGGCCCCGCAGTGGGTGACGACAAAACTGGTTTGATGGCACAATCTCCCCCTTCATGACTGAAGGGGGCCATTGCTTTCGCTACTTAGTCATTCTTTTCCCGCTTTCATCCA
The DNA here is from genome assembly GCF_044900545.1 of Scandinavium sp. NPDC088450. Lineage (NCBI taxonomy): Bacteria > Pseudomonadati > Pseudomonadota > Gammaproteobacteria > Enterobacterales > Enterobacteriaceae > Scandinavium > Scandinavium sp. NPDC088450. The sequence continues at coordinate 106,729 of NZ_JBJDNI010000001.1, read as the reverse complement.
CGACCCGCTCGCCATCTTCTTTCGTAAACGCCCCTTTCTGCGCTTCAGGCAAAATCTCAAGCAGCACTTCGGAAGGACGACACAAACGAGTGCCCATTGGCGTTACAACCACCGGGCGATTGATCAAAATCGGATGCTGAAGCATCAAGCCAATCAACTGCTCATCGGTAAATTTGTCTTCCGCAAGGCCCAGTTGTTCGTAAGGTTCTGTGTTCTTGCGCAGCAATTCGCGCGCGGTTATTCCCATATCGGCAATCAGTTTCACCAGTTCATCGTGTGACGGCGGCGTGTCGAGATAATGGATAATCGTCGGTTCGTTGCCGCTGTTGCGGATCATCTCCAGCGTGTTGCGTGATGTGCCGCAGGCCGGGTTGTGATAAATCGTGATGTTGCTCATAGCGGTTCTCGTTACAGGGTGAAAGAGAGTCGTAGCGCCAGCGCAGCCAGCGTAACAAACAGCACTGGCAGCGTCATGATGATGCCCGTGCGGAAATAATAACCCCAGGTCACAGTCATGTTTTTCTGTGCCAGGACATGCAGCCATAGCAGTGTGGCAAGACTGCCAATCGGCGTGATTTTAGGGCCCAGATCGCAACCAATCACGGTGGCATACACCATCGCTTCTTTGATAACACCCGATGCGGTACTGCCGTCTATCGACAGCGCTCCCACCAGCACGGTGGGCATGTTGTTCATGATTGACGACAGGAACGCCGTCAGGAAACCAGTGCCAAAGGTGGCTGTCCATAATCCCTTCTCTGCCAGTATGTTCAGCAGCCCGGAAAGGTATTCTGTCAGTCCGGCATTTTTCAGACCATAAACCACCAGATACATGCCAAGCGAGAAAATCACTATCTGCCACGGCGCGCCGCGTAAGACTTTCCCGGTGTTGATGGCATGGCCTTTTTTGGCAACCGCAAACAGCACTATTGCCCCGACTGCCGCAATCGCGCTGACAGGAATGCCCAACGGCTCCAGCACAAAGAAGCCTGCCAGCAGTAACACCAGCACAACCCAACCTGCTTTAAACGTTGCCCGATCCTTAATCACGCTGGCGGGTTCGGGCAGCAATGAAACGTCATACGTTGCGGGAATATCCCGACGAAAGAAGAAATGCAACATGCCCAATGTGGCTACGATGGCGGCAATATCGACAGGCACCATCACCGAGGCATATTCGGTAAACCCAAGCTGGAAATAGTCAGCCGAGACGATATTCACCAGATTAGAAACAATCAGCGGCAAGCTGGCGGTATCCGCAATAAACCCGGCGGCCATAACAAACGCCAGCGTCGTGGCCGGGCTGAAACCCAGTGCAAGCAGCATGGCGATAACGATAGGTGTGAGGATCAGCGCCGCACCGTCGTTGGCGAATAAAGCCGAAACCACTGCCCCCAAAAGCACTATCCAGGTAAACAGCAAACGCCCTCGCCCTTTTCCCCAACGGGAAACATGCAACGCTGCCCATTCGAAAAAACCGGACTCATCAAGTAACAGGCTGATGATAATCACGGCAATAAACGTCGCTGTCGCGTTCCAGACGATATTCCAGACCACCGGAATGTCATCCAGATGAATGACACCGAACAACAGCGCCAGTGCAGCACCGATACTGGCACTCCAGCCTATGCTCAGGCCTTTTGGCTGCCAGATGACCAGAACCAGTGTCAGTAAAAACAGACTCCCTGCCAGTAACATTTCAGGCTCCATATATATGATTATAAGAATGTGTTTGTGTGGATCAGCAAGATGTAGAGGCAGAATGTGCCAACCAGCCACGCACCTCTTCCCGCAGACAATGCCAGCTTGTGGTAATGGTCTCAGCTGCCCAGGCGGGCATATGCGGAGACAAACGGTAGTGAACCCATTTTCCTTCCCGGCGATCAAGCACTAACCCAGATTCGCGTAATATCGCCATATGTCGGGATATTTTAGGCTGTGGCTCTGACGTTGCCCCGCAGAGATCACAGACGCATAACTCGCCAGATTCTTTCAGAAGCAGGATGATCGCCAGACGGGTTTCATCCGACAGGATTTTGAAAAGCTGAATGGGCTGAAGCATGATGTTGTCCTGATGACACAGAATACACATATGATAAAACAGATATGTAAATTTAGATACAGCCAATACCTGTTCAGAGAATCGGGCGAACCATGGCATTTGCGGCCTTCTCTGTTAAACATTCACCCATGCTATAATTCGCCGCATCAGGGTAGTGAAAGGAATAGCCCATCGTGTTTAACCCCAAACGGACCGCCACTTTTGCGGCGATAGTCATTCTCAGCACGGCAGTGTTCTCTGGTCTGCTGTTTCGGGAATACCAAAGTCTGAAGAAATACATGGCTTACATTGCGGAGAATGGAAAATCCGCGCTGTTTCACGAAGAGTACATCAACCAGCGAGTGGCCTTTAGCCTGTCGACGGCGTTCTCAGCAACCCTGCCGGGGAGAGCAGGTTTCAACGATCCGCAGACTGTCTGTCAGCACGTTGAGCATATTAATGGCGTGTACGGTCTCAATCTGGCGGGGAAAACCTTTACGGCCCTGAATGGCACGCTGCAAACTCGCGATCCGCGATGCCTCGACTGGGCTTTCGATGTCCCTGAACTTTCGGTTTTGCTCGACAGCAACGCCAGCCCGTCGCCCAAATACAGTTTTTCCAACTATACCGGCTACATGTTCAATAACCGCCGCTATTATATCGATCTGGTGCATAACTATATCTATATTAACCGCCCTGTCGATACACGCCATTACACCTTCCAGAACTGGCTGGTCGCGGGAACCAGCGATATCGATATTGATAACAGCGCGATCTCTATCAATATCGACCGGGATGCGCTGAAGGATTTGCAAAGCGGGAACAGCATTGTGTCGCATATTTATCGCGACGGCTATTCGAAGAAAAATATTATCAGTATGCTTAACCCGGTATTTTCCAATGGTAAAATACGCGGCGTGATTGTGACCGATTTTAGCATCAGCGATCTGGTGACGTCGTTTTATACGCCAGACCGCCCTGCTTTGTGGACGTTTTTAACGATGTACGTTGAGGATAACAACAGCCACAAGGTTATCCATTTCCACAAACCGAAAGTTGCCTCATTTGATTTTATTGATCACAAAGAGGAGATCACCCGTTATTACACGCTCCACGCCAGCCTCGATTTTCTCTATTTTGTGCTGACCAATCTCTGGCTGTTTGTCCTTTACATCGTCATCACATTACTGCTGTGCCAGTACGCTCGGTATCAGTTAAACCGCCATGCGTCACTGACGAAAGACAATGTAACTGACCCACTCACCGGGCTGTTTAACCGTAAAATCATGTCGAAACAGCTGGAGGATAGCGTGCACGTGATGATCGGTAAGCATATCGGTGTGACGGTGATTGCCATCGACTGTGACGGGCTGAAACGCATTAACGATACATTGGGTCACGCAATGGGTGATCGGGCAATTAAATTGCTCGGCAAGGCTATCGAAAAATCGATTCGAAAAAGCGATTTTGGCATTCGTCTCGGCGGGGATGAATTCAATATTATTCTGGTTGATGCCAACCTGAATAAAGCGCGGGAGGTGATTATTCGGGTTGAGGATAAATTACAGGAGATGGATAGCGCCCGGCTGGTGTCGTTTTCATGGGGAAGTTATCAGATGACAGAACAGGACTCTTTCGAGACTGCATTTATCAAAGCGGATGAACTGCTGTACGAACACAAGCAAAGTAAATATACGCCCCGTCATCGTTAACAAGCACGGGGCGTGAAATCATCAATAGAACTGCAGGTTTAGCCCGGCAAACACCTGCCAGCGTGGCTGACCGGGTCCACGATCGGCAATCGAACCCTGAGGTTCAATAAAGAAGTTGTAGACCGTTTTGCCCTTCTTAACGACCTGTCCGATACCTAAGCCCAACGGCACGCTGTAGCTATCATTATGCAGATTGTAGGCCCAGATTGGCGCAGAGCGCAGATAGGTTCCGCCCCCAAGCTGATAGAACATAAACGGCTGGAAGGTCGCCAGATTCACCGCACTGCGGTCGCCTTCTCCCGCAAAACTGTGTTGCCAGGAAGCAAGATAGCCGTACTGAAACTTAGGTGAACTGGCGTTAAACAGCACGTTGACCAGTCCTGCCGACCACTTCCCGGTTCCCACCGCATCATCTGTGCCCGTAGGCGCCGTAATCTGTGGACCAAAGCCAAAGCTGACTGCCGGGTTCCCCGTGTCAATCAGCCATGACGCAAATAAGTTAAGGTCGCCGACACCGGTCTTATGAGCCCCATTCGGCGGTGTCGGATAAGTATTAACCGGTAATGAACCACGCAGAAGCCAGTTGCTATCACCTAATGAAAAGGGTTGCGCATAGCGAAGCCAGAACTGATTAGCGTCTTTATCGGTACCGCTGATGTCGCCAATGTAATAGTTCTGCATGTTGAATGCGGTCATATTCGCCAGCGGGTTATTCGCCTGCGCTGAATCACCTGCCGCATTCGCGATTAATGGACATGCCAATGCGGCCATTAATAACCCTGCTTTTACCCTACCTTTCATTAATGAATTCTCTTAATTGTTATAGTGGTTAAATGAGCTTAGCCGAAATCAGCAAAAAAGTATCTTGCCCACTGACCTCAACTTAGACGTGTTTCCCCAGAGGGTATCCCTGGCATCACGACGGCCTTCGCGTTTGGTATCACGCTTGTCACGACGGCAATCACGGTTGCTCTTATGGTCTTTCAGATAGCATTCGCGCTTTTCTACACGTGCCTCAGTCCGCGCATCCTGACGGATATCACGCGCCTTCTGGTGACGTTGATGCAAGTCATTCAGGCTGGCCTGTGCTGTCAATGTGGGAACAGAGGCAGCCAGAACGACCACAGCAGCATATAAGTAATTTTTCATAGAACATCCTCCTGGATATCTTTCATCCATTAAAAGGGCGTATTAATAAATGAAAAACTGGGTGATGACGACATTTATTAAAAGACGTTTGAAACGTTGAAAAATCATATCCCACACTTTTTAAGTGCCTTTATTCTCTGCCCTGCTCGGCATTATTCATTAATAAACGTTCAGCGACTTGATTAAGGCACACCTCTAACGGAATAATTTCTTTGATAAAACGCGTGCTTTTGCTCATTTTTATCCTACAGTTCATGAGGATAGAAGCTAAACACCTGCTCATTAAGGAAGCAGCTATGCCTATAACACGTAGAGAATTTTATAAACTGGCGCTGGGTTCAGCCGTCGGTCTGGCTGTCCTGAAAACCTCGTCTCCCGCCCTCGCGCAAGGGATTTCATTGAAGAAACCTTTGCCTTATGGCGCCGGTGAGAAAGGTGAAACCGATGGCGGTTTGCCACCCCGGGACGCGGCCTGCTCCATCGAAGATTTTGATTACCAGATTAAATACCAGCGCGCCTTTGAAGCCGTGTTGTGGAACATGCCTGCGGTCGCTATCTACAGCTTCCGCCGTGCCGCTTTTAATAATCTAGGCCTGAAAGACAACGACATCATCGCCTATTCAAAACCAGCCACTCCGCACCTGGAAGCCATCACCGCCAACAGCACAACGCCTTACATCACGGCGTTTACCGATTTGCAGAAAGGCCCAGTGGTTCTGGAAGTGCCCGCGGCCGGGGCAGATGGCAGCTTGTATGGTCAGATTGTGGATGCCTGGCAGTTCACCATTGCTGACGTCGGCCCTTCCGGGCTCGACAAAGGTAAAGGCGGCAAATTCCTGCTGACGCCTCCGGGTTACACCGAAGCGATTCCGGAAGGTTATCTGCACGTGCCTTCGCCAAACTACCGAGTCGCATTTGCTTTCCGCTCCGTTCAGGCGCCAGGCAAAACGACGGAAGATGCGTATCACTATTCTAAGCGTATGCGCATGTACTATCTCTCGGAAGCGGCGAATCCACCGACGCAAAAATTTGTCGACCCAGGCAACAAGCGTTACCCGACCCTGCCGTTCTACGACGAACGTCACTTCGAAGATTTGCACGCGGTGGCAAGCGTCGAACCTGTGCGTGAGCAAGACAAAGTCATGCTGGGCATGCTTTCTTCTCTGGGAATCGGTCACGGCATTAAATTCGATCCCGATGAAAAGACCAAAAAGGCGATGCGCCAGGCCGCGATTGACGCCTGGTTCTATATGCAATACTGGTACGACAATTTCCCGAAAGAGAAACTCTACTGGCCAGATCGCCACTACGCTTCCCTGCTGCAAACCGATGACAACAAGAAATTCACCTTCATCTATGAAGACAGAATTGACCTGATTAACCGTGCCGCTGAGTACTTCTGGTGTACCTATATGCCGCAAGTTCTGAGCGATAGCCCAGCGACTCAGTATCTGATGTGTCTCGCCGATAAAGACGGCAAGCTGCTGGAAGCCGGTCAGACGTACAAAATTACGGTGCCTGTAAAAATGCCGGTCAAGCAGTTCTGGGCACTCACCGTCTACAACCGCGACACCATGTCTTTCATCTACAGTGAAAGTGAGCGTACGACCCTGTCCTCTTACGATCTCGACAAGATGAAAAAGAACGCAGATGGCAGCGTCACGCTGTATGTCGGGCCAAAAGCCCCTGAAGGTCTGGAGAATAACTGGATCCCAACCAGTGGCAAACGCCCCTTACCGGCTATGCGCTTCTATGGCCCTACGGACGAACTGAATAACAAAACCTTTAAACTAGCCGATTTCGAACGCGTATAAACGTTTAATCATTACCGGAGTACGATATGAAGAAGTTAATCCTGGCCGCTGCGCTGTGCAGTGTTGCAATCCCTGCCTTCGCTCAAATCAGCGACAAAATGGCGGAAGATGCCTACATCTATGGTTACTCCATGGATGAAGCTTACAAGTTCTTCTACAACACCGCGGTGAAAACTGACACCCCGATGAACCGTTTCCAGAACATCCGCCATCTGGCAGATGACACCTATACGGATCACCCAACCATCAACAACGACACCTTGCACCTGCAGGGCTGGCTGGATGTGAGCGCTGAGCCGGTGATTGTTAGCGTCCCGGACATGGATAAGGGCCGTTACTGGATCCTGCACACCATGGACATGGGTCATTACACCACCTCCATGATCGGTTCCCGTACTCGTGGCACCAAAGGCGGCCACTTCATGTTCGCCTCCCGTACCTGGAAAGGTGAAGTGCCTCCAAGCGTAACCGAGGTCATTCGTGTTGATTCCGACATCCTGAAACTGATGGGCCGCATCATGGCTACTAGCCCAGAAGACACTAAAGTAGCTCTGGGTTATATGGACGACTGGAACATCCGTACCCTGTCTGCCTACCTCGGCGTACCTGGCCCGAAAGCGACCGTTCACAACTGGCCTGACCCAGCCAAAACCAACTGGCTGCAGCGCGTGAACTTCGTGCTGTGCGAAGGCGATATGGGTACTGCGGACAAAAAATGGATCGACCAGTACAAAGAAGCAGGTATCGAGCCTTGTAAAACAAGCTTCACCGCAGAACAACTGACCGCGGCGAAAAAAGGGGAAGAACTGGGCCTTGCGCACCTGAAAAAACTCCAGCCGACTATGACCACTTCTGAAGGCCTGCTCGGGACTCGTGAAGAACTGCAAAACCAGAAGCGTGATCTGTTCGCTGAAGGGACGCTGATCGGCCAGTGGGGCTTGCCGCCAGAAGAATCTGTTTATGCTCAGATTGTTAAAGGGTCCGATGGTCAGAGCATTAACGGTTCGAACGGTAAAAAATATCAGCTGCACTTTAAGGCGCCAAACGTCAGCCAGTTCTGGTCCTTTACCGTTTATGGCATCGACAACATGCTGATGGCTCACAACGAAATTAACCGTCACAGTCGCGGTGATCGCACCCTGAAACCTAACGCTGATGGCACTTACACCATCGACCTGAGCGCCAAAGGCGATGCGAACAACCCTAACTGGCTGCCGATTCCGGAGAAAGATGCTTACATCGTTCTGCGTATGTACGGCCCGGATAAGACCATCCGCGAAGGAAAATACCCAACGCCGACACTGGAAGTGGTTAAGTAAGAATCTAAGAATAAGGGATAGCAGTATCCTAAATTGAGTTAAGGTCTTTGCCCTTCATGACAATGCATGAAGGGCTTTTTTCGTCTAATATCTTGTTCATGTTCACGTTTTATCAGGTTCTTCATGATCACTTATCCAGTCAGACCTAAGGCCGCCATAGAGCGACTGATTGCTGTACTTCAGCCTTTGGGAAAAAAAATCGACATTGCCGCACGCAAGCGCCTCCCGTGGGATAAAGGGCACTCTCCTTTCCTGTATATTTTCCTTGAAGGCGAAATGTCCGTGTCGCGTATTTCTGACGGCATTTTGGTCGCCACCGCTGTTGACCCCCACATCTTTGGTTTTTCTGAAATGTTTCACCCAATGAGAAGCAATATGCTGCGGGCAGAAACAGACTGTGTGCTGTATAGGGTTGAGACGGACGTTGCGGAGCAAGCCATCGAGCAGCATGGCTTGTGGCGAGATGTCGCCGAGATTCTGGCGTTTCACACAAACACCATGCTGTGCCGCGATCTGCAAATTGTGAACCAAAGGACTTACCCTATTGTCTGCCACTATTTGCGCGAACTGGATGCATTGTCAGAAGAAACCAAGGAACGAGTGAACATCCTCAGCTATGTGCAGGAACGCACCGGCTTATCACGAAGCAGTATTCTGAATATTATTTCGTCGCTGAAAACCGACCGGCATATCGATTTTGTGCGCGGCGGTTATAAATTGCGTATCAACAGCCTTCCCGAATAACGCATTGTTCCTGCTCATGATACCAGCGACCTCCTCTGAGGCCGTTGGTATCACTGCCGTTGCTGCTATGAACGATGACCTTACGAGGCAGTACGCAAAATCAACAGAACCTTCAGCAAGCCTCTCCTTTCGGGCTTATATTCCCTGCGGATTATTTCAACACAACTGAAATGACGGTGTACATAGTACCCATTGCAGGTGTACTATGTACCCGCACAGGGAGAATGTGCCAGTGACCCATGCTATTGAGTTTATCGAAACCCCGCTCTTCACCCGGCAAATCAAGAGCATTGCCACAGATGATGAGCTGAAAGAGTTGCAAAAGGAGTTGATCCAGTATCCCGCCAGAGGCGATTTGATAGCGCAAACCGGTGGTCTGCGTAAAATCAGGATGGCGACAGGAAATCAGGGAAAAAGTGGCAGCGCGAGGGTTATCTATTTCATCGCATCCGAAGAGATTGTCTGGTTTGTGCTGGCGTACCCGAAAAGCGTAAAAGATTCGCTGACGGATGCCGAAAAATCAGCACTGAAGACACTCACCCAACAACTGAAAAATGAGGCGTGATATGACCTTTTTTAACGAGCTGAAAGCTTCGCTGGAAGAAGCCGTCGAAATTAAAAACGGTAAAAAAGCGGCAGGAAAAGTCACTCGCTATGAAATTGCCGATGTGCGAGCCATCCGCGAGCAACTTAACGTTTCTCAGAGTGAGATGGCGACAGCACTGGGCACCAGCGTGGATACCATCAAAAGCTGGGAAGCCAAAAGGCGAAACCCAACAGGACTTGCCGCTAAAGTGCTGGCCGTTATCCAGTCGGATCCCGCCTTCTTTCATGCGCTCGCGGCGCATTGAAAAAACGAGCGAGGGGCGCTACAGGCTGAACATTCACAGCCTGCCGCATTAATCCTCTGATGCGCTCCGGCGAAACGTTTTTCGGTACGCCAGCGGCGTCGTTTGCAGCCGCTGGCGGAAATAGCGGCGCAACAGCATGGCGCTGGAAAAACCGCTCTGCTGCGCCACCCTTTCAACCTGCATATCCGAAGATTCCAGAAAACGCTGGGCCAGTGCCAGCCGCTGGTTTAGCAACCACTGACTCAAAGTCGTGCCCGTCACTGCGGCGAAACGGCGGGTAAAGCTCCTGCGGCTTAACCCCGCTCTTTCAGCCAGACATTCCACGGTCAACGACTCTGTCAGGTTTTCCGTCGCCCAGGTCAGCGTGGCCAGAAAACGATCGCCGCTGCGGCTGTTATACACAGGCTGCTCGATATACTGCGCCTGCCCACCTTCACGAAACGGCGGCGTAACAAGCTGGCGGGCCACGCTGTTGGCCATCTGCGCTCCAAACTGATTGCGTACCAGCCACAAACAGCAGTCGATACTGGCCGACGTGCCCGCCGAGGTCACTATGTTGTCGCTATGTAGATAGAGCACATCCGGGTTGAGCCGCACCTGCGGATACAGTTTGCGAAAAGGTTCTACCCACTGCCAGTGAGTGGTGGCAGGTCGTCCATCCAGCAGACCAACGGCCGCCAGCACAAACGCCCCCATACACAATCCCACCACTTGTGCGCCCCGCTGCGCGGCTTCCAGCAACACGTCACGCAATGCGCAAGACGGCGCAACCAATGGGTCACTCCAGCTTGGCACAATCACAATCTCGGCCTCACGGGCAAAGCTCAAATCTCGCTCAACCTGAATGGAAAACCCCATGCTGGTTTTGAGCAGGCCGGGCGTGGCGGCACAAATAGCAATCTCATAGGCAGGCTGCCCGGTGGCGTCTTTAGCGGTTTCAAACACCGCAAACGGTACCGACAGGTGAAAAGGAATAATGTCATCAAAAGCCAGGATTGCTACACGCGTGGTCATGTCCGTCCTTATTGGCCCAAAAGGATCGCTTTTGGTACACCCGGTTCTGTTTTGTCTTCGCTACCCTTTCTACTATGGACAGCAATGCAAACCAACACAATCGATGAGGAATGTTATGACAACTGCACCCACTCTCAGAACGCTTGGCGGCGCAGCCCGCACCGCTGAATTACCGGCACACGCCACCGCGCTGGTGATCATTGATGTTCAGAACGAGTATTTCCCGGGAGGCAAACTACTGATTCCTGACGGACAGCGGGTACTGGAGAAAAACCAGCAATTAGTGGATTTCGCCAGAAGCCACGCGATGCCGCTCTTTTTTGTCCAGCATCTTGGTCCTGAAGACAGCCCGATTTTTGCCAAAGGCAGCGGCTTCGATGATTTCCACCCGGCGCTGCAACCGCAAACCGGCGACAGGATTATCCAGAAGGCAACGCCAAGCTCTTTCGTTGGCACGGAGCTGGAGTCGCAGCTTAAATCGGCCGGGATCCAGCAACTGATCGTCAGTGGTCTGATGACGCACATGTGCGTGTCCAGCACAGCCCGCGATGCAGTGCCAAAAGGTTTTAACGTGATAATCCCTGATGATGCCTGCGCAACGCGTGATGTGGCGGGCTGGGACGGGAAAATTGTCGGTCATCAGGAACTGCATCGCGCCGCGTTAACCGCCGTCGGCGATGTCTTTGCCGAAGTGATGTCGACAGAAGAAGTGACGGCATTGAGCGTGCGATAAACAGCCATCGGTGGACCGAACGGTCCTGTAGGCCGGGCAACCACAGGGCCGCCCGGCAATTTACATCAACCTCAATAACGCACGCAAACCGATTTGGTTTCACACCAGCCGTCGAGCCAGTCAGGGCCAAAATCTCGTCCGGTTCCGGACTGTTTCATGCCACCAAACGGCAGGTTAGGGTCGATAAGCGTGTGGCTGTTGACCCAAACTGTGCCCGCCTGTAAGCGGTCGGTGTAACTCAATGCCTGCGAAATATTCTGCGTCCAGACGCTGGCGGTGAGACCATATTCTGTCTCATTGGCCAGCTTCAGCGCTTCTTCGCCGTCTGCCACGCGAACCAGGTTCACCACCGGGCCGAACACCTCTTCGCGAGTCAGGCGCAAACGTGCATCAGGATTGACCACCAGCGTAGGACGAACGTAGTAACCCTGTCCTTCTGGCCCTGAATTACCACCAATTAACTCGGCATGATTCTGTTCGGCTTCATGAAGGAACGCCGCCACTTTGTCACAATGCGCACGCGACGCCAGCGGGTTAATCTGCGCGCTTTCAGACATCCCCGGCCCAACGCTCAGCGATTTCACCGCTTGCTCAAAACCGGTGACCAGGGTGTCAAACAGCGGCGCTTCGATATAAATGCGCGAACTGGCTGCACACACCTGCCCTTGATTGAGGAAACTGCCCATCATCAGGCCTTCAATCACCCACTGCGGATCGGCATCTTTCAGCACAATCGCCGGGTTTTTGCCGCCGAGTTCCAGCGTCACGCGCGTCAGTCTGTCTGCGGCTGTACGGGCAATCTGTTTACCGGTTTGGGTTGAACCGGTAAAGCTCACTTTCGCTACCTGAGGATGCGACGTCAGCGCAGAACCGCATTCCGCACCGCTTCCGGTAACCACGTTAAACACACCGTCAGGCACACCTGCTTCGCTCGCCAGTTCTGCCACTCGCAGCAGTGTCAACGGCGTGGTTTCTGACGGTTTGATAACAATCGAGCACCCTGCCGCCAGCGCTGGCATCACTTTCCACATGCCAATCATCAGCGGGAAGTTCCACGGTACAATTCCCGCGACAACACCCACCGGCTCTTTGCGAGTCCACGCCTGATAGCGTGCGCCTGCTGGCAGCGGAATGGAAACGTCCAGCGTTTGTCCGGTGATTTTGGTGGCGAGCCCGGCGGTATAGCGCATCCAGTTCAGCGTGCAAGCGACTTCAAACGCACGGGAAATATTGATCGATTTGCCCTGCTCCAGCGTTTCCAGTTGGGCGAGTTCTTCGGCATGTTGTTCAACCAAATCGGCAAAACGCAGCAAAATGCGTTCGCGTTCCGCAGGCAAGCGCCCCGCCCAACGGCGATCAACAAAAGCTCGCCAGGCGGACATCACTGCCGCATCCACATCTGCACGGTTAGCATCTGCGGTGGTGGCGATCGATTTTCCGGTTGCCGGGTCCCAGACGGTCAGGCGTTTGTCGCTGAGCGAGGCCTGCTGTTTGCCGTCGACATAAAGCCCGTGCTGGCGCGCCAAAAAGTGTTGCACGCTCTCAAGCAGTGCGACCTGTGAATCAGACATATCAGCTCCTTATTACCCTTCACGGTTTTGTTCAGTGTAGAGCCGGAGCGCACATTCTGTTTTTGTCTCTCTGTCATTCGCTTTGTCGCCTGTGACAGCCCTCGCAAACAGTGACAATAGTCGGCTTAGCGCCTGTTGCCGGTGATAGTTCTTTCGTATAGTCACCAGCACACCCTTGCTAGCGCAACATAAATGCAACATTGTGATAGCACTTTTTGACTGAGGCTGACTATGGCGCAGATATCCGGTGAAGAGCAGTTCCAGCAGTGGCTCGCACAGATTAACCATGAATGCGGGAATTTCGCCGCACGGCAACTTGAAGGAGCGTTTTCAGGGCATCTGGAAACCGGGTACACCCGCTCGCTAAAGCTCAGCACAGTCACCAGCGCCAACGTCAATCTGTACCGCACCAACCAAGAAATCAAAAGTTACAACGACAACTGGTTCTATACCGTTTTTCAGCTGGAAGGCCAGGCCATCATTGAACAAAACGACCGTCAGACGGTGATCCAGCCTGGGGATATCACTCTGGTGGATGCTTCGCGCCCCTGTTCGATAGTGTGGCAGCAGCCCTCACGACAAATCTCGTTATTGTTGCCAAGAAGTCTTGTCGAGCAGCAACTGCGGATCAGTGAAGGACACTGTGTGCAGCGTCTGGAGAAGTCGTTGCCGATGGTACAAATGAGCCACAGGTTGTTGCAGGAAAGCATGAGCAACCGCGAGCTGTCGGGCATTGAAAGCGAAGCGGCGCTGGAGGCGATTGTGTGCCTGCTGCGCCCGGTCTTACAGCAACAGGACCAGCAACCGAGCCGCCGCGAGCGGCAGTTTGAAAAAATTGTGCGGCTTATCGACGACCATATTCAGTCAGATTGTTTGCGCCCGGAATGGCTCGCAAACGAAACGGGGATGTCGGTGAGAAGCCTTTACCGCATGTTCGCCGATAAAGGCCTGGTGGTGGCGCAGTACATTAAAAACCGACGGCTGGATCTGTGTGCGAAGGCGCTACGCAGCGCCGCCGACGATGAAAAACTGGCAGGCATTGGCTTTAACTGGGGCTTTACCGACCACAGCCATTTCTCTACCGCATTTCGCCAGCGCTTTGGCATTTCGCCAGGCGAGTACCGGAAACAGCATCGGTGAAGGCCTTGTTCGGTGGCGCTACGCTTACCGAACCTACAAAATCCTCCCGGCCGGAGGTAGGCCTGTGCCAGCGCAGCGCCGCCAGGCAACATGTCACTTCTTCAGCCATTTGCCATTAATGCCCTTCACATACTCACCCGGCTGAGCGCGAGCGACCAGCTTTTGCCCGGCCATTTTGGCCACTTCATCTACCGGTATATTGTTGCTGTCAGCCAGTTGCTGATAGCTCTCACTGCGTGCATCGTTAATCTGCTTCACCAGCGCCAGCGTTTGTTTATCTTGCTTGAGTGGCGCCAGATAGCCGCTCAGCGTTTCACCGACCAGCCCTTCGGAACGAGCCTGCTCCAGCGTCAGTGCGAAGACGCTTTGGCTTATCAGACAGAGACTCAGCACCACCATAACCCCTAATTTCTTCATGATGGCCTCAGAACAGATCGCTACGTGATTTCAGTAAATCTTCGACGTCTTTGTCGACCTTGATATGAATTTCGTGTTCGATTTTGACATTCATATTGATAGTGATCGGCTCCTTCGGTGCGGCCACCTCAATCCTTGGTGTGCAGCCGCTCAGCGTCAATACGGCAATCCCGCCCAACAGGGCGATGGTGGTTTTCATTATTGCTCCTTACATTCCTTGCCTGCCTGGCAATGCGGCTGCGGAAGCGCCGTATTCTGCTCAAGCCACGCCTGAAGATTGTCGCCAAAGCGCAGGCTGCGCCACAGGTCGAACACATTTTCTTCATGGGTATAGTTTAAATTCACTTTGCCGGTTTTGCCGTCAGCCTGGCTGGTGCCGGACACCGTGGCTTGCAGCGTTAACACGCCAAGATTATCGAGATTGATTTTGGTCCATGAGCGGGTAATTTCCATATACCGTAACCAGTTAATGGCTGCCCCAGCGGCCATATTATCTTTCACGACTGCGTCCGCAGTGTCTTTATCTATGCGCAGCGTCATAGGGCCAGGGTTGCTCAGCCAGCCATCTTTGATTATCCACTTTTCATTGTTGAGCCACAGGGGCAGCGCACCGCTGACCGGGCCTGACATGGTGAACTGTTTCGGGTTTACTGCGCTTATCAATTCGCTGGTGGAAATATTCTGCACGCGCAGCAAAGCCGGATCGTGCTGCGGCATGCGCAGTTGCAGCATCGACAGCTTGCCGCCCATTACATCTACGTTGACATCACTCAGGATCAGCGGGTTTTCTTCGCTCCAGGGATAGCTGCCCTGCAAATCGGCGGTGAAATTATTCGCTGTGACCTGGTTGACGATTTCGCCAATGCGCAGCGACACCGGGCCACGCGTGCCGAGATCCCAGGTGCCCTGGCGGAAACGGAAGGGCAACACGAAATCCACGCCGTTGATTTGGTTATCTGGCATCCAGGCACTGCCGTTTTTCAGCACGCCGTGCCCGCCCGCTTCAAAGCCCTGCTCCGCGGCGGCAGAAAACGCCACCTGCGCATACAGCTCACCATCACGCAGATTCATTTTCCAGTCAGGTGGGATCAGCGGCTGGAAGACGCTCAGCGACTGCTTCGGCCACCACGCTTCACCGCGAAGACGTTCGCCATCCCAACGGCCATTCACCCGAACCGGGCCAATTTTCGCCGCATGCAGGTCGCCTTTAAACTGGAACCAGGTGGGATCGCGCCCGTCAACGCTGAACTTGAGCGTTGACGGCGGAAGCACGCTGCCGCCGCTGAAACGCGTTTCGCCCGCATCCATCGATAACGCGCCGGTCAAGGAAGGATGCTGTTCATCGCGGATCCAGTGAATCGGCTGTTCAAGCACCAGGCGTGGCTGGCTTACCGTCATCGTGCCGTATTGCAGCTTATCGAAGCCAGTCGACAGGCTATTCAGCACAATAGCGCTGTCTCGCCACTCGCCGTCACCTTTCACATCCCAGCGCGCCTGCATTGGGGTGAAATTGCCATCGCCCCAGTAACGCCAGCGCCAGCTGCCTTTGTCCGGCATAAAGTTGTCAGCTTGTCCGTCGAGGTGCAGAACAAAATCGCCAGTATCTTGTTCGTGCGCGCGCAAAATGGCCTGTAATCGCCCGGCAACGCCCTGGCTACTGACATGCACACCTGCCAGCGGCCAGCGAACTTCATCAATGTTTAAGGTATCAATCAGGCGACCACGCGAGCGCAGCAGTGAACCCGGTTCGAAGCTCAGGCGTGGATCAGTGAGTGGCCCGGTTAACGTAGCGGGCAACATGGCGTAGAGCACCAGATCGTCATACTTGGCTTCGCCGCTAAGATGTAAAGGCATGGCGCTGTTGTCCATGCTCAGCGTCCCCGGCCCGAGGGTCAGCACGGCATTACCTTTGCCTGCCTGGCCTTGCGTTAGCACGTTCAGGCGCCCGGCAATCTGCATTTTCTCAATGCCCTGCTGCCAGTTATCGATTTTCAGCCCCACGCGCCCGCTCAGTGGAATGCCTTCGAGCCACGGCCAGTTCCAGCGTCCGTCGCTGATGGTCAGTCTTTCACGCGTCAGTTCCCAGGGTAAATCCAGCAGCGGGTCATCGTTACCGCGCGCCATCACCACCAGCTGGCCCTGATTTTCACGCCATTCCAGTTCAGCATCCACCAGCGTGCCAGGCTCAGGTACCTGAAACGTGGAAACCAGATGACCATTAACCGGCAGCCCGTCCGGCACTAGCGGCATCGTGAACTCACCAACTAATTTGATCGGCGGGCGGTCTTCCTCAACCTGAGCTTCAAACTGGCTGACGGTCAGCGCCTGTCCGCGTAATTTTGCTTTAAGATGAACGGCGTCACCGTTATAGCTCAGTTCCTGTTGTGCTGGCGTCAATGACACGGCCAGCTTACCCTGCCATTTTTCCCACGGCGAAAGACGAAACTGATCGATAGTCAGCCAGCTGTAGGGCAACATGGACTGCCATTCGGCGAGCGTTCGCGGCGCGCCTAGCGTCGGCGCACTTTCTGGCAACTTGCTCAGACAGGCAGAATTGATGTCCAGCTGGCCAACGTGCAGTTGCCAGCGGCTGGGATGAGAAAGTTCAGCGTCGGTGAGTACCGCTAATTGGCAATCCTTAACCAGATAGCGCAGTTCCGGTAAACGCATGGAATGACGGGTAAAACGCGGGCTATGATCGATAGCGATGCGTGTGCCCGCAGGCAGCCAGATCCCGGCCAGCGTCGGCACCCAGTGCGTCAGCGTGAGCAGCAGCGTCAGTGGCAGAAGTATCAGCAACAGCAGTAGCGCAATTGCGGCTTTCCAGGTACCCTTCATGGGCGGTTAACATCCTGATTCTTTGTGATTAAAAGCCGAAGTGGCAAGTATTGTGGCATGTTCAACGCACCAGTTAAAGTCACCGTCAGGTTTAAGCATAGAGGATGGGGTCTGATGCGCATGCCGTTTCGCAAAAACATCCCTTCATTATGCTCTACACTCACTGTTATAACCTGATGATTAAACTAAAGTTTAATATTTGTAAGATAATTTGAATTATGCTACCGTGACGGTAAAATCACTGGAGAAAAGTCTTATGAAAATCGCAGTTTATAGCACAAAGCAGTACGATAAAAAGTATCTGCAAGATGTTAATGATGCATTTGGCTTTGAACTTGAATTTTTTGACTTCCTTTTAAGCGAAAAGACAGCTAAAACCGCTCACGGCTGTGAAGCGGTCTGTATTTTCGTCAACGACGACGGCAGCCGCCCTGTTCTGGAAGAGTTGAAAAATCATGGCGTTAAGTATATCGCACTGCGCTGTGCAGGCTTTAACAACGTTGATCTGGACGCTGCGAAGGAGCTGGGGCTGAAAGTGGTGCGCGTGCCAGCCTATTCCCCGGAAGCGGTAGCCGAACACGCCATTGGCCTGATGATGTCGCTGAACCGTCGTATTCATCGCGCCTATCAGCGGACCCGCGACGCTAATTTCTCGCTGGAAGGCCTGTGTGGTTTCACTATGTACGGTAAAACGGCGGGTGTTGTCGGCACCGGTAAAATCGGGGTGGCTACGCTACGCATCCTGAAAGGCTTTGGTATGAAGCTGCTGGCATTCGACCCTTATCCAAGCGAAGCAGCACTTGAACTGGGCGTGGAATATGTCGACCTGCCGACGCTGTTTTCGCAGTCAGACGTGATTTCTCTGCACTGCCCGCTGACCGAAGACAACTACCATCTGCTGAACCACGCAGCATTCGCGCAAATGAAAGATGGCGTGATGGTCATTAACACCAGCCGCGGCGGATTGATTGATTCCCAGGCCGCCATCGAGGCACTGAAAACCCAGAAAATCGGAGCGCTGGGGATGGACGTGTATGAGAACGAACGCGATTTGTTCTTTGAAGATAAGTCCAATGACGTTATCCAGGATGACGTGTTCCGCCGCCTTTCGGCCTGCCACAACGTGCTGTTTACCGGCCACCAGGCATTTTTGACCGCCGAAGCGCTGACCAGCATTTCCGAAACCACGCTGGAAAACCTGCGTCTTATCGCCAACGGCGAAACCTGCCCTAACGCTCTGGTTTAACCTTTTCTGCTCCCCGTTCGCGGGGAGCACTTTCAGATAATCCCCATTAACCCACCCGGTACCAGAATGTCATTCTGGTTTGGTAATATTTATTTGGTGAATAGTTAATGAGTCATATAAAAATGAGCGCCGCATTGTTGGCGGCCGGAATGCTGCTGGCAGGCTGTGTGTCCACCAGCGACGTCACTACCCAGCCTGAACAGCTTCAGCACCATCGTTTTGTGCTGGAAAGTGTCAACGGCAAGAACGTTAGCAGTGATAAACCGCTGGAGCTGAGCTTCGGCGAGAAGATGCACGTGTCCGGCAACATGTGTAACCGTTTCACGGGTGAAGGGAAATTGTCTGACGGCGAGCTCAAGGTGAAAAACCTGGCAATGACGCGCATGCTTTGCACCGATCCACAAATGAATCAACTGGATAGCCTGTTGAGCGCGATGCTGCATGACGGCGTTCAGGTGGATTTGACCGCCAATCAATTAACGCTCGCGACATCTCACGATTCGCTGGTGTATAAACTCGCCGATCTGGTGAACTGAGTGACTCAGTAGTTGCCGCAGCTCCCGGTGGCAAGAGACTGCTCGCTGCATCGCTTGCCATTGGGTAATGCGCACATCCCGATGGCCGAGCCATCAAGCTGACGGGCAACGGATAACGCGCCGCCAATCATCGCGCAGTTGGCCTGCCCGGAATCTGACATCGCCGCACGCATTCCTGGCGTGACGTGTGCCGCTGTGGCCTGCTGTTCTGGTTCACTGCTGCATGCGGACAATAACAGTGCCGCGCACCCTACCCAAAAAGCTGCTCGCATTCTCTTTACACTCCCCTGTCAAAAACGTTAGCAAAACCTGTTCATAATAGGCAGCAAGCGGCCTGCCGTCGAGAGACGAAACGCGCAAAACCTGGCCTGGAAACAATTTCTCGCAATTTTTATCGCCTAAATCCCTCTCTCACTTCTGCTCAAATGAACACCAAGGACACAAAAGCAAAAATGGCTTTCCCGACCCTTTGCTAAAATAAAAGGATAATTACAGGACTCGTCGACGTATCACGGGTCCCTTTTCTTGCGCAATGTAAGGGTGTCACATGATTACAACTGATGGTAATGGCGCTGTCGCGTCGGTGGCGTTTCGCGCCAGTGAAGTAATCGCCATCTACCCCATTACGCCGAGTTCTACCATGGCAGAACTGGCTGATGCGTGGGCGGGTAACGGGCTGAAAAACATCTGGGGCGACGTGCCGCGGGTGGTTGAAATGCAGTCAGAAGCTGGCGCGATTGCCGCCGTGCACGGTGCATTGCAGACCGGCGCGCTCTCGACATCGTTTACGTCTTCTCAGGGATTGCTGTTGATGATCCCAACGCTTTACAAGCTCGCCGGGCAACTGACTCCCTTTGTATTGCACGTCGCCGCCCGTACGGTCGCGACCCACGCCCTTTCTATTTTTGGCGATCATTCAGACGTGATGGCTATCCGCCAGACAGGTTGCGCGATGCTAAGCGCCGGCAGCGTGCAGGAAGCTCAGGATTTCGCCCTCATTTCCCATATCGCCACGCTCAAAAGCCGCGTGCCTTTTATCCATTTCTTCGATGGTTTCCGCACCTCACACGAGATCAACAAAATCGTTCCGCTAGCGGATGACACGATTCAGAATTTGCTGCCCCAGGCGGAGATTGATGCCCATCGTGAACGTGCGTTAAACCCTGAGCATCCGGTTATTCGTGGAACGTCCGCCAACCCGGACACCTACTTCCAGTCTCGCGAAGCCACCAACCCGTGGTACGACGCCGTGTATCAGCACGTTGTACAGGCAATGAATGATTTTGCCGCCGCAACGGGTCGCCAGTACAAGCCGTTTGAATACTACGGGCACCCACAGGCTGAGCGCGTTGTGGTGTTAATGGGATCGGCCATCGGTACCTGCGAAGAAGTTGTTGATGAATTGCTGACTCGCGGGGAAAAAGTCGGCGTGCTCAAAGTGCGTCTGTACCGTCCTTTCTCCGCTGAACATTTGATTGCTGAACTCCCGCAGTCGGTAAAAACGGTTGCCGTCCTTGACCGCACCAAAGAACCTGGTGCACACGCAGAACCGCTGTATCTCGATGTAATGAGCGCCCTCGCCGAAGCCTTTAATGCAGGAACGCGTGAGTTTTTACCACGTGTCATTGGCGGACGTTATGGCCTGTCTTCTAAAGAATTTGGCCCAGACTGCGTGCTGGCGATTTTCAACGAACTGAGCACGGCAAAGCCGAAGCCACGTTTCACCGTAGGTATCTACGACGATGTGACCAACCTTTCGTTGCCGCTCCCGGAAAATACCCTGCCTTCCACAGCTCGGCTGGAGGCGCTGTTTTACGGCCTCGGCAGTGATGGCAGCGTTTCCGCCACCAAGAACAACATCAAAATTATTGGTAATTCTACGCCGTGGTATGCGCAGGGCTATTTCGTCTATGACTCGAAAAAAGCGGGCGGCCTGACGGTTTCCCACTTGCGAGTCTCAGAGAAACCGATTCGTTCAGCGTATCTGGTTTCTCAGGCGGATTTTGTCGGCTGTCACCAGTTGCAGTTTATCGACAAGTATCAGATGGCTGAACGCCTGAAGCCTGGCGGGATTTTCCTGCTCAACACGCCTTACAGTGCCGAAGAAGTCTGGTCGCGTCTGCCTCAGGAAGTGCAGGCTGTCCTGAACCAGAAAAAAGCGCGTTTCTATGTCGTGAACGCCGCCAAAATCGCTCGTGAATGTGGGCTTGCGGCTCGTATCAACACCGTCATGCAGATGGCGTTTTTCCAGTTGACCCAAATCCTGCCCGGCGACAGCGCATTGGTTGAACTTCAGGGAGCCATCGCGAAAAGTTACAGCAGCAAAGGTCAGGAGCTGGTGGAGCGTAACTGGCAGGCGCTGGCAATGGCGCGTGAAAATCTCGCTGAGGTGCCGTTACAACCCGTCGATGGTAGCAGCCCGAATCGGCCGCCGGTGGTGTCCGATGCCGCGCCAGATTTTGTCAAAACCGTTACCGCGGCGATGCTTGCCGGGCTTGGCGATGCGCTGCCGGTTTCCGCCCTGCCGCCTGACGGCACCTGGCCAGTAGGCACGACCCGCTGGGAAAAACGCAATATTGCCGAAGAGATCCCTATCTGGAAGGAAGACCTTTGTACTCAGTGCAACCACTGCGTGGCGGCTTGCCCGCACTCGGCGATCCGCGCCAAAGTGGTTTCTCCTGAGGATATGGAGAATGCGCCAGCCAGCCTGCACTCTTTAGATGTGAAATCACGCGACATGCGCGGCCAGAAATACGTGCTGCAGGTTGCACCGGAAGACTGCACTGGCTGTAATCTGTGCGTAGAAGTTTGCCCGGCTAAAGATCGTCAGGATCCTGAAATCAAAGCCATCAACATGATGTCGCGTCTTGAGCATGTAGAAGAAGAAAAAGTGAATTACGATTTCTTCCTCGACCTGCCAGAGATCGACCGCAGCAAACTGGAACGTATCGACATACGCACTTCACAGCTCATCACTCCGCTGTTTGAATATTCTGGCGCGTGCTCCGGCTGTGGCGAAACACCTTACATCAAGCTGCTGACTCAGCTTTATGGTGATCGCATGCTGATTGCCAACGCCACCGGTTGTTCTTCTATTTATGGCGGCAACCTGCCCTCAACGCCGTACACCACGGATATCAACGGCCGTGGCCCGGCCTGGGCGAACTCATTGTTCGAAGATAATGCTGAGTTTGGTCTGGGCTTCCGCCTGTCAGTCGACCAGCATCGCCAGCGTGTCATGCGCCTGCTGGACACCTTCGCGGATAAACTGCCTGCTGAACTTAATGAAGCATTGCATGCCGAAGCGACGCCAGAAGTTCGTCGTGAGCAAGTTGCTGCCCTGCGTAAACACTTACAAGGTGTTGAAGGTGCGGCAGAACTGTTGACTGACGCGGATGCTTTGGTCGAGAAATCCATCTGGCTAATTGGCGGTGACGGCTGGGCTTACGACATCGGCTTTGGCGGCCTCGATCATGTCCTGAGTTTGACCGAGAACGTCAACATTTTGGTGCTGGATACGCAGTGTTACTCGAACACAGGCGGACAGGCTTCGAAAGCGACCCCACTGGGCGCAGTCACCAAGTTTGGCGAACACGGCAAGCGCAAAGCGAGGAAGGACCTTGGCGTTAGCATGATGATGTACGGGCATGTTTATGTGGCGCAAATTTCGCTGGGTGCGCAGCTTAATCAGACCGTGAAGGCGATTCAGGAAGCCGAAGCTTATCCTGGCCCGTCGCTGATCATTGCCTACAGCCCTTGCGAAGAACACGGTTACGATCTGGCGTTGAGCCATGATCAGATGCGCCAGCTTACCGCGACCGGTTTCTGGCCGCTTTATCGCTTCGACCCACGTCGCGTCGATGAAGGCAAACTGCCACTGGCGCTGGACTCTCGCCCACCTTCTGATGCGCTCGCGGACACATTGATGAAAGAGCAACGTTTCCGTCGCCTGAATGCACAGCAGCCAGAAGTCGCAGAGCAATTATGGCAGGACGCCGCGGCGGATTTACAAAAACGGTATGATTTCCTCGCGCAAATGGCCGGTAAAGCGGAAAAAGCCTCCAGCGACGAATAAGATGTAAAATTTAAAATTAAATAAAAAAGCCCGAACAATCGTTCGGGCTTGTCATTTTTAACATTGACAAAATAACAATTAAAAAAATACACACAGCAACATGCTTAATTTGTGTGACAATATAGGCATATAACGGCGCGATCTTAGCGACAATTTTGAAATCTGTATAATTTTTATCATGAATGGTTAAGCATTATTCATATATTTTGCCAATAATGATTTCATTTGAATTATTTCATTGAGATTTTACTCATATGGTTACAATTGAAACTTACCTTCTTTAGATATCTCTCCATTAGGATTGCTGCACTTCCCAAAGGAAGCAAAAGTATAAAAACAGCTTAAAGGATTATTTCAATGAAAAGAAAAGTACTGGCCCTGATGATCCCTGCGTTATTAACCGCAGGTGCTGTTCACGCAGCAGAAATTTATAACAAAGACGGTAACAAGCTGGATTTGTACGGCAAAGTAGACGGTCTGCACTACTTCTCCGATGACAAAGGCGCTGATGGCGACCAGTCCTACATTCGTCTGGGCTTCAAAGGTGAAACTCAGATCAACGACCAACTGACCGGTTATGGCCAGTGGGAATACAACGTGCAGGCGAACAACGCTGAAAGTGCTGACGGTAACCAGGCATGGACTCGTCTGGCCTTCGCTGGTCTGAAATTCGGTGACTACGGTTCATTCGATTACGGCCGTAACTACGGCGTTCTGTACGACGTGGAAGCCTGGACCGATGTGCTGCCAGAATTTGGCGGTGACTCTTACTCCAAAGCCGACAACTTCATGACCAACCGTGCGAACGGCGTTGCGACTTACCGCAACAGCGATTTCTTCGGTCTGGTTGATGGTCTGAACTTCGCTGTTCAGTACCAGGGTAAAAACGAGAACCCAGGTTCCGGTGAAGGCACCAACAACGGCGATCGCGAATACCGTAACGCCAACGGCGACGGTTGGGGCATCTCCTCTACCTATGATTTCGGTGAAGGCTTCAGCGCGGGTGCGGCCTACGCCTCTTCCGATCGTACTAACGACCAGCAAACCCTCAGCACCGCGAAAGGCGACAAAGCCGATGCGTGGACTGCTGGCCTGAAATACGACGCGAACAACGTCTACCTGGCAACCATGTATTCTGAAACCCGTAACATGACCCCATACGGTGATGGCAACGGTATTGCAAACAAAACCAAAAACTTCGAAGTGACTGCACAATATCAGTTCGATTTCGGTCTGCGTCCGGCTATTTCCTACCTGCAGTCTAAAGGCCAGGATCTGGGCGTGAACGGCGTTGACGGCGACAAAGATCTGGTTAAATACGTGGATATTGGCGCGACCTACTACTTCAACAAAAATATGTCTACCTACGTTGATTATAAAATCAACCTGCTGGACAACAACGACAGCTTCTACCGCAACAACGGTATCGGCACTGACAATATCGTGGCGACAGGTCTGGTTTACCAGTTCTAAGTCGACGAGTGACAGAAAAGTTGTCAATACAACCCGCCCTTGTGGCGGGTTTATTATTTTCAGCGCTTAAACAGGAATAGATGCAAACTTTTATTCCTTGGGACAGGTTATTATTCAGACAAGAATAACGTCTATTCAGAAGCCCCGCTTGCCACAAACCCGGAAGTCTATTTTATATCCTATCCGTTTTTCTTCAGGTTTTTGTTCACTACAGTGAGTTCACCCCTACAGGAGATCACATCATGAGCAAAAGCATCGAGAATTACCTCAAGACAATGCGCGCATTTTGGCAAAAAGAGCCGGACACAGCCAAAGCATTGGCCCCTTTCTGGTTAACACCCGAAGAGCGTTACGCGCTGTTAAAAGAGCTGATGCAGCCCATCAGTCATGACCGGCAATCTGGCAGATAAACACCTTGCGACATCATTCAGGGCTGGCATTCGTCAGCGTAATCCGTACCATACACGCCAGATTATCGTCCTGGCTGCCACAGATTATTGCTACAATCCGTCGTGAATACCGATGTTTGTCAGTCTCCCTGACGCTGGTTGCCATTTACAAACGACCCGAGCCATCATTAAATGTCGCAAAATCAAGATATTAGTAAGAAAGACCAATACAACCTGAACAAATTGCAAAAGCGTCTGCGTCGTAACGTGGGCGAAGCCATTGCTGACTTCAACATGATTGAGGAAGGCGATCGCATTATGGTTTGCCTCTCTGGCGGCAAAGACAGCTACACAATGCTGGAAATTTTGCGCAATTTACAACAAAGCGCCCCGGTTAACTTCAGCCTGATTGCCGTCAACCTTGACCAGAAGCAGCCAGGCTTCCCGGAACACATTCTCCCGGCTTATCTTGAAGCGCTTGGTGTCGAATACAAAATTGTTGAAGAGAACACTTACGGCATCGTTAAAGAGAAAATTCCAGAGGGCAAGACCACCTGTTCTCTTTGCTCTCGCCTGCGTCGCGGCATTCTCTACCGCACGGCGACAGAACTGGGCGCGACCAAAATCGCCCTCGGCCACCATCGTGACGACATCCTGCAGACCCTGTTCCTGAACATGTTCTACGGCGGCAAAATGAAAGGCATGCCACCGAAACTGATGAGCGACGATGGCAAGCATATTGTTATCCGTCCGCTGGCTTACTGCCGTGAGAAAGACATTGAACGTTTCGCCGAAGCGAAAGCGTTCCCGATCATTCCGTGCAACCTCTGCGGTTCACAGCCAAACCTGCAACGTCAGGTTATCGGCGACATGCTGCGTGACTGGGATAAACGTTATCCTGGGCGCATCGAAACGATGTTCAGCGCGATGCAGAACGTGGTCCCTTCTCACCTGTGCGACACCGAGATGTTCGACTTCAAAGGTCTGACACACGGCGCTGAGGTAGTGAACGGCGGCGACCTGGCGTTTGACCGGGAAGATATCCCGCTGCAGCCAGCAGGCTGGAAGCCGGAAGACGAAGAAACGGACATCCTCGCCAATCGACTCGATATCGTCGAAATCAAATGACACGAAGCCCTCCGAATGGAGGGCTTTTTACTTCTACCGCTAGCCAAACATAATCGGATGAGGATCAGGGTCGAGCGGCGGATCGGGAATCGGTTGGGGTCTTGGGATGGGATCGGGCACCGGAACGGGATCCGTTGGGATGGGGTCGCTCATTCGTGAAGTCATCTTTGCCTCCGAACATTTCGGGTGAGTGTTAAGCCTGGTCGTTCAGGAAAAAAAGGCAAAAAAAAGCCGACTTATCTAAGTCGGCGTCGTACGAATCAATTGTGCTATGCAGTAATTCAAAAAAGGAAGTAAGACAATATGGAGCGCAACGCCCATCGCTTGACGTTGCATTCACCTGCGAGAGAGATAGTGCCCTGAATGGGGTAGAGGTTTATTGACTTCGCTCAAATTTAGCGGCTTTTTTAGGCTTGTGCGGGGCCGTAATTGTGTAATTTTACAACCATTTACTGCGATGCAACCACCATGTAACACCCCCGATCAGCACCACCAGTCCAATACAAAACAGCGAGAAACCGAACTGCCAGCCACCGCCTGGGATCCCGCCCAGGTTGACACCAAACAGCCCTGTCAGGAAGGTGCTGGGCAAAAAGACCATCGCCATCAGTGACATGGTGTAGGTTCTTCTGGCAAGCGACTCCTGCATAACCTGCGCGATTTCATCAGCCATCACACCCGTTCGGGCGATGCAGGCGTCAATTTCGTCCAGACCGCGGCCTAACCTGTCGGAAATATCCTGCATTCGGCGGCGGTGATCGTCAGTCATCCACGCAAAGCGTTCACTGGCCAGGCGCGAGTACACATCACGCTGCGGGGCCATATAACGACGCATCACAATGAGTTGTTTACGCAGCAGCGCGAGGATACCGCGAGGTGGCACCTGCTGGTCGAGCAAGTTGTCTTCCAGATCGATGATCCTGTCATGCAGCTCTTCGATAAACTCACTGGCATGATCGGTCAGCGCATCGCAGACATCCACCAGCCAACTGCCGCAGTCTGTCGGGCCGGTGCCCTCTTCCAGGTCTTTTACCACGTCATCCAGCGCGAGCACTTTGCGTTGGCGAGTTGAGACAATCAGCCGCTCATCCATATACAAACGCATCGCGACCAGCTGGTCTGGCCGCTCATCGGTGCTGCCGTTAATGCAACGCAGCGTGATCAGCGTTCCCTCACCCACTCGCGTCACCCTTGGACGCAAGCTGTCGCCCGCAAGCGCATCACGAACGCTGTTTGGCAGCAACGGTGTTGTCGCCAGCCATTCGGCGCTCCTGGGATGGGTATAGTTCAGATGGAGCCAGCACGGGTTCTCTTTATCAATCGCGCTCTCATCCTGCAGCGGAATGACTCCGCCTTTGCCGTCCAGTAACCAGGCAAACACTGCATCAGGTACATTCACATCGGCTCCCTTAATGGCTTCCACAGCGCCTCCGTTAATCTTTTACACATGCCATTGAGTCTAGCGTCGACACATCATTAAGCAATAGGTGCATCAGGCATAGCACTGAATTTGCTCACGAAAGCGGAATTATCTGGCAGCACTTCGTTGGCAGCAACAAACAAATCGTTAACAAGAATGAACGCGGGGAATATGGGCAATAAAAAAAGGCCTGGATAACCAGGCCTGAAAAAATAATGAGGGATAGATGAAGAGATGGTTAGAACGAATGCCAATAATTTTGCTCATTGCTCACAGCAGGCACAACTTGAGGTCTCTCCTGCATTACAGGAGTCATTTCTGATACGGTTTCATTACCGAGACGGAAATTACGCGTGCGGGTTTGAAGCTCGACCACTTGATGTTTAAGCACATCAGACGATCCAGCCAGTTCCTCAACGACCGCCACGTTACTTTGAGTCACTTTTTCCAGCTCAGATAACGCGAGAGTTATTTGTTCAATGCCTTTTTCTTGTTGCAGTGTCGAGCAAGATATTTGCTCCATCAGGCTGCTTAATAAGCCTGAACCCGAGACAATTTCCTGCATGTTTTTTTCCGCTTCCGCCACGATATTCGCCCCCTGTGTCACGTTATCATTCGTCACACTGATCAGCGTTTTGATGTTCTTCGCGGCTTCTGCACTGCGATGTGCCAGATTACGAACCTCACCCGCCACCACCGAGAAGCCTTTCCCGTGGTCGCCTGCACGGGCTGCTTCTACCGCCGCGTTCAGAGCCAGAATGTTCGTCTGGAAGGCGATGCCGTCAATCAGGGTGATGATTTCCGCCATCTGTTTGGCACAGTCCGTTATCGATTGCATGTTGGTGGCCACATCGACCATCAAATCGCCACCTTTACGGGCACACAGCGTTGCGTCTCCGGCCCGGTCGCTGGCGAGGCGCGTATTCTCAGCATTATTTTTGGTACTGGCGGCAATTTCTTCCATGCTGGAGGCCGTCTGCATCAGGGTCGCAGACTGCTGTTCCGTTTTCACCGACAATTCCGCACTGCGGTTGGCTAATTGTTCAGAAAGCGTCATCGCCGTCTGCGACGAAGCGCGAATTTCTGACACCAGAGTAGAGATATTACTCGACAGGCTATTTATTCCAGGAATAAGGCGTCCGGCACAGTTGTTACCAAATTCAGGAATGTTGACCGAAAGATTGCCAGAAGTGACCTCATCAATACTTCGTTTCACTGCATTAATCGGCGTAACGAGGTACTTCGTCATATAAAGCCATAATAACGAGACCGCAATCACCCAACTGATATTAAACATGACAAGCACAGCGGCATTCGCCGCGAGGAGGACAGCCAAAATATCAATAACAATAAAAACCGCCAGCAAAAACATCAATATGAAGGTTCTGACACTAATATTTCTAAGCATAATCAGACTCACAAAGACACTCGGAGGGGTGATATGTTTATAGCACTCGCCCCTGCTATTTCAATATACTTTCCATGAGAAACTACTATTCGCCGTTTAAAAGGGGTAGTTTCGCTTTAGCAAAATAGTTATCTGACGCTGACCGACAGCCACAGGATATAACGCTAAAACCGACACAGATCACATCAAAAACAAGCACAAAATTTTATTAATGTGCCAGCAAAACGGGTTTGATGTTATTGGTGCTTTAGCATAATTAAGCAATACTTAATTATCTGAGTGGAAAGGGAACGACGATTAAGTGGCCGTTGTCACCTTCGGTTAATCGTTCATCAATCAACAGAAATACGGGGTTTCTTCACTTTTATTTCAATAGCACCCGCCCTGAATTTACTGTTACATTACTTTAACAACCTTAAAAAGACGTGGATTGCATGATGCTGTACGTTTCGTGGGACCCGGTTCTGGTCGGCATTTCGTTTCTGGTAGCGTTTATTGCATCATTTGTGGCGCTGGACAGTGCCGCCAAAATTGCGGCGTCCACTAAAAATGCCGCCCTCTTCTGGCGTATTGCCGGGGGTGCTACGCTCGGGATTGGGATTTGGTCGATGCATTTTATTGGCATGCTGGCGATGAAAATGCCGATGATGATGCATTACGATCTGGCGATCACCGCATTTTCATTGTTGGTCGCTATTGTTGCCGCCACGTTGTCTATCAATATCGCCGTGAATGGCAATATCCTTTCCCTTAAGCGTCTCTGTCTCGCCACGGCCATCCTCAGCAGCGGCGTGGTGGTGATGCATTATGTCGGCATGGCTGCGCTGATGATGGATGATGGCATCGACTGGAATTACGGTCTCGTCGTGTTATCGGTGATCATCGCCATTGTCGCGTCTGGCGTCGGCCTTTGGCTTGCCTTCAGCCTGAGGCTCAACAGTAAAGGCGCGTTGATCAATCGCATGACGGCCGCGGTGGTCATGGGCATCGCCATTGCAGCGATGCACTACACCGGTATGAGCGCCGCAGAGTTCGTTGACAGTGGTCACTACATGAATGGCGGTGTCAGCGAGCTGGGCCTTTCCATCTGGGTATCAGCGGTGACGCTGACCATTCTTGGCATAATGCTGATCATTTCAATGGTGGATTCGCAACTGCGGACTAATCGTCTGACGGAAAATCTGCAGCAACTGAACCAGCAGCTTGAACAGCAGGCGCGTTTTGATGGACTGACCGGTCTTGCCAACCGAAGTCAGATTGATTTACGGCTTGAAGCCTGTTTGCAGCAGTCGCAAATTACCCTCGCGCCTTTCGCGCTGATTTTTATGGATCTTGACCGCTTCAAACTGGTCAACGATGCCTGGGGCCACCACGTTGGCGATCACCTGCTGGTCTCCGTCGCCAATCGAATCAGCGCCTGCCTTACGCCCAAAATGACACTTGCCCGGCTCGGTGGGGATGAGTTTATTTTGCTGGTGCCGGGTGCCAGACAGGGCGATGTCGAGGATTTGGCTTCACGTCTTGTGGAAAGCATTCGTCGCCCTTTCTATGAATCCGGGCAGATTTTGCAGGTTTCGCTCAGCGCGGGGATCAGCCTCTATCCCGATCACGGCAAAACCCTGCAAGAGCTCAAGCTGCGAGCGGACACCGCGATGTACAACATCAAGCAGCAAGGCCGCAACGGCTGGGCGATTTATCACCCCGAAATGGTGCAAAAAGCCTGGGAAGGCGCAGAGTTTCTGCAGGCGTTAACCCAGGCGCTGGAGCGAGACCAGTTTGAGTTGTGGTACCAGCCGAAATACCGTGCCGGGCAGAAAACCATTTATGGCTTTGAAGCCCTGCTTCGCTGGCATCATCCGGCAAAAGGCGTGCTGCTGCCGGAAGTGTTTTTGCCCACTCTGGAAAACACCGGGCTGATTATTCCTGTCGGCTATTGGGTTATCGATCAGGCTTGCCTGCAATTGCGCCAGTGGGCCGATCAGGGCCGCCATGACTGGAGCCTTTCCATCAACCTGTCCGCGGCACAGTTTGAACAATACGACATTTACGACACCATTTGCAGCGCGTTGGCACGTCATGCCGTGCCGCCTTCACGCCTGACCATTGAACTGACCGAAAGCACGGCGCTGCGCAATCTGGAACGTAGCATTGAGATCCTCAACGACTTTAACCGTCTGGGCATTACGGTTTCTATTGACGACTTCGGCACGGGTTACTCGAACATGCTGACGCTGAAAAACCTGCCCGCTCGCGAACTCAAAATCGATAAAAGTTTTGTCCGGGATATTCGCGACAACAGCAAGAATGTCAAAATTGTGGCGACCATTATCGATATCGCCCACTCCATGAACATGAACGTGGTGGCGGAAGGGATTGAAACGCAGGATCAGCAGCAGCTCTTAACCAGCCTGGGGTGCGGTTATTTGCAAGGCTTCTTGTTCGCGCGGCCATTGCCCGCGAAGGAGATCCCTCAATTGCTGATGCAGTTGGAACAGACGCAAAATCAGGGGGTTGCACAACAACTGGCGACGGGGCAAAAAAAGCAGGCCTGACGAGGTAAAAAATGCATTATGTTTACTACGTGCCAGCGGCAAACAAGTGCACGACCAGGAGATAATGCATGAAGCCCGAAGAGCTGTCCGCTTACCATTACCTGACTACGCCCGTTTGGATAATTGATCCCTTTGATGAACGGCTGGTGTTTGCTAATCATGCTGCTCAGGCACTCACAGGCGAGCGTTCTGTCAGTGCCCTGCGGTTTGGGGCGCTATCTGCTTGTGCGCAAACCCGGCTGTCACTGTATCTGGCCGATCTTAACCATCAGCATGAAGTGGTTGAGATCTGGACCGTCACTGGCTCCACAGGCGAGCTTCCCTTGCGCTGTCGGCTCTCGCTCGCCGCGTTTGCGGATAAGCCGCCTTTTATTCTTTTCGAAGGGGCAAATATTCAACATGGCGCCAGCGAAGCCGCCACTCACGGTGCAGGCTATAAATCTCGTCGCCATAATTTCTATCACCGTTTCTTCACCACCACCACCGCGCCGATGTTGCTGATTGACCCTGCGCGTGACGGCCTGATCGTTGACGCGAACATCGCTGCCCTGCGGTTCTATGGTTATCGTCGGGAAGAGATGTGCCAGAAGCATACCTGGGAAATTAACACCCTGGGCCGCCAGGTTTTGCCGGTGATGGCGGAAATTGCGCGGCTGCCGGGTGGACATAAACCGCTTTATTTTGTGCACCGTATGGCGGATGGCTCGACACGCCATGTGTTGACGTACGCTGGGCCGATCATGATCAGCGGTGACAAGCTGATGCTGTGCATCATTCACGATATCACCGAGCAAAAACGACTGGAGCAAGAGCTGGAGTATGCTGCCCTGAGAGACTCCTTGACCGGGCTGTTAAACCGGCGGCAGTTCTACGCCCTGACCGAAAGCCAGACCTCAAAGCATCTGCCCCTGAAAAGTGATTACTGTTTACTGCTCGTCGATACCGACAACTTTAAAGCGATTAACGACAAATATGGTCACCTTCTGGGCGATGAAGTGCTGGTACAGCTCGCCCGTGTGCTTGAGGCCAGCTGCCGCAGCGGAGACTTCATTTTCCGTTGGGGAGGAGAAGAGTTTGTGCTGCTGTTGCCGCGAACGGCGCTGGATACCGCACTGGATATCGCAGAAACAATACGTGACAGCGTCACAAAAATGCAGGAACACGGCCTGCCCGCTTTCACGGTTAGCATTGGTGTGGCTCGTCATCAGGCAGAAGAAACTATCGACGAGTTGTTTCGCCGTGTCGATAAAGCCCTTTATCAGGCCAAAAATGACGGACGAAATCGGGTTCTTGCAGCATAAATCACCACACCCTACGAATTCTGTCAGGTTAAGTCTCTGCGAATACACGCTAGAATAGCGCAGTTAGTTTGATGACTGATGAGTCAGGCTAACGCATAATTTGCTTTAACTGTTTTGCCCGCCCTCCGGCGGGCTTTTTTCTGTGTGTCAGGCACAAAAAAACCGCCCGCAGGCGGTTTCTACACTCAGAGGCGTTAATGGTGCTTAAACTCACCAGCGCTATGCTGGGGCCCAATTCGCCCGGCCTCCATCAAAATTTCTTCGATTAATTCTTCCAGACACTCTTTGCCGTGTTTATCACAGACCAGATGGACCTGACGGGCAATTTCTTCGCCCTGCATACCATCACAGAGTGCTGATTTAAGCATGATTGCCGCCCATCGCTTGGCTTCAGAATGCGTCAACATAAGTCCTCCCACTCCAGACTATCTTTTAAAGCGTAGTTCGCAGCGGGAGCTTTATCCATGTCAAGAACGTGGTTTTCAGACAAATAACCCGGCAGACGTCGCCGGGTTAATTAAGAACGCAGTGATCAATGTTTGATGATGTACATCGTCCGGCTGTACGCCACGTCTTCCGGGTTCTCAATCGGATAACCTTTCAGCCATGGTTTGATCAAGCGCCCATTGGTGTACTGATATATCGGTGCAATCGGAGCCTGAGAAGCAATGATTTTTTCGGCTTCGTTATAGTCCGCATTACGCGCTTTTTCGGTCGTTTCCAGCGTGGCCTGGTTAATGACTTTGTCATACGCCGGATCGTTAAAGCGTGAAATGTTGCCGCTGTGGGTTGAAGTCAGCAACGACAGGAAGGTGGACGGCTCGTTGTAATCCCCTACCCAGGAAGCGCGGATCACGTCGAAGTTGCCGGTGTTACGGCTGTCGATATAAGTCTTCCATTCCTGGTTTTGCAGCTTCACGTCTACACCAAGATTTTTCTTCCACATCGAGGCCACGGCGATAGCAATCTTCTGGTGGTTTTCAGAGGTGTTATACAGCAGCGTCAGTTTCAGTGGGCGGTTCGGGCCGTATCCCGCCGCTGTCAGCAGCGTTTTGGCCTGCGCGTTCAGCTCTTCCTGGCTCATTTTTTCCATTTCAGAAGACTGCGGCGTAAAGCCTGCGGTCACGTCCGGCGTGAAGCGCCAGGCGGGTTTTTCGCCAGTGCCCAGCACTTTATCCGCCATGATCCGGCGATCGATAGTCATGCTCAATGCCAGACGGACTCGCGCATCGGCAGTCGGGCCTTTTTGCGTGTTAAACGCGTAGTAATAGGTTCCCAACTGCGGCGGGGTATAAACTTGCCCCGGAATGTCTTTCAGCAGCTGCTGGTACTGATTTTTTGGGAACGATTCAGTGATATCAATATCGCCCGCCAGGTAGCGTTTTGTGGCGTTAGATTCCTGGTTAATCGGCACAAACGTCACCTGTTTGATGACCGTTTTGGCGTTATCCCAATAGCTGGTATTCGGCACGACCACCAGTTTTTCGTTCACTACACGCTCTTTCAGCACGTAAGCTCCGTTGCCGATGAGCTTGCCGGGGCGCGTCCAGTTTGGATCGCTTTCTACGTTGGCTTTCTGCACAGGATAGAGCGAGAAGTTAGCGGTCAGATTCACGAACCACGGCAGCGGTTTATCAAGCTGTACGCGCAGGGTTTTAGCATCGACAGCCGTCACGCCCAGCTTATCGGGCGTCGCTTTACCATCGATAATGTTCTGAGCGTTGGTGATGCCTGCCAGTGCGGCAAACCACGCAAACGGTGAAGTGGTTTTCGGGTCAACCAGGCGCTGCCAGCTGTACACGAAATCCTGTGCGGTGACCGGCGTGCCGTCGGACCATTTAGCATCGTCACGCAGCGTGAAGGTCCAGATGCGGTTGTCGTTGGTCTGCCATTTTGTGGCGACGCCCGGAATGATATTGCCTTTGCCATCCTGATTAACCAGCCCTTCGAACAGGTCACGGATCACCTGAATTTCCGGCAAGCCCACAGCTTTTGCCGGGTCCAGCGAAGCGGGTTCATCTTTAATATGGCGAACCAGAGTCTGCTGCTGTGCCAGAACGGTACCCTGCGGCACCTCCGCCGCAACAGCCAGTGAAGAGACGCCGCCCAGCGCCAGCGCATAACACAGAAGCGATACAGGAAACTTCATGGGATCCCCTTTATTCAGATATACCCTGCCAACTCAGTCGGGTAATTATTTGTTTCGGCAGGAAGAATTGCAAACGACTTGTGACAATTAATTGACGGCTGCGCGAAATATTCATCAGAAAATGCTCACGGGAAACCCGTTGATTATCTGCCGGTTTTGCACAACACTGCCAGAAACAACACCATAATGCAGGAATGAGTATGTCTTTCACCCGACCACGTCAACAGCGCGGCGCGTTCCCGCCGGGAACGCAACACTATGGCCGTTCACTGCTGGGCGCCCCGCTCATCTGGTTCCCCGCGCCGCTGGCCGATCACAACAGCGGCCTGATCATTGCGGGCACTCACGGCGATGAAAACTCGTCAATCGTCACGCTTTCCTGTGCGCTGCGCACGCTCGCGCCAGATTTACGTCGCCACCATGTGGTGCTGACCGTCAATCCGGACGGTTGCCAGCTAGGCTTACGCGCCAATGCCAACGGCGTGGATCTCAACAGGAATTTCCCGGCGGCAAACTGGAAGGCGGGTGAAACGGTCTATCGCTGGAACAGCTCGGCAGAAAGCCGTGATGTGGTATTACTGACAGGCGACAACCCCGGTTCCGAACCCGAAACCGAGGCACTGTGCCAACTGATTCATAAAATTCACCCATCCTGGGTGGTCTCGTTCCATGACCCGTTGGCCTGCATTGAAGATCCGCAACAGACCGTGCTAGGGAAATGGCTGGCTGACGCCTTTGAATTGCCGTTAGTCACCAGCGTCGGCTATGCCACACCGGGTTCCTTCGGCAGCTGGTGCGCAGATATTGGCCTGCATTGTATTACCGCTGAGTTCCCGCCGATTTCATCCGATGAAGCCAGCGAGAAATACCTTGCCGCGATGACAGGGCTTCTGCACTGGCATCCTGAACTTCCAACAGGTAAGTGACGATAAGGGTTTTGTTGTTTTCTCCAGAACCCCTTACCAAAATCATATCGCGACGACAGTTCCCTTGTCTGTTCTGTCGTCAAAATACACCTCGGACAATTTTTTTGATTTTTATCCTCTCATCACACCTGCAACTACTTTCCCCACATATGCTTTTCCGCCATATCACCGTAAAACCAGGTAAAAAAGGCTCCCATTGCAAGTAAGGGAACAAGAGTGGTTAAAAGTGCAATAACGATAAACCAGCCTGTTACGATTTTATCGTCGCCAAAACGACCAATCCCCATAACAATACTCAAAAATAACATCAGCCCGGCGCACCCTCCGGCAGACAACGGCGACGAGTATATTTTTTCCGCTGGGTACGCGGGCTGACCGGATAATCGTGACGACAGCGCAGTAATGGAAAAATGATTATCTTGTGATGCAGCCACAAGCTGGTCCCCCTGTGCATACGTTACCGCATCTGATGCCAAAGCCAGTGCTAGCCACCGGTACCCAGCGGAATGCTCTCCAAGCGATATTTCAAGCTCGAGCCTATCAGGAGTCACTTTTTTATCGTCCAGCACTTCCAGCAAAGGATACTTTTCAGTGCGGGACAACCCGGTATACCAGAGGATTTTGGGTTTGCTAACGGGTTCAACCTGCAAGTAAATGGGTAGTGCAGCCTCTACGTCGGTTATATCGGTCATCGGCTGATACAGATAAACGGATTTCTCCCCTTCAGCTTTGGCGTACCCATTTGTAAAAAGCAGTGCTGTAGCATTCTCCATCCCTTTAGATTCGCCTTCTTCAGAATGCAAATCTACACAGATCAGCAGGCGACTGAGATCGAAGTTTTTCGCCTCCTTGATCCACTCCGTAAGCTGTGTGTAATCCGGACATTCAGGCAAAAAAGTAATGCTGTCACCGGTGATGGCAAGGCCGTCAAATACGCGCCGTAGTTCATCACAACAGGAATCGTCAGCCCCTCTTACCCATACAGCTGACTCGAATCCCCGGTACTGAGATTGTTTTAGTTTATCCGCCAGCGGCCCCAGCAGACGGGAAAATGCCAGCCCATTTCGGGTTAACTCGAAGGAATCTGGCATATCGATTTTTGATAACATTTTGGGCGCCAGAGGAAACTCCCCTTCCAGCTTGAGCATATTCAGCCCCAAATCTGCCGTCGGGGTCAGCACAGACCAGCCAGCAATTTTTATTCTACTCCTGGCATAGCTGACAACCTTGTATTCCTGCCTGGCCGCTATCAGCAGGCGTGTTTCTGTATAATGTCTGATTCCGTTAGTTATTATGCAAAAAATCTGTACCAGAACAGTCATGATAATCACCGGTAGCAGCACAGACTCGACCAAAAAATCGATATCAACATGCTTGTTACCCGGCCAGGTAACGGCCCTGATACCGATACAAATAAGTACAACAGCAATATAAAAAATAAGCACCGCTAAATACGGAAAGCTTTTTTCGTCATATTCTTCCTGTTTTGAGAACAACCACCATTTCATCAGGCGGCCCCCGCAACCGGTAGCGTGGTCCGAATGGCACAACCACAGGCAGCTTTACAGCCATCCACGACCACACCGCGGCCATTCATGGTCCAGGTCGGGTGGCATTCATTAATCGGAAACACCCCTTTGTGTTCTGGGCACGTCACTGTATCGCCTTTGAGGGCCACCGGCAGGCCCATAAACTGCGCGCCAGATGCCTTGATTACCTTCCCGCCGCTCACCAGCGGGTCATTCAGTCGAATTACACCGTTCATTGTCTAATTTCCTTATCGCCCTGCATTCATATCACAGCGCATATGGTCCCAGCCGGTATAGCCTCTTACTTCCGGTACTTTGTCGGGTAGCCCCTGATAGTTAGTCTTAAACTGGGCCGTGTCTTCTTTCAGTCCTTGCTTGGTGATGTAATCCAGCCCCCAGGCAGGGCCAGGAAAACGAGGTTCAATGTGATTTACCGCCCCATCTGACGCGGTATATGTAATCCCTGGGCCACCAGGCTGAAGGCGCGGGTCATCAAATGGCTTGGACGACATATACAGTCGGTGTTTGGTCTGCAAAAAACCCTGATCATTAACGACGGTGAACGACACTGCGTCTTCTGCTGGCGCTCTGTTATCGCCATTAGGTTCATTAGGTGCAGATGAAAAGCCCACGGATCGCCATGTTTTCCCAAAGTCTTTTGAAACCATAAAACCACTTACATCCCAGCTTGTAATAGCAATATATTTTTCAGAAGGATGAACAAATTTACGGGGAAAAATCCGGAAAAATTGAAAGTAAGGCTGTGAATGTATTCCTCGCTTCGTATCCGTATACCAGAGCTCGCCTTCGCAGTCCCAGCCTTTCAGCTCCAGATAACGGTGATCGTCAAAACGGTAAACTACCTGTGTCGGCGGCTCTGAAGCCTAGCATCCGGCCGCCAGTAGAATAGCGCTGACCGCCAGGCCGGGGAGTAATCCTTTCATCGCCTATTTCCCTAAATCCATATTGCATTGCATGTGATCCCAGCCGGTATAGCCTTTTACTTCCGGTACTTTGTCGGGTAGCCCCTGATAGTTAGTCTTAAACTGGGCCGTGTCTTCTTTCAGTCCTTGCTTGGTGATGTAATCCAGCCCCCAGGCAGGGCCAGGAAAACGAGGTTCAATGTGATTTACCGCCCCATCTGACGCGGTATATGTAATCCCTGGGCCACCAGGCTGAAGGCGCGGGTCATCAAATGGCTTGGACGACATATACAGCCGGTGTTTAGTCTGCAAAAAACCCTGATCGTTAACAACGGTGAAGGAAATAATATCGTCGTAAGGAGGTGATGAATCACCGTTAGGCTCATTTTCTCTGGGAGCAAAGGCTGAAGGATACCAGGTCACGCCATAATCTTTCGAAACCATAGCCCCTGGAGAATCCCAGGTAGGAATAGCAATATAACGTTCAGAGGGATGAATAAATTTTTTGGTGTAAATCCGGTAATACTGACTGACTGGCTCCGTATGGATACCTCGTTTGGTATCCGTATACCAGAGCTCACCTTCGCAATCCCAGCCCTTCAGCTCCAGATAACGATGGTCATCAAAACGGTAAACTACCTGCGTCGGCGGTTCTTTCGCCTGGCAACCGGAACCTATCAGTACCGCAACTAAGGCAATACCCGTTGTATATTTCAGACTCATATTTGTCTCCCTGTCATGATTCCCACCACGATTTTTGTTTTGCTATTCCCAGACTACTGTCAGATTTAGGCTTAGGCATATCCCATTGTAGATTTGCCACCTCCTGATTCCCGGCAGCTAAGTCACGGGACGGTTTTACTGTCGTAGCGTTGTTAAACTGATTTTCCACACCGAACTCACCTTTTGGCAGAATGTCATCCGGCTTGTTCATGAAAAATTTTGTCGTCGCGTTATCCAGCTTACCGGTTCGGTAATATTCTTTAGCGAAAGGATAACCATTTTGAGGGTCACGCCAGTCCGCGCGGTGTAACAATCCCTCCCAGAATTTTCCCGCCTGATAGTCAAAGGACTTACACTGGCCGATAGCCAGATCGAACGCCATCGCGTGCGACGGCGCAAACTCACTCGCCACAATAGAAGAGTGCTGGCTGTAGCCTACCGGATCGGTTTTCTGCCACTCCTTTTCAAGTTCATCACGGGATTTAAGCCAGGTGAGAGTTAGCTGAGAAAAATCTCTCGTTCCCGTCACTTCACCGCGAATCACTTCATGCCCCCGGTCAAAACTTTCCACCTGCAGCTCGTTAGGTGTTAATACATGGCCCGGCGGCCAGCTAATACGTTGGTAGCTATTAAGCGCATAGGTAGCCGATGCAGTGCGCGAAATAGCAGAGGCTTTGGCAGAATAGGAAATGTAGGCATCCGGGCTTTCCGGATCGATATACGCGGTATAGGGTTTATCACTGGTCTTCGGATCGTTATCCGGATGGTTATCCTGCCCCATGAGTTTGAAAATAAACGGCTCCGGCAGTTCTTCGCCGTTAATCACCACGTCACTGTACGAGTACCCCGCATTCATCACCGGCGTGGTGCTGAAATCGCCTTTCCTCTCCGGTGCCATCTTAAACGGCTCTTTCTCCAGGCGACCGACCCAACGGTGCTGGCAAAACACCCGCTGACGCAGGTTAGGAATGCCAGCGGCTAACTTATCGGGAATGCCCCGCCAGCCGAATCCCTGAATATTTTGCAAAGACACTGTGCCATCCTGCGGGCACCAGTAGTTATAGACTTTGCCGTTGTTATCACGCCGATATCTGGCATCCTCACGTAACGGGTTATCAGAAGACTTGCGTGATGCACAGCTGGCTTCCATCGCCAGCATATCTGCGTCTGACAGTTCACCGCCTTTGTACTGGGTCGCCATCAGTGCGCAAAAGTGTTTAAACGTCTCCTGGCGGGCAAATGCTGTCTGGTGATGACCGGGCTGGGCGTCTTCACTGAGACGGCCTTCCAGCGAATACGGCGAATGATTCAGAATAGTGCAGTTAACTGGCGCTTCCCCTTCTTTCATGACCAGCATATTTGCCAGCATGGTGATAATCGTGCCCTGACTATGCGCCACAACATTAATCACATCATTTTTTGTGTCTGTATTACGGCGGATAGTCAAAATCAGATCAGCCAGGCGCTGCGCTGCAAAGAATTGATAGATGCGGTGCGGGTTCGGGAAGATCGGGTGCGTGTAATCGCCGCCGTTCATGTACAGCGTACCAAAACCAGCAGCGGCCAGCGCCAGACCTCCCGCGCCCGGCCCCAGCATATCGGGGATGTTGGTTGTCGCGTTAGCAAACGTCCCGCCACCTTTGGCAAAGTTCGTATCGAGGGCATTTTTGAAGTTATCGTTCTGGTACTTAAACGAGCCTTTGCCGTCGTTACCCAGCGCCGCTTTTTTCTCCTCGTCATTCTCCTGATAGGCATCAAATGCCAGATGCGCACTGCTACCCAATCGGTAAACTTCATCCCGGTAGCGCTGCTGGTCCGCAACGTAATCCTCATGCGTAACCGGCTTGTACCCCCAGTAAAACGGAATAACAGGCGAGCGGCCGGGGCGGGTAATTCTGTACTCACCCCACTCATGCGCGTAAAAATCCTGCCGGTTAAGCCGCTTCCCTAATCCCTGAAGAATGCCCTTCTCCTGGTTCTGATACGCTTCACCCACGTCATTCACGCCGTGAACCAGGATCACAATCCCCGGCATAGGACGGGGTACACTGACGTGGCAAACCTGCGCTTCAGCCCCAAGTGAAGCGTGAACACCCACATCATTCTCTGAAACAATCCTTGGGGCGTACGGGCTTTTTTTTGTTTCCGTCATTCCAGCAACTCCATTTTATAAGTATCGAGATCGGCTGCATCGAGCAGCGGTGTATTGCCGTTGCTGTCTGTGACGCCTTCAATGACGTCCCCGGCCGAGCTCGTCAGTCTGAATTTTCGATTGGCAATAGTTTGTTCAGGATCGTCCGGAGAACTCAGTCGATAGCTGCGTTTGAACGTCCCCTTATTAAACGAAGGGATCTGGACCTGCGCACTTTCCGGACCGTCGTACTTCAGATTTGGCGCTTTCAGTTCGATTCCCGTAGGCGAGAAGAGTGTGACCAGACCGTTCGGGCTGATTCGAATACCTCCACCACCACAGACCAGCTGTATGCCCTGCCTGGCGCTGCCGTTCAGCTGCCCGGCGGTGCTGGTCATCGTGAAATCCTTCTGTGCCAGCATGTGCATTTCACCGCGCTGGGCCTGCGTCGTGATATCACCGGCACTGGCGATCATCTGAATGCCGAGCTTGCGGGCGAACAGCGAGAGTTTTTCC
This sequence comes from Scandinavium sp. NPDC088450, assembly GCF_044900545.1. Lineage (NCBI taxonomy): Bacteria > Pseudomonadati > Pseudomonadota > Gammaproteobacteria > Enterobacterales > Enterobacteriaceae > Scandinavium > Scandinavium sp. NPDC088450. The sequence goes on along the minus strand of NZ_JBJDNI010000001.1, from coordinate 64,961 downwards.
CCCACGGCCAGCGAGAACTTTTTCACGACGTTCACGCTGGCATCGCTGCCCGCCGTGGCGATCAAATTTTTCCCGGCCGACAGCTGCAGGTTGTCCGGCGTAACGTGCGCCTGCCCTTTATCGGCATAGGTCAACAGACCCGCCCCGGTCAGGTTAGTCAGTGTCTGGATGAGGGCATTTTGTTGATCAGTTTCCACATTGCTGGCCCCAGCCGTTAGGGCGCTTTGTTGTAGCGTCTGCGCCAGTACCAGCGCTTTCTCCAGTTGCGCAATAGCGGCCGTCATATCCAGCTGCTTGCCAGCTGCGCGCGGCTGGGCTTCCGTGGTGAGCAATATCCCTTTCGCCGCACGTAGCGCCATATGGTTGTCGGTTCTGGCTTCCACACCTTCACCACGCTGTTTTCCTACCGAATCAACAAGGTGCCCAGCGCTGACCTGGCTCTTGCCGTACTCCGTGGAAATCTTGATATGTTCCTGCCCGCGCTTGTCCTCCAGACGAATTTTGTTAAACGCGGCCGTGCGGATCACGTTGCGGGTATCATTGCGATTTGTGACCAAATCCGGGCGGCTGCCATCATGCATAACGTGTGCGATGAAAGGTCTGTCCGGATCGCCATTTTCGAAATCAACGGCGACTTCGGTGCCATCCAGTAGCGGGAAGTGAAAACCAAAGGTGTCACCGGCATATGGCCTGCCGAGACGTACTAGCGCACTTTCAAATCCTTCCCGCTTTTCATCCAGGTCAAAATCAAACTTCACCCGGTAGCGGCCTTTCACGTCGAGTCCGGCATAAACCTTATCTCCACCGATGGCCGCCACTCTGGCAGGTACCGTCCCGGCAATCACCGGCCGGGGCAAAAGCTTAGGCCGGAAACTGTAGCCATTGATATAGGGGATACCCGTCAGCTCGGCGCAGTAATGTTCCGCCCGGCTACTGCGGATAGTCATCGTCGTTATCAGGAACCCGGGCTTAAAACCATCAGGAATGGGGCCGGTCGGGTTAAACATAATGCCGGGCTGAAGTTCCGGATCGCTGGTTGTCGCCCCCAGAAGACTCTGGTCGTTCAGTAGCCGTTCATAGCGCAGGCGCGCGTAAAATGTGGCGGTTTCCGCCTCTTCCCCGTAAAAATCACCATCGTCCAGATAGTGATCGGCATAGTGGTATTCCTGGCCTACCGTTACGCCGTCCGGAATTTCATTCGTTTCGATGGTGTTGTCGGTCTGTGATGACCGTGGGTCACGGTAGTTATAGGTACGGACCAGCACATTTTTGGGGATCAGATCATGCTGTTCCTCTAGTTCAGTAATGTATTCGTCATAGCTGGTCATGCCAGAATTGCGGACATACGGCACAGTTTTATCGCTGAAGATGTAGCGATTGCCCGAATCCCCAAAAATGACGACCGTTTCCGCCTGCACTTTGTCGTGATTTTCAAAGCGGAACCATATACCCACTTCCGCCAGCAACCGGCGGATGAACTGCAAATCAGTTTCTTTCCACTGAACAATCATTTCCCGGTTTGGGTAGCTACGGCTCAACTGGTCGAAATCGATGTTGTACCCGTCAAAATGACCGCTGTCCTTCATTACCTTCGTCACGAGTTCTGGGACGGTCATGTTCATGTACACCGCAGAACGGTAATTTCTGTCCAGCAGCGCCAGTTCATGCTCCAGCACACACTCATATAGCGCTTCGTCACCTGACGATTTCAGACGGGAGAATTTGGTGACCGTGCCATTAATCTGGCGAACCGGCAGCCAGGGGGCTTCGCCGTGCCAGGTCGCTTTCGGATTCGGTGCTCGTAAAATAAATTCAGCCATCTGATTAAGAACGGCATTGAGTGCAATATTCTGATCCGAACTGGTGAAGCGAATGGTATAGCGGTAGGGCTCACTTAATCCTTCCGTTCCTGTAAACGAGTGAACATCAGGGATAAAGTCTTTACTGCGGGGAAAATATAACAAATAACGGTTTAAAGTATCCTGCTGTTGAACCGTTTCAGAGTGTCCTGCCATAGTGAAAGATCCTTTTAATAAATGGTGAGCTTATCTAAAAATCATAATACCCAACACTAGGGATCAAAACATTATTTCATATTCAAAAAAGCAATATGATGAATCTTAATAGATTCACAACATAAATATATTAATACACAATAAATCACCAATTTAATGATTGAGCATCCTTTTTTCATCTGTTCGCCAAATACGATATTTTAACGATGGAATAATATCTTCATGAGCCACCAAACCCCATTACACCTGAGTTTACTCTCCGAAAAGCGGCTGCGCGGGTTGGTTTTTACGGACTGTCTGATGATGATTGCCACCATCGAGACACATAAAGGCTAATGTCGAGGGACGTGAGTTGTCCGGGTAAAATATTGTTCCTGAACTTTCCCCAACACTATTTTTATTCTTACCTATTTCTCGTCCTCAATTCATTAGAAACGAGGCCAGAAAAAGCAGTTAATATCACGATATGGCATGACAACAACGCCTTCTGACCTCCCTGTCCCACTGGCATCCTGAACTTCACAAATAAAGCGCACCGGTTTCAAAGCGTAGCGCCGGTTCTGCATCGACGGCCAGCCAGGTTGGGCCGTCGAGATCGGCGAAGCGTACTTTTGGCGTCAGCGGTAGCGCAGCGCTGATGGCACGTGAAGTGCACAACATGCAGCCAAGCATCACCTCGAAGCCCTGCGCTTTGGCTTCTGCCGCCAGAGCCAGCGCTTCCGTTAGCCCACCTGTTTTATCCAGCTTCACGTTGATCATCTCGTAACGTCCCGCGAGCTTCGGCAGGCTTTCGCGAGTGTGGCAGCTTTCATCCGCACAAATCGGCAGTGGGTGGATAAAATTCGCCAGTGCGGCATCTTCACTGGCGGGCAATGGCTGTTCAAGCATCGCCACATTCAAATCGGCAAGAAGCTGACAACGTGCCGCCAGCCCGTCGCTGTGCCAGGCCTCGTTAGCATCAACAATCAGCGTGGCATCAGGTACTGCGGCGCGAATAGCGACCATGCGTTCGCTAATCAGGTGATCGTCGAGCTTGACCTTCAGCAGATGCGCACCCTTTTCCCATAAGGCTTTGGCACTGTTCGCCATTTGATCCGGCGTGCCAATCACGACGGTCTGCGCAGTGGTGATTCTCTCGGCAAGTTCTACCTTCGTCAGTTGAGCCAACGATTTACCGGCCTGGCGCGCCGCCAGATCCCACAGCGCGCAATCCACTGCGTTTCGTGCTGCACCAGCAGGCAACAAGTGCTGGATGTCTTCGCGACTCGCGCCTGCTTCAAGCTGTTCGCCAATGCTGACAATCTGTGCCATCACCGAATCGATGCTCTCACCGTAGCGTGGATAAGGTGTGCATTCGCCGGTGCCTTTGACCCCGTTTTCTTCAATTTCAACCACCACCACTTTCGCTTCGCTGCGGCTGCCGCGGGCGATGACGAAAGGCGTATGTAGCGGCCAGGCTTCCTCGTACACTCTCAAACTTCTCATTCCCTGCACCTCGATTTACCAGCACTAAAAGGATTTGCTGTCGTTATGATTGTTGGCATACACTAGCCGCGACGTTAACTATATGTAAACAGGAAGATAATCATGTCACAAACTGTGCATTTCCAGGGCAACCCCGTTTCCGTTCAGGGCTCCATTCCGCAGGCGGGCGCCAAAGCACCAGCATTCACACTGGTCGCTAAGGATCTCTCCGACGTCGCACTGAGCCAGTTCGCGGGCAAGCGTAAAGTGCTTAACATTTTCCCAAGCATTGATACCGGCGTTTGCGCGGCATCCGTGCGTAAATTCAACCAACTGGCCACCGAACTGGATAACACCGTTGTTCTGTGCATCTCTGCTGACCTGCCATTTGCCCAGTCCCGCTTCTGCGGCGCGGAAGGCCTGAGCAACGTCATCACCCTGTCCACCCTGCGTGCACCTGAGTTCCTGCAACAGTACGGCGTTGGCATTGCCGATGGCGCGCTGAAAGGTCTGTCTGCTCGTGCCGTGGTCGTTATCGATGAGAACGACGCTGTGGTCTTCAGCGAGCTGGTGAACGAAATCACCAACGAGCCGGACTACACCGCTGCTCTGGATGCGCTGAAAGCGTAATCCTGCTGTCCTGGCCTTCGGGTCAGGACGCTCTCCCTTCACACCGCTTCCGCTCTCACCGCATAACGCGAGATAAACCGCGCAATCGCCGGCCCCGTCAGCAAAATACTGAACAACCGCAACGTTTGCATCGCCATGATAAACGACATATCCGCGTGGCTTCCTGCGGCAATAATCGCAATCGTGTCCAGCCCGCCAGGGCTTGTTGCCAGGTACGCCGTCATAAAATCCAGCCCTAAGAGTTCGGTTAGCCCAAACGCCATCAGCGAGCACAGCAGCATCATGCAAAGAATAGAGGCGATGATTTGCGGCAGTGTTTTCAGCGCCAGCATAAAAATCGCCCGGTTAAACTTCAGCCCAACGCTCCAGCCAATCGCCATGTAAGCCAGCGCCAGCATCCACTCCGGCAGCTCAATGGTGACCCAGCCACTGGTTTGTAGCCCTGCGCCTATCAACATCGGAAACAGCATCACACCTGAAGGGAAACGGCTTAGCCGCCCGAGCACGCCAGCGGCCACCGTGAGCGTTATCGTCCAGACGAAATTCACATCCAGCGGCGGGAACCAGACAATCTCCTGGCTCAATGCCTGCGCATCGTTGCCCATCGTAAATCGCACAACCAGCGCCGCCGCACCAGCCACAAACAGCACGCGTAAATACTGCATAAAAGCAACAAGCCGGACATCCGCGCCATAATCCTGCGCCATGGCAACCATGGCAGATGCCCCACCAGGTGAAGAACCCCAGGCTCCAGTTGCGCCAGGTAGCGCGCTGTAGCGCACCAGCAGCCAGCCAGACAAGGCACTCGCACCGAGCGTGGCGAATAAAATTACCAGCACAATGCCCCAGTTCGCCAGTAACACGCCCAGAATGGAGGAAGTGAGCGTTTGAGCAATCATGCAGCCGATGACGGCCTGAGCAGCAAGGAAGAAAGGACGGGGGATGCTAAGAGTGGAGCCGCGCAGACTGAGGAGGATCCCGGCGGCCATCGGCCCTAATAACAGGGCCGCAGGCAGGTGGAAATAAAGCAAAATGGCGGAGGCTGCCGCTGAAATCAGCAGCAGTTGACTCCATTGGGCCAGGCCCTTACTCATCACCCTTTTTCTGGCTCAGGCCATATTCACGCAGTTTGTTGGCAATCGCGGTATGCGACACGCCCAACCGTTTTGCCAGCTTACGGGTACTTGGGAAGCTGCGATAAAGCTGGGTCAGCACCGAACGTTCGAAGCGGCTGGTGATTTCGTCCAGTGAGCCTTCCATCGCATCTTCGCCCACCGCCACCGTTGTGGTGTCGTAATCTGGCAGCAGGATGTCCTGCGGGCGAAGTTCATAGCCTTCCAGCTGAGTCAGCGCGCGGTACACCGCATTTTTCAACTGCCGAACGTTGCCCGGCCAGCCATAGCGCGTCAGCACGGTATTGAGGTCAGAAGCCAGTTTTGGTCGAGCGATGCCCTGCTCATCGGCGAAACGCGCCACAAACAGCTCTGTCAGCGGCATGATGTCCTGTGGACGATCGCGCAGCGGCGGCAGGTTCAGCGTCAGGACGTTAAGGCGATAATAGAGATCTTCGCGGAACAGCCCTTTTTGCACCAGCTCCACCAGGTTTTTCTGGGTGGCACAGATAACGCGCACATCGACGTGGATCTCATGATCTTCCCCCACGCGACGGAAAGTGCCATCGTTGAGGAAACGCAGCAGTTTGACCTGCATACGCGGCGACATCTCGCCAATTTCATCCAGCAGCACAGAGCCGCCATTGGCCTGCTCGAAGAAGCCTTTTTTGCCTTCCGGTGCGTGACCAAACAGCTCACTTTCTACCGCATCTTCCGGAATCGAAGCACAGTTCAGCGCCAGATACGGTTTTTGCGCACGCGGGCTAGCCAGATGGCAGGCATTCGCCAGTAAGTCTTTCCCGGTTCCGGTATCGCCAATAATCAGCAGCGGCGCACTGAGCAATGCCAGTTTGCGAGCCTGCTCGACAACGTGACGCATTTTCGGGCTGGCCGCGATTATCTGGCTGAACGCACTGACGTCCTGGCTGGTCATGTTCTGCAACTGGCGGCCCATACGCAGGGTCGAACGCAGCATCACCACCGCGCCCATCAGCACGCGCGTGGCGTTTTCGCCTTCCAGCGTCACAGGGGTGATTTCCAGCAGGAAGTTCTGACCGTTGATTACCACATGCTCGGCATGAGATTCCACCGGTGCCCCTTCCAGCCAGCGCAGGAAGTTAAACCCGTTAATCAATTGACCGGCGTTATGATTGCGCAGTTTGTCCTGCGATTGGCCAAACAGCTGGCAGCTCGCCGGGTTCGCCAGTTCCACCTTACTTTTGGTGTCCAGCGAAAGCACAGGTTCAGGCATCGCTTCCAGTAATGCACTAAGTGCCAGATGCTCACGTTCAGAAGGCATCCACGGCACTGTACGCACGTCCGTCACGCCAGAGATACGGCGGATCTCCGCCATCAACGTGCTGAAACTGGTAAAATCCAGCTCCGCAAAATTGAGGTAAATTCGGCCGATGGGGTCGATGTCGATACCGCGTAAGTCAATGCCTCGCAGCACCAGCAAATCAAGCAACTCACGTGTCAGACCAAGCCGGTCTTCACAAAACACTTCAAGACGCATGGGAAAAGTAACCCTCATAGCCATTAACATCGGAATAATAAGACAGTTCGCCGCTTCGAGGAAGATGGCTGTCAACAATTATTGACAGTATGGCGGGAAATCAGGCACTTTGCCGTAAACTTGCGCGGATAGAGCACAAAGCGAAAAGAGAATGGGGTGTGAAAACCTGCGGCGAAGATACCGCAGGCCAGTAAATAAGGTTAAATCAGCCCAGCGAGCAGGCCAATGCCGGTAAGCGAAGCACAACCACCGAGCACTTGTGCCCAACGTTGCTGCATTGAAGACTGGATAATCAGCCAGCCGATACCCAGCCCGGCCAGGTGCAGCCCGGCTGTCGCGAGAACCATACCCGAAAGTGCAGCAGCAGAATGGGAAAGCTCGGCACCGTGCGCCAGGCCGTGGAAAATGGCGAAGGCACCGATGACCAACGCCCCCGTCACCGCAGGCAGTTTCAACTGCAATGCCACCATCGCCCCAAGACCAAGCAGCGAGGCCGCGACAATAAATTCCGTGCCGCTTAACGCCACCCCCGCCATGCCTGCTAACGCGCCTGCAAGCAGCAACCCCGCAAAGGCCACTGGCGAGTGTTCATGGCGCTCCAAATCCCCACCAACAACATGACGATCAAGTGATCCGCCCCTGTCAGCGGGTGAAGAAACCCTTCGGCAAAACTTAAGGTGTGATGCGTGCCGCCGTCATGCCCGACATGAGCAAAGGCCAGCGCTGGAAATAAAGACAGCAGCGACATCGCCACCTTACTGATATTACGCATAAAAGAATCCCCTGAAGAATAATGTCCTTGCAGGGGAAAGCGATAACACATCAGACAGGTGAATGTCTCATAGCACTTTCTTCTGGCTGCTCAGAATGTGACATTCACCTAATTTATGTGTGGATAATTATTTACGCCGGGTAGCGTGCTATGAAGGTTTCCGGGTCACCGTCTCTTTCAACTGCCCAATCAGCTCGCGACGGAAATCGCCGAGCTTCGGTTTGTCGTTGTCGATCCAAGGCAGCGGACGGCACACTTCCATCGCTTTAATCCCTAAACGAGCTGTCAGCAACCCTGCCCCGATGCCCTGAGCGGCGCGAGCGGAAAGGCGCGCAGCAAGATCCTGCGACATCCAGTCCATGCCCACTTCACGCACCAGTTCACTGGCTCCGGCAAAGGCGATATTCAGCAGCACCAGGCGGAACAGGCGCAGGCGACTGTAATAGCCCAGCTCGATGCCATACAGCGTGGCGATGCGGTTAATCAGGCGTAAGTTGCGCCAGGCGATGAAAGCCATATCCACCAGCGCCAGCGGGCTAACGGCAATCATCAGCGTGGATTCGGCAGCTGATCGGCTGATCTCGCGACGAGCCTGCGCATCCAGCACCGGCTGCACCAGATGCGAATACAGTGTCACCACTTCGCGGTCGTTTTGCGTTTCATGAATCGCCGCATACCAGCGTTGAAGTGCCGGATGTGATTTATCGATTCCCGCCTGCTCAGCCAGTTTTTCGCAGAATGCGCGCCCTTTGCCATTTCCGTGGCTATGCAGCAGATCCCGCGCTTCGTCACGTTCCTGCGCACGCTGACGCAAACGCCATAAGCGTCGCCATTCAGTGGCAACAGAGCCAACGCCAGCCCCGACAATCAATGCCCCTGCTGCGCAGCCGCCTAACGCGACCCAATCCTGTGTCTGCCAGGCATTCATCGTCCATTGCACGCCTTGCGCGACCACGCTTACGCCAAACAGCGTCAGACCCGCAGTGACCATTTTGCGCCACAGACTGCGTTTTGGACGCAGTGCCGCTTCAACCACGGCCTCCGCCTGCCCTTCGTCTTCCAGCGGCGAGTCAATCAGCGCGGGGGCGAAGGTGTCAGCCTGGCTTTGTTCAAACGTTTGAGCGCCCCGCAGTTGCTCACTTTTTTCCGCTTCCAGCGGTCCGGCGAAATCGATACGCGGTTTTAACGGTTCGCTCATCGCAATTTATCTCCAATCAAAAACTCCAGCGCCGCATCCAGACGGATGTGCGGCAGCGGTTTGTCCACGTCCATCACCTGCGGGCGAAAGGCTTCAAACTGGAAGCCCTGCTTTTCCCAGAATGCCTGACCCGGCAGCCTGGCTGGCACTTCGCCCGGATAGACCGTCAACGGCTGGCCATCGTTCAGGCGGTTTCCTCGTAACGCCGGGATCTTCTCGCCGTCGACATCAATCAGCCCACTTTGCGTGGCCTGTACGGAAGCCAGCCCCATGCAATCCATACTGATGCCCTCAAACGCGGCGTTCTGCCACGCATCCTGAATCAGTTGCTGAAGTAGCGACACCATGTTGGCGTGCTGATCGACGGTGACATGATCGGCTTTGGTGGCCGCAAACAGCAGCTTGTCGATGACCGGCGAGAACAAACGGCGGAACAGCGTGCGCTGCCCATAATGGAAACTTTGCATCAATTGCGTCAGCGCCAGACGCATATCATTGAACGCCTGAGGGCCGCTGTTGAGCGGTTGCAGGCAATCTACCAGCACAATTTGCCGGTCGAAGCGCAGGAAGTGATTTTTATAGAACCCTTTGACCACATGCTCGCAGTAGTAGTCGAAACGCGCACGCAGCATGCCGGCGTTAGTGTGCTTGTCGGCTTGCGCCAGACGCGCTTCGCCAACGCCGTCGACATCCGGCCATGGGAAGAATTGCAGCGCAGGTGCGCCCGCCATATCACCCGGTAAAACAAAGCGCCCCGGCTGGATAAAATGCAGCCCTTCTTGTTTGCAGGTATGCAGATAATCGGTCCATGCCTGGGCAATTTCAGCCAGCCGGTTTTCATCGGCCGGAGCCAGCGGGTCGAGCCCTTCACACAGCTTGCGCCAGCGTTCAGACCACTCACCGCGCTGGCCCTGCAACAGCCCGGTCATCTGACGTGACCAGCTCAGGTAATCCTGCGCCAGCATCGGCAAATCGAGCAGCCATTCACCCGGGTAATCGACAATTTCCAGGTACAGCGTCGAGGTATCTTTAAAGTGACGTAACAACGAGTCGTTAGAACGAAAACGCAGTGCGAGGCGAATTTCGCTGACACCGCGCGTCGGCGTCGGCCAGGTCGGCGGTGTGCCATACAGCTGGGCCAGCCCTTCGTCGTAGGTAAAACGCGGAATACCAAAATCGCGCTGCGGCACCCGTTTCACGCCGAGCAGGCGTTCTTCACGCACCGCGCTAAGCAGAGGCATTCGCGCCCCCGCGTGCAGGTTCAGCAACTGATTCACCAGCGCGGTAATAAACGCGGTTTTGCCGCTGCGGCTAAGCCCGGTGACAGCGAGGCGCAGATGTCTGTCCACGCCACGGTTCACCAGGGCATTGAATTCGCTTTTAAGTCGGTTCATCGCCATCCTGTTTTGTCCGCTTGCAACCCTTTCCTTCAGGATACATGACATAGGGTCCGTAAAGAGAATTATCAACCGCACTGCGCTGTATTTCAGGCTTTTTCTCCAGTAAGATGCGTCTGATTGACTCTACCATGGAGATCGGCAGGTGTATGTCACCCACTATTTATGATATTGCCCGGGTTGCTGGCGTTTCAAAATCTACCGTTTCGAGAGTGCTGAATAATCAAACCAATATCTCTCCGGAAGCGCTGGAGAAAGTTCAGCGGGCGATTAAAGAATTAAACTACCAGCCGAATAAACTTGCTCGCGCCCTCACTTCATCGGGCTTTGATGCCATTATGGTGATATCGACTCGCTCCACCAAAACGACCGCCGGCAATCCTTTCTTCGCAGAAGCACTGCATGCTATTTCCGCCAGAGCGGAAGATGAAGGTTTTGATGTGATATTACAGACGTCAAAAAGCAGTGAAGATGATTTGCTCAAATGCGAAAATAAAATTCGCCAGAAGTTGATTAAAGGGATCATTATGCTGAGCTCGCCCGCGGATGAGATCTTTTTCTCACGCCTTGATTGTTATGGCATTCCGGTGGTGGTGATCGGTAAAGTTGAAGGTGATTATCAGAACGTCTATTCGGTGGATACTGATAATTATCAGGATAGTATTTCGTTGACCGACGCGTTGATTTCCCGCGGGCACAAAAAAATAGCCTGTCTGCATGCACCACTGGATTATCACGTATCGATTGACCGTCTGTCGGGCTATAAAGAAAGCCTGAAGCGTCACCATATTGCGCTCAATGAAGCGTGGATGATTGACAGTGGATATACCCATGAAAGTGCACTGGCTGCAGCCAAACACCTGCTTTCGATGGAAAACCGACCCGACGCTGTCTTTGCCACCGACAGCATGAAGCTGGTCAGCCTGTACCGCGCGGCGGTTGAGTTGAATATACGTATTCCACAGGACCTGGGCGTGGTCGGTTACAGCAACGAAACGCTCTCTTTTCTGCTGTCGCCGTCACCGGGCGGCGTCGATGTGCCTGCCTATGAACTTGGGGCACAAAGTAGCGATCAGCTCTTCAAATGTATTGGTGGAAAGCCCGGGCCGAAGCGCATTACGGTGGCAACCCGAATCTCTCTGTCCGAGTCCCTGACCTGACACGCCTGAACGGGCCTGCATGCCTGCAGGCCCTGTCCACACCTCATCAAAACGCGTAGTTAATGCCAACGCCCGCATAATGGAACCGGTCGTCATCGCCCTCGTCGTGATGCTCCCACTCATACGCGTATTCCAGTGATACCGAAACACCGTTATCGAAATCATGCGCATACTGTAAACCGAGACGGTTAAAGTCATGCCCTTCGCGCGTCGGATCGTTCTGCCAGTCCCAGTTGGTCCAGCGATCCAGACCTACCCGGGTATAGGGCGTAACAGTGGTGGAACCGAAGGAAATCGGTAAGTAGAGTCGCATTTCCTGGGTGGAAAACTCACCATTATTACGGCTCTTGTCCATGTTGAATCCGCGCTCCAGATAATAATTGGTCAGGAGTGACACGTTTTCATTTATTTTCCAGGTCAACCCTGTTTCGGTTTCGACACGGCTGTCGGCATAGCCAGTTTGATCTAAATCGTTGGCAAATTGATACATCGCGAGCCAACCGTTAAAATGCCAGTCGTCACTTAAACGCAGATTCCAGTCCGGCTGCACTTTATAACGTTGCATGTTAGCAGTACCCGCATCTTTATTATTTTCATCTTTAAAGTGATAGCCATAATTACGAAGTCCGCCAGTTAAGCCTAGCGTGAAATCATCACTATCGAGCACCTGATAACGTATTTCCAGTTCGGGGCGATTAAAATAAGTACCGCGGCGAGTCATGCTGCTGTAATCCACCGGTCCTTCCTGATACATCGCCACGGCGATTTTCCATGGCCCCTTAGAAGCATTAAACCAGACCGATGGTTCATATAACCCATCCGCATCATCAGCCTGCCCTTCAATGTTTTCTATTTCATACATTGCGCCGACATTGAATTTCCAGCCATCATTATCGGCATGTGCGTAAAGAGCACAGACGCTAAATAGCAGCGCTGCGCACCGAGGTAGTGCGTTCATAATAAAGTCCTTTCATAGTGTAACGACAGGGTAAAGAGGGGGAGTTAACGGCTCCCCCTAAAACTTCATATTTTTATTAGCGAATGGCGACTTCTGATTCAATATCGAAGAAATGACTTTTCTCCATATCAAAAGTCAGCCCAATATTTTCTCCTGCGAAATAATCGCAAGCCGACGAAGCGCGGACAACCAATTCATGTCCGCCCACGGTGACGTACAGCATAAATTCCGCGCCGGTCAGCTCGGCCACGCTGATGCGAGCCATCACCTCGCCGGAAGCCGTAAGAATATCTTCCGGGCGAATCCCCATTACGATGGCTTTGCGCTGATAGCCTGCGGCATCCAGCACCTTCATTTTGTCTGCCGGGATCGGCAAGCGCAGGGTTTCGGTGACAAAGTCTGTGCCGTCGATAGCGCCGCGAATGAAGTTCATAGCTGGCGAGCCAATAAACCCGGCGACAAACATATTGGCAGGCTGGTTATAAACCTGCTTTGGTGCCCCAACCTGCTGCACAATGCCGTCTTTCATGATCACGATTCTGGTCGCCATGGTCATGGCTTCGGTCTGATCGTGGGTGACGTAAATCATGGTGGTATTCAGCTTTTGATGCAGTTTGCAGATCTCCGCGCGCATTTGCACACGCAGCTTAGCATCAAGGTTTGACAGCGGTTCGTCCATCAGGAACACGCCCGCTTCACGAACGATCGCGCGCCCAAGCGCCACACGCTGGCGCTGGCCGCCTGACAATGCGCCAGGTTTGCGCTTGAGATACTCACGCAAACCCAGAATCTGCGCCGCCCAACTTACGCGCTCCTCGATAACGTCCGGCGCGATTTTTTGCATCTTCAGCCCGAACGCCATGTTGTCATACACGGTCATGTGCGGATAGAGCGCATAGTTCTGAAACACCATCGCGATATTTCGCGATTTGGCGGGGACGTCATTCATGCGCACGCCATCAATCAGCAGATCACCGTGGCTGATAGCCTCCAGGCCGGCAATCATGCGCAGTGTTGTCGATTTCCCACAGCCGGACGGCCCCACCAGCACGATAAACTCTTTGTCTTCAATCTCAAGGTTGAAGTCTTTCACCACGTGAACGTGGTTGTCGTAAATTTTCTGGATATGTTGCAGTGAAAGTTGTGCCATCTCTTTATTCCTCTCAGGCTTCCGTAACCGGGTTTCGGTTGTTCCAGTAAGCCGCCAGCCGTGGCCAGTTCAGTTCATGTGTCGACGTGAGTAACAACCCAGCGCCCTGCAAATCCTTGCCTATCCCCACAGACGCCATGCCGCTGGCATTGATAGCCTCAATACCCGCCTGCGCGTCTTCCACCCCGACAGCATGCTGCGGCAAGACGCCCAGGCCCTCACAGGCGACCAGAAAAATATCCGGCGCAGGCTTTGAATGCTTCACGCGCGAAGCGTCAGCACAATAATCAAAGAGACTGGCAATGCCCAGCGCCGAGAGAATGGTCGGCGCATTCAGCGACACCGAAGCCAGACCAATACGAATCCCCTTCTGGCGTAGCGTGACGATAAGCTCCTTGATACCCGGCAAAATGGACTGCGGCGTGAGCGAGGTCAAAGACGCCACGTAGCAGGCATTCTTACGCGCGGCAATCGCCTGACGCTCTGCGTCCGTAAAGTCCGTCGCCCTACCGCCGTGCTCCAGAATACGCTGCAACGAGTCAAGACGGCTGATGCCCTTCAACTGCTCGTTGAACGCTGCATCAATGACAATACCCAACTCCTGTGCCGCCTCGCGCCAGGCCAGAAAATGCAGGTGTGCCGTGTCGGTGATGACCCCATCGAGATCGAAAATAACCGCCTGAAGTTTCATGCAATCCCCTCACTGGTAGCGGTCCCAAATTTTCCGTTTAAAAAATCGGACCTTGCATAGCGAGCTTCACCCTCGATACACACTTTGCGCCCCCACAACCAAAGCGAAAGCGCCTGCGTTGTGGTCAGAACAATGTCGTCTGCGGTGATATCGAGAACGAGTCGAACGCCGTGCCAGCAAAGCGGCACCCGCAGGCTGCGCCATGCTTCAGGCAGCGTCGGCGACAGATGCAGTTCACCGTCGCAAACGGAAAGCCCGGCAAATCCTTGTACCGCGCCAAGCCAGATAGCCCCGGTCGCCGCCGCATGAATGCCGTCGTCGCTGCTGTGTGGATCCTCGCCCAAATCAATCTCACAGCCCGCCTGCCAGAAGCGATAGGCTTCTTCGGGTTGCCCACAGCGCGCGGCCACGATGCCGTGGATAGCTTTGCTTAATGACGAATCGTGGATCGTTCTTGGCTCGTAATACGCCAGATTGGCAAGGCATTCCTCCGCGGAGAACCGTTCCGGCAGCATATATGTCAGCATCACGACATCGGCCTGTTTGAGGATTTGCATCTCATTGACTTCCGCCCGGGAGTAATCCAGCAGGATGGTCTGCTTTCCTGCTTTCGCTTTGTATTTGCTGAGATCGAGCGTTGGCTTGCTGAAGAATGTGTCATCCTGCGCCAGCACGCCGTGCTCGTCAGGTTTGGGTAGCCACAGACGTTGCAGGAAATCAGCCGCACTTTGCGCAAAAGCAGGCTTTACGTCGCCAAACTGACGAGCGAAATGCAGTGCTTTCTCAACGTTATGCCAGGCCAGATAGTTGGTGAAGGCGTTGTTATTGACGTGCTCTGTGTATTCATCCGGGCCGATGACATCGTGAATTTCCAGCCGTCCGTTCACTTCTGTCGCGCGGCTTATCCAGAATGTCGCCGTTTCGGTGAGCAGGGTAATGCCCTCTTCACGCATAAACGCTTCGTCCTGCGTTGCGTACCAGTAGTTCACCACCGCCCAGGCAATATCCGCTACCAGGTGATGTTCTGCCAGCGCGGAAGCCACTTTCTGCCGCAGCCCTGTACGAATATTAATGGCGGCGAATTCAGGCGTTTCCTCCTGCCCGCTCTGAGCGCTTTCCCATGGGAACAGCGCCCCGTGCCAGCCATTGCGTCGTGCTTTTTCGCGTGCGCCCGCCAGATTCAGATAGCGGTAGCGCAACAGGCTGCGAGCCGTTTCCGGGTTCGTCAGCAGGTGATACGGCAGTAAAAAAACTTCCGTATCCCAGAACACATGGCCTTTGTAGCCTTCCCCGGTCAGCGCCTTGGCCGCAATGCTGGTCCTTTCATCATGCGCAGGCGTCATGGCCGCAAGGTGGTAATGCGCAAAATCGAGAGCAAGCTGATCGCGAGCATCACGGGAATCAACGACCACTCGACATTTAACCCACTCCTGCTGCCACACCACTTGTGATGCTGCGCGCAACGCTTCGTACCCTTGCGCGGCGCTGGCCTGTAGATCGTTCAGACAACGGCGGCTGAAAGTGTCGAGCGAGAGCGTATCCGGCTGACGTTGCACCACCCAACTCACTTTTTCTAACGTGACACTGTCACCCACGGTCAGATTGATCACGCTGTTTTGCATCAGCCTGCGGTTCTTCGCTGTAAAACAGCTGTCCGCTGGCTGGCTGAGCTGGCAGTGGCTGGTGATCACCACTTCGTGACTACCGGACTGCGTCGCCCATGCGCCCTGCAACACCTGTTGTCCAAATACACGTAACGAAAGCTCATCCAGATGCTGACGACCGCTGTTGGTTTGTGTGCCATCAATACCGCTGGAAAATGACAGCGTGACGTCCCGATCCAGCGCCGTGACAGTGAACTGCATCGCCAGCAGCGGATGCTGAGCCATAGACGTAAAACGACGGCTGACGATACGCACGCGAGCACCGGAAGGCGCGCGCCAGATAACTTCGCGGCGCAGTTCGCCACAGCTAAAATCCAGCTCGCGCAGCCAGTGTTCAAACTGGCCACTCAGCAGCGTGAAAGGCTCGCCGTTTACCTCAAGCTGCACGCCTGTCACATCCGGCAAATTTACCAGTTCATTGGTTTCGCCACGACCGGCACAGTGGTAAAGCCCGGCCAGATACATGCCGCGCGTTTGCTGGGTGTAATCCTCTTCGTGCGTGCCACGCACGCCCATGTAGCCATTGCCCGTCGTCAGAAGCGACGCGTATTTGTTCAGGCTATGTGGGCTGAAACCCGGGTCGATCAGGGTGCTCACCGTCAACATATTTCCACCCAGTCGCCCTTTTCTGCTGACGCATAGAGTGCCGCGACCAGTTGTTGAATGATGAAACCCTGATCGCCATCCGCGATCGCCACAGGCTCGCCCTGCACATGATTAACAAAGGCTTCCATGCTGCGGAAATGACGATTGTCATCGGCCTGCTCTCGCTGCACCAGGGTATGCAGTTCCCCGTCCACGTCATTGTAGACATGGGCCGGGAATAGCGTTGCCCCCGCTTTTTCACCGCAGAAACTCACGTTCATTTGCGACTGCTCGGCGATGTTCAACACAAACGAAGTATCGAGCCGCAGCAAGCCGCCGCTTTGGAATTCAATGATGCCAAACAGCGCATCTTCCACGGTGTATTGCGTCGGGTCCCACTCGCCAAACTGACCGCTCTGTTTCACCGTTCCCAGCTTCTGGAAACTGTGCGCCATCACGCGACGCACGGCCGGGAAACCAAGCACAAACATCGCCGCATCCAGCATATGAATACCGATATCGATAAGCGGGCCGCCGCCCTGCATCGCTTTATTGGTGAAGACACCCCAGCCCGGCACGCCGCTGCGACGCAGCGCGGTGGCAGTTGTCAGGTACACTTCGCCAAGCGCGCCCGCCTGCATGTTTTTCCGCAGCAGTTGCGCATCCAGCGAAAATCGGTGGTGGAAATCGTACGCCAGCACCTTGCCCTGTTTGCGCGCCATCTGGCGCATTTCGTCTGCCTGCTGTGGCGTCATCGCGGGTGGCTTTTCACACATCACATGGCAACCTGCTTCCAGGGCCGCCATCACGTGCTCGAAGTGAAAGCGGTTCGGCGAACAGACGCTAACAATATCCGGCTGCGCTTCCTGCAACATCAGGCGAACATCGTCATAACTGCCGCCGATGTCATTTTTTGCCGCGAACGCCTGCGCCTGCTCCAGGCGGCTGTCACAGACAGCCACCATCCGCAAATCGCTTCGCGTGGCGTAGTACGACGCATGGACTTTTTCCGCCACCTGCCCCGCGCCAATAATGGCAACGCGCAACGGGGCGACAGCTGTAGCACTTTTCACGCGATAACCTCTTAGCACTCACGCAGATAGATAAGGGAACCCTGATAGGCTTTGGCCGGATCGTCAGCACGTACGCGGCATTCATACACCACGTAACCCGGATATTTATCCTCACGCAGTTGGTCGAACAACGCCGTGAAATTCAGGCTGCCGCTGCCTGGCTGATAGCGGTGATTGTCGGCGATATGGACGTGGCCCAGCAGATCGCGGTTGGCATGCAGCGCCTCAGCAATGTCATCTTCTTCGATATTCATGTGGTAGAAATCACCGATGATTTGCGTGTGCTTCAGAGCATTTTCCGTGATGTAACGACGCGCATCCGCCAGGGTGTTGATCATGTGATCCTGGTAGCGGTTCAACGGTTCCAGCAGCACGGTCGTCCCGGTGCGTCCTGCGACTTCATCCAGAAAACGCAGAGAATCACTGACGGCTTTTCGATCGCCCTCAAAACTGCGAGGCGATGTCATTGGCGGTAAGCGGAAGGTAAACATGCCCCAGGCAGCGGGCACCACGATGCCCTTGCCGCCCACTTCTGCCAGCGCTTCAAGAATACGGGTGATTTGCTGCAAACCGTTGAGACGACGCTCTTCGATAAAATCACCGATCCAGCCGTCATAGCCACCGCACGCCGTGGTGACAGGCAGCCCTGTCTCTTTGATTGCCGCTTTGACTTCAGCCAGATTGTTGACCAGCAAGCGACCGTCGATTTCATAACCGTCAAAACCCATCGCTTTGATATAGCGAAACTTCTCCAGGATGTTTTCCGGGAAAAAAGCCTGATTCTGTGTTGCGATTTTCATGTTCTGCTTCCTTGCTTAGCTTAAAAAGTGACGCCCATTTTGATACTCAGCTCTGGCTGCTTATCGACGAATTTCATGTAGCTTTCCGGGCTTTCGCTGAACGGCACGACCGGATCGATCAGGTCTTCACAGTTCAGGTAGCCGTTCATCAGAAGTTCCCAGCAGGTTTCTTCAATGCGCTTGCGGTTCCAGCGCGGATAGTCCGGATTTGGCTCGCTGCACGCGCGGGAAAACACGATTTTGGCGTTGTTGAAGTGCGCTTCACGGCCGAAGTTCAGGCCATTGAACGGCTTCGCAAAAGCAACATACGAAATGGTGCCGCCGTAGGCCAGACCACGTAGTGCCGATTGCAACGCATCGCCGTGACCACTGGTTTCGATGATCACGTCCGCGCCCTGCTTGCCGGTCAGCTTTTTGATTTCAAGCCCAACGTCGGTGCCCATCGGGCTCATACAGACATCCGCGCCATGGCGGCGGGCAATCTCACAGCGATGTGAAATCGGGTCAATGCCAATGACCACCGATGCCCCGGCTTTCTTCGCCAGCTGCACGGCTATTTGGCCAATCGCGCCGAGGCCAATCACCACCACGAAATCCCCCACGCGGACGTTGGCATCGCGTACGCCACTCATCGCGAACTGCGCCGGGTCATAACAGACAGCATTCTTCCAGGATGCCCCTTCCGGCATCTTGCGCAGCTTGTAGTTATCGACCGCGTTAACAATGACGGTTTCCGCCAGCGGACCGTAACAGCACACGCTGTCACCTTCGCGATAGTCTGTCACCGCCTCACCACACTGAATCACGTCGCCGACCACCATGTTACCGAGCTGGAATTTGCCAAACTCGATACCACGCGGCGCGTTGGCGTCACGAGCAGTAAACAGTTGCCATTCAGCGTTGAACTCTTCGTCGATAAACGGGCTGGCGGCGCGGAAATCCACCACTTCCGTTCCGTGCTTCGGCGCCCCGTAGCGCACGCGAATTTTCACTTCATTTGCCCCAACCTGAGCATCCTGATAGTCCACTAAAGCCGCGACGCGCGGGGCCGTTGCTACTAATTTTTTCATCACTTATTCCTTGTCAAAAACTGGCCGCCTCAGCCCTTAACGCCACCGGCGGTCAAACCACTTTTGATAAAGCGCTCTGAGAGCGCGTACATGATCACGACCGGCAGCGCTGTCACCAGCGAAGCCGCCATCATTCTTCCCCAGATGTAATCAGGGGTGCTGAACAGCGTGTTGAGCCCTACTGGCAGCGTGAAGTTTTCCGCGCTGGAGAGGAAAATCGAGGCAAACAGATAGTCATTCCACGCCACCATAAAGCAGTAGACAAACACCGAAATCAGCCCGGACATCGCCAGCGGCACGGTGATGCGGAAGATGATTTGCAGCCGGTTCAGGCCGTCCATCATCGCCGCTTCTTCGATCTCATTCGGGATGGTGTCGAAGTAACTTTTCAGCATGAAAATGGCGGTCGGCAGCGTCTGTGTCACCATTGTCAGGATCAGCGCCAGTTCGGTGTCATAGATACCCAACGCGGTGATGATTTTGAACAGCGGCACCACCAGCAAAATCCCGGAGAACATATAGACGGTGTAGAAGCTGGCATTAATGGTTTCGCGACCCCGAAAGCGCAATTTCGACAGCGCCCACGCCCCTAGCGTCCCGAGGAACAGCGCGATGGCAGACGACACCAGAGACACCACCATGCTGTTGCGGAAGTAGCTGACGAACGG
The DNA here is from genome assembly GCF_044900545.1 of Scandinavium sp. NPDC088450. Classification (NCBI taxonomy): domain Bacteria; kingdom Pseudomonadati; phylum Pseudomonadota; class Gammaproteobacteria; order Enterobacterales; family Enterobacteriaceae; genus Scandinavium; species Scandinavium sp. NPDC088450. Next base: position 45,038 of record NZ_JBJDNI010000001.1, on the reverse strand, counting down.
AAAGATCAGCGGATTAAAAATGTCGATGTAATGCTCGAACGTCCACTCGCGCGGCATCAGCGTCGGGTGCAGAGAAATGGCTTCTTTCGCACTTTTGAACGAGGTCATCAGCATCACAAAGAACGGGAACAGCGTGAAGCCCAGGAACAGCACCAGGCCGAGGTAAAACAGCACGCGGTTCCAGCGACGTTTATTTGTTGCCATTGAAGTTCACCCGCTTTCTGGTCAGAAGAATGACTGCAAAAATAATCACAAACAGCACCACCGAAATCGCCGCCGCTTTGCCTAAATCGTTAAAGGCAAACGCGGTTTTGTAGAGATAGACGCCGAGGATATCGACCTTCGTCGTCAGCAAATAAACGTCGGCGAACATGTAGAACATCCAGATGGTGCGCAGTGTAACAACGGTAGCCAACACCGGCATAATGGCGGGCAGCGTGACGATGCGAAAACGCTGCCAGGCATTGGCGCCGTCCATCTCCGCCGCCTCATACAGCGACTTGTCCACGGTCTGCAAAATCGCCAGGAACGAGATGAACGCATACGGGAAATAGCGCCAGATGGCGAACAGCACCACCAGCACAAAACTGCTGCCCGGGTTGTCGAACCACAACGGCGCTTGCTTATAGAGTCCAAGCAGATCCACGCCCAGATAGTTCACAATGCCGTAGCCGTTGTTGAACATGTATTTCCAGGCGAACACCAGCGAGATCGAGGGCGTGACATAGGAGAGCAATACCAGCGAACGCGCGGTTTTACGCAGACGAAACTCGCGGTTGAAAAATATCGCCACGCCCAGCCCAAGCGCCGTGCTACCCAGCACCACCAGCGCGGTGTACCAGAAGGTCATCCACAACGAGTGCCAGAAACCCGGGTCGCTCAGAATGCGGATGTAGTTATCCAGCCCGACAAACGTCGACTCGATACGCGGGTTGAGCGGCAAACGCTGGAAGCTTATCTCAATATTGGAGAGCATCGGCCAGGCCACCAGCCCTGCCAGCAGTAGCAAGCTGGGGCCAAGCAACATCAGCGCAAACGGCAAGTCGGAGCGGCCCGACATGAACTTCTTCATCATTCGGTGTTCCGCCTTTTAGGGCTGCTTAACAAGGGTATCAAGCCGTTTCTGACCGTCAGCCAGCAGCGGTTCAATGGGTTTTTTACCTACAGTGGCGGCATTCACCATCGCGCTTATCACGCCGGATCCGGTCACATCGCCCATACGGGTGAAGTTTTTATCCCCCACCGCGCCAAACACCTTCACGTTCGGGAATTGGGCGATCAGCTCGTACGGCAACTGACCAAATACCTTGATCACTTCGTTCTCTTTCCAGGTTGCGGTCTCAACGACGCTTTTGGTCATTGGCAGCGCTGCGCCTGGCGACATCATTACCCAGTCAGCGGAGTTCTGCGGTTTCTCCATCCAGGTGACAAATTTTTCCGCCGCTTCGGTCTGCTGTTTTTCAAGCCCGGAGGTAATGGTCAATGAAGTTACCGTGCCGTACACCGCGGGGGACGCCTCCGTCGGCACCATAAAGCCGATTTCAGACGGTTTGCCCTCTTTGTAAACAGCCGGGAGAATGTAGGTGGAATAGATAGCCATCGGCGCTGAGCCGTTCATAAAGGCATCTTTGATCTCCATGACATCGTTGGAGCCCGGCATCGTGGTGGTGGCTAAATCGCGGTAAAACGTCAGCGCACTGCGCATTTCTGGCGTATCCAGGGAGATGTTGCCATTGCGGTCAAACACGTTGGCGTTATTCGACAACGCAAACTGCGAGAACGCCTGCTCGGTCATCACGCTTTCCGCCGTCGGCATCGCAATACCGTATTTTTTCTTCGCCGGATTGCTGAATGCCTTGCTGGCCGTCAACAATTCCTGCCAGTTGCGAGGTTCGGCGATACCCGCCGCAGCCAGCACATCTTTGTGATACCAGACGCCCTGGATCCAGGCGCTGATCGGCGCGCCGGTCCACGCTTTGCCATCTTCGGTGCGCACGATTCGCAGCACGCCGTCGTAAAATTGCGCTTCGCCAGTATCCGTAATCGCCTTCGCAACCGCATCACGGTCCAGCAGTTGTTCTTTATCCAAAACTTTGGCGTAATCGTGACTGACTTCCATCACCGCCGGTAGCGCACCGGTTCGCGCCAGGGTGATCACTTTGGTATTAAAAGCATCCTCTTCGACAGGAACAGGTTTCACCACAATGCCTGGATTTTCCTTTTCAAAACGTTCGATCAGCTGATTAATAACAGCCTGACGTTCCTGTTCCACCGAAGAATGCATAAATTCGATCGTGACGGTTTTATTATCATCCCGACAGCCTGAAATCAGGGTGCAGGAAACCAGTGCTGTTATCAGCACGGTATTCGCTATTTTCATTTTATCGTCCTTTTAGGTATTCTGAATCCACATGACTTGCCACGGCTCAAGGGTTAAGTTTGAAGTGTTAATATCAACCCCGTTAATTAACTCCCGGGCATTTTTACATTCATGAATTATTGTCTGCGGCCGCTCACTGAAATTAAATAATGCGGTCAGTTTCCCGTTTTCTCGTTTAATTTGTAAGACGTGTTCATTCAATGTTGAGAATTCGGCTTTCGCGTCGGGGTGGAAAGCGGACAGTTCCCGACGCAGCGCCAGCAGATGACACAATTGGTGATACACACGTGCACGCAAACCGCCGCCAATCGCCATCTCGCTTTCTATCTCAGCCAGATCATATTTCTGACGGTTGATGGCACGGTTATAGCCTGCCGTTTCCACACCAGCATAATCATTACGCGAGCCCAGAATACTTTGAATGTAGAGAGCCGGGACGCCCGGGAAGCTCAGTAACAGTGCATGTGTCAGCACAAACCGCGCCAGACGATCGTCGTCGCTGCTCTCCTTCGGACTGAGCGCGTCCATATAGGTGACGTTGATTTCATAAGGACTGCGGGTCCCATCCGGATTGTTTTTCCAGTTGACCAGCGCACCTTGCTGCTGAAGTTTTTCGACCAGCGTCAGGATCTCATCTTCCGGCAAAATACCACGCAGCGGATTAAGGCCAATGCCGTCATGAGAAGCGAGGAAGTTGAACCAGGTGGTCTGCGACGAGGGCAAGGTTAGCCCCTGCGCCCAGCGGCAAAGGGTTTCTACTTTCGTCGTGTGCATCGCATGCAGCACCAGTGGCGGCAATGAGAACTGATAGACCATCTGCGCTTCATCCGTGCCGTCGCCGAAGTAAGCGATGTTGTCTTTGTGCGGGACGTTGGTCTCGGTGATGATGACTGTGCCTGGTGCCACCTCTTCGGTGATGGCTCGGAACAGTTTGATCAGAGCATGCGTTTGCGGAAGATGAATACAGGATGTGCCGGGGACTTTCCACATAAAGCCGACGGCATCAAGTCGCACGTAGTCTGCCCCTTCTTGCAGATAATGCAAAAGCACCTCCACCATCGCGAGCAGAACTTCCGGTTCGGCAAAGTTAAGGTCTATTTGATCGTCGCTGAAGGTGGTCCACAGATGGCGAGTGGTGCCGTCTTCCAGCGTGAAGGGTGTCAGTAAAGGGAGCGCTCGCGGGCGCGTCACCGCGCTGAGATCTGTTGTTGGGTCAACGGCGAGGAAGAAGTTTTCATAGCCTGCATCCTGGCGCAGATAACGGGCAAACCAGTCACTTTTTGCCGACATGTGGTTGCAGACAAAGTCAAACATCAGCCTTGAAGATTTTTTCAGGTCGGCAACATCCTGCCAGTCGCCGGTGTCGGGCGCGACCTGATGGTAATCCATTACGGAGAATCCGTCATCGGATGACCACGGATAAAAAGGAAGAAGGTGCACGTGAGAAAAAGAATTTTTCAACCACTGATTATAAAACTGTGTAAATACCGGCAGGCTTTTCCTGCCCTGCTGGCGAAATTGGTCTGCGTAAGTAATCAGCACCACATCCTGCTGATCCCAGTTTCTTTTACGTGGCGCATTAATAGCAGATTTTGCTTTTTCAATATTTGCAAAAAGCCTTTCCTGATGTGCTGGTGAAAATGTTTCACCGTAAAGGTTAGCGAGCAGAGATTTAATCATTTTCGTCACTTTTCATTTTCGTGGTAGCGGTCCCACGAAAAGGGAATCTACTCCCACGAAAATGGGATGTCAACGTAACAACAGGTGGAAAAAACGTAAAATCGGGGTTAGGCGAGGTCGCAGTTCATTTATTGTGAACTGACGCAAATAATAAAGAAATTTGTTGCAGAGATAAGCTTGCAAGGGGAGTGCCCTCCCCTATTTTCAGGAGAAATACTTGCGCGACATCCGGTTTGCCAGGCGAGCCAGCACAGGCTCAAGCGCCACCGCAAGTAGCATCTTCAGCGGCCGACGCGCCACGGATTTGATAGCCCAACCGGCAACGCCCGCCGGGCCGTAACGCAGTGCAGTCAGCAACACCAACTTACCCGCAATTTTCAGGCCGGGTTTCACTTTCTGCCCGGCTCGCTGCCAGTTTTGTTTCATCAATTCACTCTCCGTTAAAGCTGACGGAAACGACTACGTAAAGAAAAAGTATCTGAGGTGACATAGCGTTCCATCTCGCGCAGGCGCTTTTCGCCCGCAGCCAGTTCGGCGTCGACGGCGCTCAGCAAATCACCACTGCTCGGCATTTTTTCACCGTACATTTCACTGTCCGGGATAGGATCGAGTGCAAACGTCAAAATGATGTAAGCGACGACCACAAAGAAAAACAGACCAAAAATCATCGCCAGCACGGTAATCAGACGCACCAGTTTCACCGGAACGTCGAGCCAGTGCGCAATCCCGGCGCACACGCCCTTCACCATGCCCTGCTGCGGAATACGCCACAGCTTTTTACTGAAATCTAATCCCGCCATTATTTTTCTCTCCAGTTCGGATGTTCCGCATCGAGAATATCTTCCAGCGCCTGAATACGTTCACGCATCCGTTTGGCTTCGTCCGTCAGTTGGCCCAGACGCTGCAGTTCGCTCTGCGAGAGCTCATCGCCGGAACGGTTGCTGTAGTGCAGCCACAGCCAGACCGGCAGGACAAAAAGCACAAATAACGTCAGCGGTATGGCAAGAAAAAGCGCGCTCATGAGGTCTCCTTACAGATGATGAGCGGCGGCACATCGCGTGCCGCCAGGCAATATTATTGATTATCCTGTTTCATTTTGGCGCGCAGTTCAGCGATTTGCGCGCTGATATCATCGTCCGCTTTCAGTTCGGCAAACTGCTGATCCAGCGATTTTTGTTTACCAAAACCGTGGCTTTCCGCTTCGGCTTCCATGTGATCAATCCGGCGCTCGAACGATTCAAAACGAGCCATCGCTTCATCCAGCTTGCCGCTGTCGAGCTGACGGCGCACATCGCGGGAAGAGCTTGCCGCCTGGTGGCGTAACGTCAGCGCCTGCTGGCGAGCACGCGTTTCGCTCAGCTTGTTTTCCAGCTCGCCAATCTCGGTTTTCATACGCGTCAGCGTTTCATCCACCAGCGTGATTTCATGTTCCAGGCTGGTAATCAGATCGGTCAGCTTCTGTTTTTCGATCAGCGCAGCACGCGCCAGATCTTCTTTCTCTTTGCGCAGTGCCAGTTCGGCTTTTTCCTGCCATTCGGCCTGCTGCGCGTTCGCCTGCTCTACGCGGCGTGTCAGTTGTTTCTTCTCCGCCAGCGCGCGGGCTGAAGTGGAGCGCACCTCGACGAGCGTGTCTTCCATCTCCTGAATCATCAGGCGGACCAGTTTTTGCGGATCTTCAGCCTTTTCCAACAGGGAGTTGATGTTGGCGTTCACGATATCGGCAAAACGAGAAAAAATACCCATAATTCACATCCTCATACGTAGTTCTGTTATCGGGCATGGCCCTGCTGATGAGGTATTGCAGGTTGCGTGCCAACTTTTTATCTTATTGATTTATCAGCTTGTGATTGAATTTTCGCCACGCTACCGCTACAGTAAAGTGGTCAATTACACTAACGAGTGGTGAATTTCATCATGGCAGATTACAAGGACAACCTGCTCGGCGAAGCGAACAGCTTTATCGAGGTGCTGGAGCAAGTCTCACGGCTCGCCCCACTGGATAAACCCGTGCTGATCATCGGCGAACGCGGCACCGGGAAGGAGCTTATCGCCAACCGCCTGCACTTCCTCTCATCCCGCTGGCAAGGGCCGTTTATCTCGCTGAACTGCGCGGCACTGAATGAAAACCTGCTCGATTCGGAGCTTTTTGGTCACGAAGCGGGAGCCTTTACCGGGGCGCAAAAACGCCATCCAGGGCGTTTTGAACGCGCCGATGGCGGCACATTGTTCCTCGATGAATTAGCCACCGCCCCGATGCTGGTGCAGGAAAAACTGCTCAGAGTGATTGAATACGGCGAACTGGAACGCGTCGGCGGCAGCCAGCCGCTGCAGGTCAACGTGCGCCTGGTTTGCGCCACCAATGCAGATTTACCGCAAATGGTCAGCGATGGCACCTTCCGCGCCGACCTCCTCGATCGACTGGCATTCGACGTGGTTCAACTGCCCCCGCTGCGAGAGCGCCAAAGCGACATCATGCTGATGGCTGAACACTTCGCCATCCAGATGTGCCGGGAGCTGAAAATGCCGCTGTTCCCCGGGTTTACTGATCACGCCAAAGAGACCCTTCAGCATTACAGCTGGCCGGGCAACATCCGTGAGCTAAAGAATGTGGTCGAGCGCTCGGTGTATCGCCACGGTAATGCAGAAGAACCGCTGGATAACATCATCGTCGACCCGTTCCAGCGCCCGGTTGCTGCTGAGGTTAAGGCTGAAAAAAGTGAGCTAACGCTGCCGCTGGAACTGCGCGAATTTCAGCAACAGCAAGAAAAAGACCTGCTGCAACAAGCGTTACACCAGGCCCGCTTTAATCAGAAAAAAGCCGCGGAGTTACTGGGGTTGACTTACCACCAGCTTCGGGCTTTGTTGAAGAAGCATGGGATTTGAATAGAAGGCATGCGCCCTGCTTTTTGGGGAGGTCCTTTTTTGGTTGGGAGCTTTGTGTCAAAGGCGGACGCTATAAGCTTAACAATAAATTATGGAGACTAAACGTGAAAGAAATGTGATTAAATATATAGAAACGATTTGTCTATCGAGACTACAATTGTACAGTTATTACTTCAACTGGCGAGGAAAGTGAAAAAATGGGTTTGACGATTTAATACGAGCTAAAAGTTCTAGTTGTAAAAGGTCAAGTATTGACTACCAAAATCTTATAATACAATGATCATAAATGAATAATAGAAGTCTATCTGTTGTAGGAGAAAAACTTGGAAAATTCTTTTGACATACCAATCCCTTCAGATAATATTGAGGGCGGAATATTATCTATCGATAAAGGACAGGTTCTTTTCATTCTTGGGGCTAATGGCACTGGTAAATCGTCACTAATATATCATGTGCTAAAAAATCTAAGAGATCACAACGATATTGTATTGATATCGGCACATAGGCAAATTTGGTTTGATACATCAATTATTGACATGTCGAACTCAGAGTTTGCCTCCACTTTAGAATACCTTCAAAACAACGTGAAATATTCAAACACATCTCGTTGGAAAGTCGAGGATGCAAGACAAAGTAAGCTCCCTGTCATTAGATTAAAAAAAGCCATTAATAGAAGAAATCGAGATGTTGCCGATAAAGTAGATGCCAGAGATATTGATGGGGCGTTGAGGGTTAGTGTGTCTCCTAAAGAAATAATTAATTCTGTATTAATATCATCAGGAATGCCTATTACCATAGAACTTGATGATGAAGACAATATTACAGCCGTGAACTCTAAGTATGATCCACCTGCAATTTATTCTATATCTCAATTATCTGATGGCGAGAAAAATGCCATAACTATTTCCGCAGATGTTATATCAGCATTGCCAGGTACTCTCTTTATCATTGATGAACCTGAAAGGCATTTGCATAGATCTGTTTCATCTCCCTTGCTATCGGAATTGATAGCAATTAGGCCTGATTGTTTTTTCATTGTATCTACACACGACATAGGCCTTGCTTCAGATATGAGCAATTCGCAAATCCTTTTGGTAAAATCGTGTGAATACATTTCTGGGATCGCGACTTCATGGGCTACTGAACTTATTAAAGATCCAAGTTCAATTCCTGATCACATAAAAAGAGATATTATAGGCGCAAAAGAAAAGGTTATTTTTATAGAAGGAATAAACACTAGCCTTGATATAGGGCTTTATAAATCAATATTCCCCGACGTGTCATTAATCCCAAAGGAAGGATGCGAAGATGTAGCAATTTCGGTCAGAGGCATTAGAGGTAATGATAAGCTAGGATGGGTTAATGCGTTCGGTTTGGTTGACAATGACAACAAGAAAACAGAAGAAATTAATAGCCTCAAAACCGATTTTATCTTTACTTTAAAATATCATTCCATAGAATCAATATTTTATCACCCTATGATGCTAGAGTTTTTTATAAAAAAACATGGTGCCATTTTTGAGATTGACAGTTCAGTTATGAATGAGATTAAGCAAGACATTCTTGGCGTTTTAAGTGATACTGCAAAGAAAAAAGATTTATGTAGTCTTGCAGTTAACAAATCAGTGAGATGGATGTTTAATCAACTAGTGCCAAGCCATAAAGGCGGCTTTGAAAATAAAACTGTGTCAATCAATGCCGGAGACATTTATAACGATGAGCTATCGATTTATGAAAATGCTCTTGAAAGAGGGGATATTAATTTCTTAATCGAAAGATATTCTATTAGGCGTACGGGTGTGATAGATAAAATTACTCGCAGACTTAACTGCCCAAACCGTGCGTTTTATGAAACCAAGATCATGGCTCTAGTGAGAGATGATCAAGAGGTCAAAAGCTTTGTTATAGAATGTTTGAATGGATTATCCGAATCTGTATTCTCTTGAAAATTCACTCGATTTAGATTAACAAATATATCAGATAACAGCCTTTTTTCCCAAAAAAAGGCTGTTATCCAGATAGTATTCCTTCATATACATACTGTTAGATAGTTCCCAATTATCGGCACGGCATAATGCTTGCTGTGCCCTTTCCCCCCCATCAAGTCCGCATCCATACTTGCCGCTCTCTCTTTGCGGCAATACTCTTGCCTGGTGCCTGCAAAATCAGGTGCCGGGATTGACCTCCTGATATAAACTCCACCGACGATACAATGGCGCGTTAGCGCCTTTTTTGTGTCGTGCGCACGGCTACACATTTCAATGGTGGGCCGAGCGGGGGCGTCGTAAGACGCGCTGGTATCGGTGAGAGCCAGTAAGGTCAACCTCGTTCAGCCCGCCACCCGTGAGTTTGACCTCTCCGCTGGCGGTTTTTAAAACTCTCATCGGAGGCATCTCTTATGCCAACAACCCACAATCCCTACCACGATCTACTCACCCTGCCCTTTAACGCTGCAACAGACTTTATCGATCTGGCTGACTACTGCGATCGCTTCGCGTCAACGCTGATTGAATGTCACAAGACGACGGAAAAACTCGCGCTGTTAGGCCGCCTAAACGCTTGTCTGGCTTTGATCCGCCCGACGCTAGACGAGCCCATTCCACCTCATTTAATCGCCCGTTTTACCGTTGAGTCGCTTCCTTCAACTATCCCAATTTTTGAGCCCGATGCAGAAACGTTGTGCGGTTATTGCCAGACTCTGGCGGAGGTGCTGTGTCAGCAGTCATTCCTGCCGAAAACGGAGAACACGTTGCGAGCATTGTTGTGTGAATTGATATGGATGTTTGCGGCGGATTTGAAAGCGCCGCGCTGGGTTGCAGGTAATCTGCCGCACTAAAAAATCGCCCGGTGGCGGCTACGCCTTACCGGGCCTACACGATCCGTAGTTCTTCGTAGGCCCGGCAAACGAAGTGCCGCCGGGCGCCAGGTTCACCGCGATTTATTGCCGGGCAATAACCACCAGCTCACCGCAACAGCACTGAGGCAAATGGCACTGTTAAACAGCAACGCATAGTGTGCCGCGCTCGCCATTCCATAGGGCAACAACAACGCGTACAGCGACGCGGTGACGGCGATGCCCATCGCCCCGCCGAGCGAGCTGCCCATTTTATAGATGCCTGATGCGACGCCAACTTTATTCTCTGGCGCATTGACGACTGCGGTGTCGGTCGACGGCGTGGCGTAGCATCCCAGCCCCAGACCGAACAGCACAAAGCTGAAGAAGACCGTGATGATGTAACTCTCTTTATCAAGGAAGGTGCAGGAGATGAGTAGCGTTGCGATTGCGCTGAGCACGGGCCCCGCCATCATCGGGATACGCGCGCCATAGCGCTGAAGCAGTTTCTCCCCGACGCGGATCATCGCCAGCACGGTCACCAGATAGCCCAGCGTCATCATGCCGCTTTGCAACGGCGACAAATGATGCCCCTGTTGCAGCCAGATACTGGTGATCATCATGGTGCCGATACTGCCGTTTAGCATGAAGTTTGAGAGCACCGCCGCACTGTAGGAACGGTTTTTAAACAGGGCGAAATCAATCAACGCCGCGTCGCCTTTGCGCAATCCCGTACGAATGAACCACAAGGTGGCGAGCACTGCGCCTGCCAGCATCGAGAGCGTGAGCCCACTGCTCCAGCCCCAGCCGTGGCCTTTGCTGATAAATAAATTCAGCATCACCAGTGCCGCTACAAAACTGATCAGCCCACTAATATCCAGCTTATGCTGCTGCGCACTGGCGCTGCGGCTTTCCGGCGTACCGCGAATCAGCAGAAAAGCGACCAGCGCCACCAGCATTGAGAACACAAAAATCCAGCGCCAGCCCAGCCCGGTGGCAATCGCGCCGCCGACGAAGGAACACAAACCGCTGCCGCCCCACGAACCAATCACCCAAAAGCTGATGGCTCGCTGACGCGCTTTGCCTTCATACCAGGTTTTGATCAGCGCGAGCGTCGCGGGCATGATGCAGGCCGCCGACAGCCCCTGTATCGCCCTGCCCGCCAGGAACAGCGCCGGGCCGTGCGCCAGCACCAGCAAACCACTGCCAATGATACTCAGCACCAGGCCCGTCAACGTCAGACGCACGCGGCCAAACTTATCAGCAAGACCGCCGCTGGCGACCACAAAGCAGCCGCTGAACAAGGCGCTGAGGCTGACGGCCAGGGTCAGCGTTTCCAGCGAGATATCGAGGCTGTTTTTCATGGCAGGAACGACGTTGATGACCGACTGCGCGAACAGCCAGAAGGTCAACACGCTAAGAACGATCCCGGCCAGCAATCGGTCATTACCGACAAAGGCGCGGGTGTCTGTCAGGGGAACTGTACTCATCGTGCGGCCCTCCTTCGATGGCTGGTTTAACGCAGATAGTGTTCGGTCAGGCCACTCCAGAGCGCCGCGCCGGTGAGCAGGATCTTGTCGTTAAAGTCATAACCGGGGTTATGCACCATGCAGCGTTCTGGCTCATCGCCCGCGCCAATGGTGAAGTAGCATCCGTTAGGGTTTTTCTCGAGCATGAAGGCGAAGTCTTCGCTGCCCATAAACGAGCCGATGGTCGCCACGGCATCATGACCAAATAAATCAGTGGCTACGGTGCGTACCATTTCATTCGCCGCCGGGTCGTTTTTCAGCACCGGGCTGCCGTTCACGTGAGTCAGGGTCGCCGTCGCGTCGAAACTTTCGGCCTGTGCTACAGCGATGTCATGGATGCGTTGCAGTACGGTCTGGCGCACCTTTTCACTCAACGTGCGTACCGTGAGCTTCATTAGCACTTTTTCGTTGATGATATTTGGCGCATGCCCCGCCTGGATGCTGCCGACGGTAACCACCGCGGGCTCGAATGGCGTGATGTTGCGCGACACAATCGACTGCAAGGCAATGGTGATGTGGCAAGCCACCAGCGTGGCATCCACGGTATGTTCCGGCACTGCACCGTGGCCGCCAACGCCATTCACTTCGATGTGTAACGTGTCAGACGAAGCCATCATCGCGCCGTCGTGCAGGCCGATTTTGCCGAGTTTTTGCGACGGCATATTGTGCAGCCCGAAAATATGATCGCAGGGGAATTTATCGAACAGGCCGTCTTCAACCATCACCCGGCCGCCGTAAAGCAGCTCTTCCGCTGGCTGAAAAATCAGGTTCAGTGTGCCGCTAAAATTGCGAGTCCTCGCCAGATATTCGGCGGCGTAAAGCAGCGTGGTGGTGTGCCCGTCGTGCCCACAGCCGTGAAATTTGCCATCAACGCTGCTGGCCCAGGCTTTGCCGCTGTTTTCCTGCATCGGTAACGCGTCCATATCGGCGCGTAATCCCAGACGTTTGCTGCCGTTACCCACTTTTAGCGTGCCGACAACGCCCGTCCCCGCCAGCCCACGATGCACTTCATACCCCCATTTCGTGAGCAGACGCGCCACCTGATCGCTGGTTTGGTGTTCTTCAAAGCCAATTTCCGGGTGCTGATGGAAGTGGCGGCGCAGCTCGATGAACTGCTCTTCGGTGCCCTGCAGTGCTTCAACAATTGGATGTGACATTTTTGTTATCCCTTTATTGCTTCACAGTGATAATGTCGAGTTTATGCCGATGCCATCACGGGCAAGCGCACTTTTTTGTTGTGAAGTAACGCTTTTATCATGACTGTTTTTCATACAATTCCGTTATGACAAAAAACAGCATGTCATTATTTGTCTTCTTTGGGAGGGGGAAAATGGATCAAAGTGGTCGTGAATTTTTGGTCACCGTGCAGGATATTCGCCACTTCGCCCAGGAAGACAACAACGGCCTGACGCTCTTGTGGTTACTCGAAGGCAACGTGGTGCTGGAAGTCGATGATCAGTCTCTGGCGCTGGCAGCCAATCATTTGGCCATTGTTAACCGTCATCAGCACTGGCGGGTATCGGCGCAAGCGCCGAATGTCGTGTTGCAGGTGACGCTCTCGGCACACTGGCTAACGCAGCTTTATAACGACTTTTTTGCCCACGATTACCACATTCCCAATGAACACAGCGGCGTGTGGCCGCAATGTGATGCTTTGCGCCATCTGCTGCGCCAACTGCTGGCCGTTACGCTCATCAATCATCAAAGTCGCTACCGACTTGAAGCTCATCGCTGGTTGGGCGAGATTTTGCTGCTGCTGACCTCAAGCTTTCAGCAGCCTGCCCGTCCTTCTCAACGCACTGCTAACCCCGGCTGGAGCAAACGCATTACTCAGGTGGTGGAACGTATTAACGCCAGCTATGCCCGACGGATCACGTTGGCAGAAATCGCAGAGGCGGAGTTCGTGTCTGAAGCCTGGCTCTCACGCCTGTTTCGTAAAGAAGTCGGCGTCAGCTTTATGCAGTACATCACGGGTCTTCGTCTTGAAAAGGCCGCTGAGGCGCTGCGGGCAACCAACAAGCCATTGCATCAGATCGCGTTGGAACAGGGGTTTGCCAGTACCCGAATGATGAGTGACCTGTTCCGTCGCCATCATCAGATGACACCGGGTGACTTCCGTAAGCTGCGCCAGTCGGCTACCAGTGTGACTCGCCCTCGCCAATCGATAAGTGACAATGTCACGCCTGTCGCGGTCGATAAACTGTTCAGCTTGCTCAATGAGCCGGAAACACGCGGTTGGGAGCCGTCATCGCTGGTGCTTTCACAGCAGCAGGAACGGGTGATTGACCTGCAATCGCTCACGCCACGCGCCGCCCCTTTGCGGCACACACGCATCATCATTACGGTGCGTGAACTGGACGATTTACTGCGTGAAGATGTTCGCCGTGAACTGGAGGCTTTGCATGAGCAAATCCCGGTTTATGGCATCGATATTGCCGAACCCTTTCTCAGCAGCCGCTTGTTTGCCAGCGGCTGGGATGATCCACTGACGGCAGGCTATGCCTGCTGGTATAACCTGCATCAGCTCTTTACCTGGCTTGCCCGTAAGCGCTGGAACGTGCTGTTACACACCGGGCTGACAACGCGTTGCGACTTGCTTGAGCGTTTCCTGCAGCAATCGGTGAACCATTTTCCTCAGGACGTTATCGCAGGCTGGCAATTTGTCTGGCACTGGTCTTCGCAAGCCCCCCATGAAACACGCGAGGCCGCCTGGCAAACGCAGCGAAACCTGGTAAAGACGTTTTTACCGCAGGCTAAAGTTGGTCTGTGGCACCGCTTCACCGCAAACAGTCGCCCGGAGAATGACGAAGCGGTCCTGAGCTCGCCGGTAATAGCCCAGGCTGATTTCCTTGCCTGTCCGGCCGACGCGAATGAATTGCTCGACCTCGCACAACTGGACCCGACACGGCTGGCATCGACCGAAAACTATCCGGTGCAGAAAATTCGTCAGATCCAGACGTCACTGCGCCAGAAACAGCTGACCCTGCCCATCTGGCTGCTTTCGTGGAACACCCTGACGGGCAACACGCGAGCCACTAACGGCTGGTTCTTCCGTGGCGCGCTGTTAATGCAAAATTTACTCGGTCTGGCTGATCATGTGTGGCTGGCAGGATTCTGGCTCAACTCCGGTTTGCAGGGCGAATCACGCGCCAATGACAAGCTGGATACCTCGAGCCTGGCGCTGCAATATAACCACGGGCTGCCGCGCCCCATCTTCTGGGTGCTGTGGTTGTGGTTACGACTGCGCGGTGAAGTGCTGGTGAATGACAAAGAGGTGCTGCTGTTACGCCATCAGCGCAGCTATCAGCTTTTGCTGCGCAACACCGTGGTGTTTAACCCAGGGCTTTCCAGCGAAGAGACGTTTATCCAGCGTTTTCGCCAGCAGTACCGTATTCAGCTTCAAGGGCTTAGCGGTAAGTGGCGGATCAAATGCCATCTTTACGATCAGCACAACGGCGCCCTGTTCCCGCTGCTGGAGGCCAATCTCTGCGAAACCGGGCCAGATGAGGAAGTCTGGCAATGGGTGCGGCACAAAGCACGCCCAACGCTTTCCGTGCGTGACGAACAGCTACAGGACAGTTGGCAGACCACCGATTCGCTGGAAAGCAATGCCCTGCTGTTGGTGGAGTTAACTCCGCTAAATAGATGAACAAGTCTGATCGCCGCTCATTGCGTTGCAGGAAAACCATATTTGGACTAAATTAAGTTCAATCCTGGCGGAGGGTAGCCTATGAAAGTTGAAACCATCAGTTTTGTGAAAAAAAATGCGGCATCACTCGATCTCGCTGAACCCATACTGGTAACGCAGAATGGCGTTCCTGCTTATGTCATTGAGTCCTGGGAGCAACAACAAGAACGCGAGCGCGCCATTGCCCTGCTGAAACTCCTGACGCTGTCTGAGAAAGATAAAGCGGATGGGAATGTTTTTTCGAAGCAGCAATTGCTTGATGGGCTCGGAGAGTAAGCTGGGTTTGCTTAAGGACATCGAATGGAAACGAGCAGCTTTACCGTCGAATACACACTTACCGTCAAAACCTGCATTGAACATATCGCCAGCTATCTGCGACAGGCAGAAGTGGCACCCAAGCCGGTAATTGAAAAAATTCTTAAACAGTTTGAGGCAAGGGTTAAGCAATATCCTCTCAGTTGTCAGATTTGCCCGGAGCTACTGAAAATCGGCTGCGCGAAGTACCGCGAATGCAATACCCCTGAGGGTTATCGGGTGCTCTATTCTGTTGAAGGATCCACGATCACCGCCCACGCAGTGCTGGCTCACAGGCAGGACATCCAGCAACTGTTATTCAAACGGCTCATCCAGGCCTGATTCTCCCCACTTCAGCGCAGTGTGCCTTCCCAGGAAGAGCTTATCTGCGCTATGACTCTTACCCCCACTAAATTGACGACTTTTGCAGCGGTCGGTCGCGAAGTTTGTACCTGGCCGTGGGAAGTGCGATACACTTTGCAGATCGGTCTGAATTATGAAGAAATTATGCGCCTGAATTTATCCGCCTTACTGGCAGCAATGGGATTACTGTGTGGCAGCGCCATGGCCGCCACGCCTCCCGCACTGGCCCCGCACGGCGACATTCGTGACAGTGGATTTGTCTACTGCGTCAGCGGACAGGTGAATACCTTTAATCCGCAGAAAGCGGGCAGCGGCCTGATTGTCGATACCCTTGCGGCACAGATTTACGATCGCCTGCTGGATGTTGACCCTTACACTTATCGTCTGGTGCCTGAACTGGCTGAGAGCTGGGAAGTGCTGGATAACGGCGCAACCTACCGCTTCCACCTGCGCAGCGGCGTTCAGTTTCAGAAAACAGCGTGGTTCAAACCTACGCGTACCCTGAATGCCGATGATGTGGTGTTCACCTTCGAGCGTATTTTCGACCGCAATCACCCGTGGCATAACGTCAACGGGCCAAACTTCCCCTATTTCGACAGCCTGCAATTCGCCGACAGCGTTGAGAGCGTGCGCAAGCTCGACAGCCGTACCGTTGAGTTTCGCCTCAAGCGCCCGGATGCGTCATTCCTTTGGCATTTAGCGACCCATTACGCGTCGGTGATGTCGGCGGAATACGCGGCGAATCTCAGCAAAATCGACAGGCAAGAGCTGCTCGACCGCCAGCCTGTCGGCACCGGACCGTATCAGCTTGATGAATATCGTGCAGGGCAATACATTCGCCTGCAACGTCATCCTGAGTTCTGGCGTGGCCAGCCATTGATGCCACAAGTGGTTGTCGATTTGGGTTCTGGCGGCACCGGGCGTTTATCAAAATTACTGACCGGCGAATGCGATGTGCTGGCGTGGCCTGCTGCCAGCCAGTTGACTATCTTGCGCGACGATCCTCGTTTGCGCCTGACGCTGCGCCCCGGTATGAACATCGCGTATCTGGCGTTCAATACCGATAAACCGCCGATGAACAATCCTGCTGTTCGTCACGCGCTGGCACTGGCAATCAATAACCAACGCCTGATGCAGTCGATTTATTACGGCACGGCTGAAACCGCAGCTTCTATTCTGCCAAGAGCCTCCTGGGCTTACGACAATGAAGCTAAAATTACCGAATACGATCCGGTTAAGTCGCGTGAGCAACTCAAGGCGTTGGGGCTGGAGAAACTGACGCTGCGGTTGTGGGTGCCAACCACCTCGCAGGCGTGGAACCCGAGCCCGCTGAAAACCGCCGAGTTGATTCAGGCGGATATGGCGCAGGTCGGCGTGAAGGTGATCATTGTGCCGGTTGAAGGCCGTTTCCAGGAAGCGCGTTTGATGGACATGAACCATGACCTGACGCTGACCGGCTGGGCAACTGACAGTAATGACCCGGACAGCTTCTTCCGTCCGCTGCTGAGCTGCGCGGCGATTGGCTCGCAAACGAACTTTGCTCACTGGTGCAACCGTGAATTTGACAGCGTGCTGCAAAAAGCGCTGGCTTCACAGCAACTGTCCTCGCGTATTGATGCTTACGACGAAGCGCAGCAGATCCTCGCCAAAGAGTTGCCGGTGCTGCCGCTGGCGTCCTCTTTGCGTTTGCAGGCTTACCGTTATGACATTAAAGGGCTGGTGCTGAGCCCATTCGGCAACGCCTCCTTTGCGGGCGTCTCGCGTGAAAAAGAGGAAGAGGTGAAAAAACCATGATCATTTTTACTCTTCGTCGTCTGTTGCTGTTGCTGGTAACGCTTTTTCTGCTGACGTTTGTCGGCTTCAGCCTGAGCTACTTTACACCGCACGCACCGTTGCAAGGCGCTTCGCTGGGTAACGCCTGGCTGTTCTGGTTTAAAGGGTTGCTGCACTGGGACTTCGGCGTCTCCAGCATTAACGGCCAGTTGATTTCCGATCAGCTTAAAGAAGTGTTCCCAGCCACTATGGAGCTGTGCATTCTCGCGTTCGGTCTGGCTCTGCTGGTCGGCATTCCCGTCGGCATGCTGGCCGGGATTATGCGTTCCAAGTGGCAGGATAACCTGATCAGTGCCTTCGCCCTGCTCGGTTTTTCCATTCCGGTATTCTGGCTGGCGCTGCTGCTCACGCTGTTTTTCTCGCTGACGCTGGGATGGCTCCCGGTATCCGGGCGTTTTGACCTGTTGTACGAAGTCAAAAACGTCACTGGTTTTGCACTGATTGATGCGTGGCTGTCAGATTCCCCGTGGCGTGATGAGATGATCATGAGCGCCCTGCGCCACATGGTGCTGCCAGTGCTGACGCTGGCCGTCGCGCCGACTACGGAAGTGGTGCGCCTGATGCGCCTGAGCACCATCGACGTGTATGACACGAACTATGTGAAAGCTGCCGCCACACGCGGTGTGTCGCGCCTGACTATTTTGCGTCGCCACGTACTGCATAACGCCCTGCCGCCGGTTATCCCGCGTTTGGGTTTGCAGTTCTCCACCATGCTGACGCTGGCGATGATCACTGAAATGGTCTTTAGCTGGCCAGGCCTGGGGCGCTGGATGATTAACGCCATTCGCCAACAGGACTATGCCGCGATTTCCGCTGGCGTGATGGTCATTGGCGCGTTGGTGATCATTGTGAACGTGCTGTCTGATATTTTGGGTGCAATGGCTAACCCACTGAAACATAAGGAATGGTATGCCTTACGATAGCGTCTATCTGGAAAAGCGTCCGCCAGGGGCGCTGCGCACCGTGTGGCGTAAATTCTACGGCGATACCACGGCGATGATTGGCCTGTACGGCTGTCTCGGGCTGGCATTGCTGTGCATCTTCGGCACCTGGTTTGCGCCTTATGGTATCGATCAGCAATTCCTGGGCTACCAGCTGCTGCCGCCTTCATGGTCACGCTACGGTGAGGTTTCGTTCTTCCTGGGCACCGACGATTTGGGGCGTGATGTGCTGAGCCGTCTGCTGAGCGGTGCGGCTCCGACTGTGGGCGGTGCGTTTGTGGTGACACTTGGCGCAACGTTGTGTGGCCTGGTGCTGGGTGCCTTTGCGGGATCAACGCGCGGCCTGCGTTCTGCGGTATTGAACCATATTCTCGACACCCTGCTTTCTATTCCTTCCCTGCTGCTGGCGATCATTGTGGTGGCGTTTTCCGGGCCGCATTTGCTGCACGCGATGTTTGCCGTCTGGCTGGCGCTGCTGCCGCGTATGGTGCGTTCCGTCTATAGCATGGTGCATGACGAGCTGGAAAAAGATTACGTCGTAGCTGCACGTCTGGACGGTGCCACCACGCTGAACATTCTTTGGTACGCCGTGCTGCCAAATATCGCTTCTGGGCTGGTTACTGAAATTACCCGCGCACTGTCGATGGCGATTCTGGACATCGCTGCGTTAGGCTTCCTCGACCTGGGCGCACAGCTTCCTTCCCCGGAATGGGGGGCGATGCTGGGCGACGCGCTGGAACTTATTTATGTCGCGCCGTGGACCGTGATGCTGCCGGGCGCCGCGATTATGGTTAGCGTTTTGCTGGTTAACCTGCTGGGCGACGGCATTCGCCGCGCCATTGAAGCGGGGGTGCAATAATGCCTTTACTGGATATCCGTAACCTCACCATTGAATTTCGTACCAGCGAAGGCTGGGTAAAAGCCGTTGACCGCGTCAGCATGACGCTGGCAGAAGGTGAAATTCGCGGCCTGGTGGGCGAATCTGGCTCGGGCAAAAGCCTGATTGCCAAAGCTATTTGTGGCGTGACAAAAGACAACTGGCGCGTGACAGCCGACCGCATGCGTTTTGATGATATCGACCTGCTGCGCCTGTCGAGCCGCGAGCGTCGCCGTCTGGTCGGACACAACGTGTCGATGATTTTCCAGGAGCCGCAGTCGTGCCTCGATCCGTCTGAGCGAATCGGTCGTCAACTGATGCAGAACATCCCCAGTTGGACGTATAAAGGCCGCTGGTGGCAGCGCTTTGGCTGGCGTAAACGTCGCGCGATTGAACTGCTGCACCGCGTGGGGATTAAAGATCATAAAGACGCGATGCGCAGCTTCCCGTACGAGCTGACCGACGGCGAATGCCAGAAGGTGATGATTGCGATTGCGCTGGCGAACCAGCCGCGTTTGTTGATAGCCGATGAGCCGACTAACGCCATGGAACCGACCACCCAGGCGCAAATCTTCCGTCTGCTGACGCGCCTGAACCAGAACAATAACACCACCATTTTGCTGATCAGCCACGACCTGCAAATGCTGAGCCAGTGGGCCGATAAAATAAACGTGATGTATTGCGGACAAACGGTGGAAACCGCGCCAAGCGAAGATCTGGTGACTATTCCGCATCATCCGTACACTCAGGCTTTGATTCGCGCCATTCCGGACTTTGGGCGTTCAATGCCGCATAAAAGCCGTCTCAATACCATGCCTGGCGCGATCCCGCTGCTGGAATCGCTGCCGATTGGCTGTCGTCTGGGCCCGCGTTGCCCTTATGCCCAGCGTAAATGTATTGAAACGCCGCGCCTGACGGGGGCCAAAAACCACATGTTTGCCTGTCATTTTCCGCTGAACATGGAGAAAGAGTGAGATGGTTGAGACCCTGCTCGAAGTTCGCAATCTGAGTAAAACGTTCCGCTACCGGACGGGCCTGTTTCACCGCCAGACGGTGGAAGCCGTTAAACCGCTCAGCTTTACCCTGCGCGAAAAACAGACGCTGGCGATCATTGGTGAGAACGGTTCCGGCAAATCAACGCTGGCAAAAATGCTGGCGGGCATGGTGGAACCCACCACCGGCGAACTGCTGATTGACGACCATCCGCTGGAATTCGGTGACTACTCTTTCCGTAGTCAGCGCATTCGCATGATTTTTCAGGACCCATCGACTTCCCTGAACCCGCGTCAGCGTATCTCGCAAATTCTCGATTTCCCGCTGCGCCTGAACACGGATTTAGAGCCTGAAGCCCGTCGCAAGCAGATTATCGACACGCTGCGGCTGGTCGGTTTGCTGCCGGATCACGTGAGTTACTACCCTCACATGCTCGCGCCCGGGCAGAAACAGCGTTTAGGTCTGGCTCGCGCCCTGATCCTGCGCCCGAAGGTGATTATCTGTGATGAAGCGTTGGCGTCGCTGGATATGTCGATGCGTTCGCAGCTGATTAACCTGATGCTTGAACTGCAAGAGAAACAGGGCATTTCGTATATCTATGTGACGCAGCATCTGGGGATGATGAAACACATCAGCGACCAGGTGTTAGTGATGCATCAGGGCGAAGTGGTCGAACGCGGCAGCACAGCGGATGTTCTCGCCTCCCCGCTTCATGACCTGACCAAGCGCCTGATTGCCGGGCATTTTGGTGAAGCTCTGACCGCTGATGCGTGGCGAAAAGATCGTTAAACCTCGTGTACGCAGAAAGGCAGCGAACTCGCTGCCTTTTTTGTGGCACATCCTCAATAATTGAAGAATCCCCCAACCTCACTGTTTCTTTTATTTTTCTCGACAAATTTCGACAGAAACGTGACCAGTTCATAATCAGTCGTCAGGTTAAATTTATTCATCATGTAATACTTATGCGAAAAGATAGATTTGGTGCTGATGGCCAATTCAGCGGCTATGTGAGGTATGGGTTCACCACGGTATAATCGCGTCATGATACGATACTGTTGCGGCGAAAGTATTTTATGACGGCAAGTGCCACAACTCTTTTTACGTAATTCCCAACCAACTGACTGGTGTAACTCCCACGCTGTGACAATACAATGCCGGATATCTTCGAGCGAGGTATCACGTGCGATAAACTGAATGTCATTAATACAATGCGGCAAGGATGGAATGGGTTCGGTCCTCCCACCCAGCACTCCAATGATAATACTTTTACTACGGAACTTAAATTCAGAGAAGCAGGTATAGCACTCGCCTTTGCACAGTTGAATAATGATGATGTCAGCCACAGTAACACTTTCACTGTTAAATTTCGGCAGAAAAGAGATCTTTTGATGATATTCACTTGCAAATATTTCCGTGAGGTATTTCTTCATCCCATGCACAAAAAGCACATCATCGTCTTTGATGAGGACGTTCAACATAACGTTACCCTTACCGCAATAAAAGGCTAAATATCCTTTTACTTTTTTATTGAGGACATTATTGGTAGGTGAATGTGGCGGTGACCACAGCACTGATGGTGCCCGAGGTGACATGCCCATTTTGGCTGTAAGCCCTGGCGCGTAAATTATAGGTATACGCCCCACTGACAATATTCCCGGTCAGTGATTTTCCGTCACCCAGGGGATCCCCAGCCTGGCTTTGTACTTGTACGGCAATATTATTCGCCGTGCCGCTGTTCAGGTACCTATCTTCTGGATAGACGCTGTCCGCATTACCGTGCATCGTCACCGTTGCACTGCGGGTGCCCTGCGGACACGAGACCAATTCAAGTGTAAAGGGCACCCAGGGCGTGGCCGAAGGCGCTGTTTGCAGGTTTGCTGACTGAAGGTTATCCCCCAGATTGACCGATTTTGTCACGCTGTCACTGGCAATCTGACAGGGGGACGCAATAATCTCGCCAGTGACATTCAATGCGACCAAATCTTCCGCCTGGCTGCTGAAATCCACCAGCAGTCCGCCCACAACCATTGCGCTTATCAGACTGAGTTTTAACGCTCTCATCGCCATTCCCTTTTTGATTATTGGTAGGTGATAGTCAGCGTGGCCGAGGCATTCGCGCTGCCGGTGGTCACTGCCGTTTTGGTCTGATAATAACGAGCGATGATTGGAAATGTTTCCACACCGCCAGTCGATTGCTTGAGGACTATCTGGTTATTAAGCTGAAGAGGTGATCCGTTATAAAGAATTTGTACCCCAACACCTTGCGCCACATCATTATTCCCTTGCCCCGTTAATGCCAGAACGCTGGTATCACTAATATCCGGATTTTGAATGCCCGTAAGACTGACGTTGATATTGACAGCAAAATCGCAATTCAGTCCTAACGATTGACTTTGTTGTGTTTCGGTTAGAGGTCTACCGGCTGTCGTACCAAAGGAGGATGTCGACACAGATCCCATTTGAAAATTCAACGCCGGCGTTTGCAGAGAGCAACCAATAACAATAACGCTGTTTCCGGCACCTAAACTGAGGTTTAAAAAATTCGACACAGTCGGATCCCCAAACTGCCCTGTGGCCAGTGGCCCAGCCGTTAATGTGCCAGGGGTTATCGGGCCTGTTTTAATCAACGAGACATTATAGGCAGTCGGGTAAACATAGGTTTTTATATTTGCGCCAGCAGACGTTACGGTCAACGTATTGGGGACCCCATCGACCTTTATGCCTACTCCGGGTAAATTCGTATTATAAACACCCGTGATCCCTGATAATACTGAACCGAGGTAGACAAATTTCAGGTCAGCGTCGCAAGACTTTTGCCCTGTGGTGGAATAAGCCCAAAGACTTGCCTGAGCGGTCTGTGCGGCTGTCGCGATAACCGCCCCAACCGGAGCATCCTTTGGCACCGCGACATTACCAAAATACATCGTTGCATTAATGGTGGAATCCATCGAGCAGGATTCAGTGGCATTAGCCCGGCTGAGAGTAAAAGCCAAAATAACAGCCGCTATAATAATGAATATTGTCTTCATCGTTATCTTATAACCTGATAGCACTTCGATTTATATTTCAGGTTTACCCTGAATATCAATGACAAATAAAGTTTGCGTTTATGACCACGGCATCTTTATTCGGCCCGGGAAAGGCGTAGTCAACCTTGCATTGCTGCGATGATGCTTTTCCCCACGAAACCGCTAAATGTCCCTGTGCATCCAACCCGGCCAGATAAACCTGCCCCCCTTCACCCACGATGGAACCGCCGTGATGAGCAGAAGCCAGCAATGTCACCACCGCCCCAAACGGCACGGGCTGCCCATTCGCCTGGGTTAACGTTATTAATGCCCGCAGGCCGACGTTAGCCACATACTCAGCGCGAACGACCGCACCGCGGGTTGGCGTGACCGTGGTGTTGGTCAGCTCTAACTCCACATCATCAGGTAACGAGTCGGTGCGCAGCGCCACGTCATTTTTACGAAACGGTGTCAGGTTGCTGGTGACGGTATACCCACGCCAGTCTGTTTTTGCCCCGCTCTGATTTTGGATGTTGACCCCTTTCGCGCCGGGTGCCTTGATCAGCACATTGGTCTCGCCCAACGGTTGCGAGAACGTTACGCCATCAGCATGAGCCATGACTCCACCCTGCAAGCCGTAATTCAGACGCTGGGTATGTTGGTCATAGGCATAGCCCGCATTCGCTTCGCCGTAGCTGCCTTTATAGTCGCCCGTCATATTGCCGGTATAACCGACATTATCGCTGCCATAACCCTGCTGTACGTTCCAGCTAAGGGCGTTGTTTTCCAGCGCCATTCCGCTGACCCCGATCTGGTGCGTTGTCCCGCCATTTTTGCTGTTGTTCAGGCTGTAATTCGCCCAACTGTTGGGCAGGAATTTCTCCAGCGGAACACTGATATTCAACGCCAGTTGCCGATCGTTTTGCCGCGATGTCTGGCTTCCAGACCCGCTTGAGGTGCCGTTTTGACTCCAGGTGTAGGTCAACCCGTAGCTGATCCCCCGCCAGGCGTTGTTGTACCCCGCGCTGTATGACTTCATCGCTTGCCCTGAATGCCAGTAGTCTTCCCTTACTGCACTTAACATCAGCGATCCCAGTTCGTTACCCAACGCCTGGCTGACGCTCAATTCCATCCGATTACGGCGGCGATCAGGGATAACAGTCTTGTCGCTGTAGGTATCCAGCACTTCCTGCATACCGTAGAAGCCACTGGTGGAATAGCGATACCCAGCAATGGCGAAATTCGTGCCGCTCGCCACGATATTTTTGCTGTATCGGGCTCGCCATGACTGCCCGCTGGTTTGTGCGTTGTTTTTGGGTGACGACCACGCCTGAGTGATATCGACGGAAACCGCACCAATATCCCCCATATTTTTGCCCAGTCCAGCGGCAACCGATTGATACTTCGTGGATTCTTGTATTCCACCGTACAGCGTGAACCCTTTCGGTAAGCCGTAGATGTTGGTCAACTGCGCAAAGGGGGTTTTATCCACACTGTTGTCGTAAGAACGATAAAGGCCGCCCGTCAGGGCATACTTCGACCGCCCTTCACGTTGCAGCACGGGCAGAGAAGCATACGGCACAACAAAATGTTGTTCGCTGCCATCCGCTTCCTGAACGGTGACCTCAAAATCACCGGCGCCGCCTGTCGGGTACATATCCGTAATTTCGAATGCGCCGGGAGCAACCGCGTTCTGATAAATCACATAGCCATTTTGACGGATGACGACCTGAGCATTCGTTCGGGCGATCCCTCGGATAACTGGCGCGTAGCCTTTCAACGAATCCGGCAGCATGTCGTCATCAGAGGCCAGTTGCACGCCACGAAACGGCATACTGTCAAAAACATCAGCGGGCGCTGAGCTGTCCCCTGCGGTGAGTTGGGCTTTCAACGGGATCACGTCACGATTCAGGTAGGTATAAACCGTCGCCCACTTATCCTTACCTTCACTGTCACGGTTCCAGGTCGTGTAATTACGCAGCCGCCAGGGGCCAATATTGATGCCAGGGCGTAAATTGGCGTATTGCGTATTGCTACTCTGTTGCTCTCCCCAACTGCTGGTTCCGCTCACGCTGTAATTGAGCATCGCCGCGTTGATGCCTTCATCCCACAATTCTGGCGCGACCCAGCCTCGCACAACCGGCATCAGCGCCGCCTGCGGGATGCTCAGCACCAGACGTTGCGTGCTGAACTGGAAATCGCTGGTCGCCAGAGGAATGGCGGCCAGATTGGCGCACTCGCCCTCAGTCTTGAGGGCAGGAAATTGATCTGTTTTTACGCCCCACTGCTTCAGCTGAACCACACTCAAACAGGGCACCAGCTCACTTTCACCTTCAGTATTAGCACTTGCTGTGAAATCGATATCCACCGTATCAACCACCTGATCGGCCACAATGACATCGACGTGATAGCGGCCCGCAGCCTGAGAACCCGACTCATAAGCTGAGAGGTCAATTTTGCCCGCGCCCGGATTGTCCAGTTCCAGTAATCCAGGATTGAACGTGTCACGTGCCCAGGCCACTTCCGGGAGACTCCCCAGGGCGATGGCCATCAGCACAGCCAAACGCCCTGGCCTGCTTGTTTTTAGAGAGTTCGCTATCATCATAACTCTGTGTTCCTTGAGGCAACCTTGCACCGTTCTGCTTTAAAGGGTGGCGCGGTGAGGCTTCCCTGGCCCGCCATAATCATTGATGAGGGTAAACGTCATTGCTCCGCCGCCACTCTCCTGGGGCAGTCGGAAACGCGCCGTGGCGCCGGGCAAAACGTAACTGACGTCTTCGAGTTTTTTGCCGTTCACGGTTATTTCGTTGAAATTCATCACGTAGGGCGTGGGGTTATTGACCTGCAGTTGGTTCCCCGAACGTGACCAGGTCAATTTATCCGCCAGTGATTCGGGGATGTCGCTGTTCAATGCAGCAGGACGATAAATCAGCTTAATTCGCGTTTTTACGGCAATCTGCAATGTATTTTCTTTTTGTACTGCCGCAGGAATGGCTTTTATGCTCAGCCAGAATAACGATTCTTTATCTTGTGCCAGCGTCCCTGTCACAATAATGCGTTCAACATTCTGACGGTTTTTATCAAGGCGATATAAAGGCGGTGTAATAATAAAAGGCGTTTTCCCCGCAATGCCGTTCGGCGCTTCAATCCACGACTGAATAAGATACGGCGTTGAGTCCGGATTATTTACACTGATGGTGGCTTCTTTTTTATTGCCATCAAAGATAACCCGGGTTCCACCAATCACCACGCCGGCATTGGCCACATTAATGCCTGCAGAAATAACGGTCAGGGCAATCAACGGTTTGCTAAGGAAATTCATTTTGTACCTCAATAAAAAACGGGGCCTGGCACGGCCCCAGTTTTTCAGTGCTTATATTAGTTGTAGACCACAGAGAAGTTGGCAACAGAGTTCGCAGGCCCTGCGCCTACAGTCGAGAGAGTCGATTGATACTGTGCGTAGAAATTCAGCGTATTGTCCTGCGTGGAGCTTAATACGTAGTTATAACCGTTCGAACCGTTCAGGGGCAGATCGGTTTTATCCGCGCTCATCAGGTTGATCGCCACACCAGTTGCGGCACCTGGAAGGGTGCTGTCAATGGCCAGCAGAGCTGAGTTACTCGCTTCCGGCGTACCGTCGAAAACCACCTTTGCTGACCCTACGCTTGGCGGGCAGTTTTTCAGCACCACATTAAAACCTTTGGCTGCCGTTTTTGACCCCACACCGGTGAATTCAGTTTTGTAATATTCACCTAAATCAACCGTCTGGTTTTGCGAGGCGACATCTACGGCACATGCAGAATCCAAAATCTTGCCGGTAAAATTAACGGTACCTGCAGCGGCAAACACATTGCTCATAGACAATACTGCCGTGGCAGCAATAACGGCAGAAAGCGTATTTCTGTTCATAACAAATTTCCTTTTCTTATATTTAAGGCGATCGAAACCGCCTCCCTACTGGCAGAGGGTAGCTTTGGGTATCATCATGTTTATTGGCATCGCCATGAAATATGGCAATCACTCATTATCGAACCGCGCAGGCCTTATAACTGCAATCCCACACTTCGATTGCGGAAATTATTATGCAAAGCTCATATTACATTCAATAAATTTATCATTCCAAAAATACACCCCACCCCACATCGGTTTTGTTTATTATTCAATATTCTTGTTGTCTATTTTTGGACCGGCCCGGGCTATTCATCTACCCACTTTATTTAGGGATAATCGCAGGACTTTTCTTAGACGCTGATGATGAGGATAGCCCAATGCTAAGCGATGCAGTTTATCCGGGGAAACACCCACCAGGTTTTATCAACAAAAAAGAAGCAAAGCCTGTGGAGCACATTCAACGGCTTATTGAGAGTTTTCAATCGCAAGCCAAAGAGATAAGTACCAGCGCTCATCATCCCCTTAATTTATCTGAGGCCAATAACGCGCTCTGTTTCCTGTTGCATCGCGGACATGTCGATTTGTTCAACCCCAAACGGAATCTGGTGTTGAATACTGAACATGCCCCGTTTGTTTTCGGGTTCAGCAGATTGTGTTCCTCTTCGCCCGCCATCGCATTGATGCCATCTTCGGACGCCGCGTTTAGCGTGCTGCCGCTGGCGAATGCCTGTGACATCGTGGCGAAAAAGCAGCTTTGGCAGTCGCTCTCTTATTTGCTGATGTATCTTTCTTCGCGAGTTTACGATCACAGCACGCGCTTGTCTCAGATGAACTCCTACGAGACGGTGAGAAATATCCTTTTGGAACTGTGCGAAGAAAGTGAAGAATTGCGGGCTGAGACGTCGGTGTTGCACTATATCCAAAGCCGCAGTTATTTATCGCGAAGCGGAATTATGCGCATCCTCTCTGAGTTACGTGCCGGGAATTACATTACCCTTCAGAACGGGACCCTGGTTGACGTGCAGACCCTGCCCAAAAAGTTCTGAAGCCGTCCGCTCGTCGTCGCGACGGCTAAACGAAAATGTCTCAATTTATCTATACTTATAGAAGACCCACCTGGTCAGGTACTCAGTGCATGAACAACAGTCATTTCTCATTGAGCCACATGAACGAAACCTTTCCCTTCGCCAAAACGCTGGTGGAGGCGTTATTGCCTTTTGCTGAGGTCAAACGTTATCCGAAAGGAACCCGTATTAATATCCTTAACGGGGAGACGCGGGTCTGTCAGTTGATTCTTTCGGGTTCCATTGAGATTCGCCGTAAATCAGACAATTTGCTGATCGTCACGCTACTGCCGCCGAACATTCTTGGGCTGAGCGTCCGCGAGATTTACGTGATAACCAAAGAATCTTGTCAGGTTGCCACGCTGCCACTGGATGAAGCCTATCGCCACTTTAGCGAGCTCGGCCTGTGGGAAACCGTCGCCCAGCATCTGTTAGCCGTGACCAATAAACTTTACTCGTACAGCAAGCAACTCAGCGCGCCAACCGTGTATGAAATTATCTGTTTTAAGCTGGTTGAGTTGATGAATGAGCCGGAATTAATCCGCACCAACATCGCCGTTGAGCGCTATATTCGTGAAAAAACGCATATTTCGCGCAGCAGCGTGATGAAGATCCTCGCCGATTTAAAAACCGGCGGATATATCGTCCTTGAAGAAGGCCGACTCCTCGAAATCCGTCATCTGCCGTCAAAATACTGATCCCGGTTCATCAGGTTGGATCTGTCCTTCTGGCTGTGGCTGATATAATAGAAAGATGTCGAATTTGTGTTCTCCATCGCCCTGAATCGTGGGTGCGATGTAAAAATCACGTGACAATTCAGGCGTGTAGTGGGCTATAATTTCGCCCTGCTCTCTCTATAATTCTGGCTTACATTATTGTAACTCAATGAATATAAAGCCAAAAATAAGCAATGACATAAGGATTAAAAGCTATGGGTTTTCTTTCCGGTAAGCGCATTCTGGTGACTGGCGTTGCCAGCAAACTGTCCATCGCCTACGGTATCGCTCAGGCAATGCACCGCGAAGGCGCTGAACTGGCCTTCACCTACCAGAACGACAAGCTGAAAGGCCGTGTTGAAGAGTTCGCCGCAAATCTGGGTTCCAGCCTTGTTCTGGAATGCGACGTTGCTCAGGACGAAAGCATTGACGCTCTGTTTGCTGAACTGGGTAAAACCTGGCCGAAATTTGACGGTTTCGTGCACTCAATCGGTTTCGCACCAGGCGATCAGCTGGACGGCGACTATGTGAATGCCGTAACCCGTGAAGGCTTCAAAATCGCTCACGACATCAGCTCTTACAGCTTCGTGGCCATGGCAAAAGCTTGCCGCTCCATGCTGAACCCAGGTTCTGCGCTGCTGACCCTGTCCTATCTGGGCGCTGAGCGTGCTATCCCTAACTACAACGTGATGGGTCTGGCAAAAGCGTCTCTGGAAGCTAACGTGCGCTACATGGCGAACGCGATGGGTCCAGAAGGTGTACGTGTTAACGGTATCTCTGCTGGCCCAATCCGTACTCTGGCGGCTTCCGGCATCAAAGATTTCCGTAAGATGCTGGCTCACTGCGAAGCGGTTACCCCAATTCGCCGTACCGTGACTATCGAAGATGTGGGCAACAGCGCAGCATTCCTGTGTTCTGACCTGTCTGCCGGTATCTCCGGTGAAGTCGTTCACGTTGACGGTGGCTTCAGCATCGCCGCGATGAACGAGCTGGAACTGAAATAAGTTCTGCTGCCGCCCTGCGCTCGCGGGGCGGTTTTTCCCTCGTTATTCCACTCTGTTATTTGTTATCACGCATCAATCTTTTTCCCCGCCCTCGCCTTACGTCAGGATAGTCAGTCATAAACGATACGACGCCCTGAAGGAATCCCCATGGAGCAACGCCGCGTTTACGGCAAAGGCCAGTGGTACCATGAAACACAAGCGAGAAATCAGGCTGCAGATGTGCTGCCTCTGGTGCCTGAAGCGGCCCATGTCGCCGATCGATTTCTGCTGGATTTGACGCTGCCAGAGCAAGTCAGTGACGACTGTCAGCCGTGGTTACACCTCTCTTCAAAGATTGCCGTCCATTTGTTTCCCAATGACGTCGCCGTCACCCGCCTGAATACCTTCAGCGCCTATGACCGTCTGAGCACCGCACTGACAGTGGCCCAGGTCTTTGGCGTGCAGCGGTTGTGCAACCATTATGCCGCGCGGCTGGCCCCTTTACCGGGCCCGGACTCTTCACGCGAAAGCAATCACCGCCTGGCGCAAATCACGCAATATGCTCGCCAGCTGGCAAGTTCTCCTTCAGTCATTTGCTCTGCATCACGTCAGCAGCTTGATGCCGTTGGTCTTAGCGTGCCTGATATTGTGCTGATGACTCAGATTGTTGGTTTTGTCGGCTATCAGGCGCGTGTGATTGCCGCAGGTCAGGCCTTGCTCGGCCTTCCGGTTCGTTGGCTGCCGGGAATGCCCGTTCAGGACGAGGCTCCCGCTTCTCTGTTTGATGTTCAAACGCAAGCCTGGAAATCCGATCTCGCTGCTATTGAAAATCATGATTTCAGCAACCTTCAGCTGGATGCGCTCTTACCTTTGTTGGCGTGGGACAACGTGCTGCTGAAGCTGGAAATTGATCTTCTGGATACCCTGCATGTGGAGCCGGAATACACCACATTGATTGCTGTGCTGAATGCCAGAATAAACGGCAGCGCCAGTTGCTTCTGGCAGCACGCGCAGGACGAATCCTTGTTACTGGCTATTCTTGAGGGGGAAAATGCGTTGCTGAAGTGGGCCCAGAATAACCCCGCCGCGCTCGCCATGATCCAGGCCGTTCAGCTCTTAACCAAAGCGCCGGACCGATTTAGCGCCGCGCAGTTTACCCCTTTGCTCGATAACAATCTCTCGCCCGCACAGGCTTTCACGCTGCTGGCCCTGAGTGGGGTAAATGGCTGGCTAAATCGGCTAAAAATCGGCCTTGGCGAGGCGTTACCTGTTACGTAAAAGCCTTAAAGACCGCTTGCTGCAACAGGGATATTCGCGTAAAACTGTCAGCCGCTCTTTTGGCCACGAAAATACATAATTATGTTTCAGGACAACCCGCTGCTTGCGCAGCTAAAACAGCAACTTCATTCCCAGACTCCCCGCGCTGAAGGCGTGGTGAAAGGCACGGAAAAAGGCTTTGGCTTTTTAGAAGTCGATGCTCAGAAAAGCTATTTCATTCCGCCGCCGCAGATGAAAAAAGTGATGCATGGCGACCGTATTATCGCCACCATCCATAGCGACAAGGGCAAAGAAAGCGCCGAACCAGAAGAGCTGGTCGAGCCTTTCCTGACGCGTTTCGTTGGCCGGGTACAGAAAAAAGATGACCGCCTGTCGATCGTGCCCGATCATCCCCTGCTGAAAGATGCCATCCAGTGCCGTCCTGTGCGCAGCCTGGAACACGATTTTAATGACGGCGACTGGGCGGTGGCGGAAATGCGCCGTCATCCGCTGAAAGGCGATCGCAGTTTCTATGCCGAACTGACCCAATTCATCACCTTTGGTGACGATCACTTCGTGCCATGGTGGGTTACGCTGGCTCGCCATAACCTCGAAAAAGTGGCACCGGAAGGCACCGCCACCGACATGCAGGACGAAGGTCTTGAGCGCCGCGATTTAACCGGACTGGACTTTGTCACCATCGACAGCGCCAGCACCGAAGATATGGACGATGCGCTGTATGCAGAAGTTGCCGCCGACGGCAAACTGCATCTCACCGTCGCTATCGCCGATCCGACAGCGTGGATTATCGAAGGCAGCAAACTGGATAACGCGGCGAAAATTCGTGCGTTCACCAACTATCTGCCGGGCTTCAACATCCCGATGCTGCCGCGTGAACTTTCTGACGATTTGTGTTCGCTTCGCGCCAATGAAGTGCGTCCAGTTCTTGCCTGTCGCATGATCATCGCCGCAGATGGCGCCATTGAAGACGATATTGAATTCTTCGCCGCTACCATCGAATCAAAAGCCAAACTGGCTTATGACGATGTGTCTGACTGGCTGGAAGGCAACGGCAACTGGCAGCCGCAAAGCGAAGCTATTGCCAACCAAATTAAGCTGCTGGAGCGTATTTGTGCGCTGCGTGGCGAATGGCGTCACAACCATGCGCTGGTGTTCAAAGACCGCCCTGACTACCGCTTCGTGCTGGGTGAGAAAGGCGAAGTACTGAATATCGTCGCCGAACCACGTCGCATTGCGAACCGTATCGTGGAAGAATCCATGATTGCCGCCAACATCTGCGCGGCTCGTGTGCTTCGCGATAAGCTTGGTTTCGGGATTTACAACGTTCACACCGGTTTCGATTCTGCGAAGACCGAACAACTGGCTGAGCTGATGAAAAGCCATGATGTTCACGTCGATCCGCAGGAAGTGCTGACGCTGGAAGGCTTCTGTAAACTGCGCCGTGAGCTCGACGCGATGCCAACAGGCTTCCTCGACAGCCGTATTCGCCGCTTCCAGTCATTTGCCGAAATCAGCATTGAGCCGGGTCCGCACTTCGGTCTGGGCCTTGAAGCCTACGCCACCTGGACTTCGCCAATCCGTAAATACGGCGACATGGTGAACCATCGTCTGCTGAAAGCGATCATTAAAGGTGAAACCCCGGCGCGTCCGCAGGATGACTCCACCGTGCAGATGGCTGAACGCCGTCGTCTGAACCGCATGGCTGAGCGTGACGTGGCGGACTGGTTGTACGCTCGCTTCCTGAACGACAAAGCCGGAACCGACACCCGCTTTGCGGCTGAAATTATTGATATCAGCCGCGGTGGAATGCGTGTTCGTCTGGTCGATAACGGCGCAGTGGCGTTTATTCCAGCGCCATTCCTGCACGCCGTTCGCGATGAAATGGTTTGCAGCCAGGAAAATGGCACCGTGCAAATCAAAGGTGAAACTGTTTATAAAGTGACGGATGTTATCGATGTAACGATTGCTGAAGTCCGTATGGAAACCCGCAGTATTATCGCGCGTCCTTTCCAGGCGTAACCCTAAAGGGCGGCTAATCCTTCTCAGCCGCCCTTACTTCCTTCTGAATGCGATAGTTAGCACAATTTTTTTCCTCTTTTCCCCCACATTCCATCAAAAGCGATCACACTGAAAGGGTGTAGCGGATTGCACATCACCAGACTGCCTGGTCGGTGCTCTTTTTTCGAGCCCACGGACTAGTATACGATTATAAGCTAATACAATATGTTGAGTTCTCACGTCCTGTTGATGGCCTGGCTGTACCGTTTATTTCACTGATTCCGTGACGCGCTTAAGTTGGTTTGGGAGAAAAAATGGCTGAGGAACTCGAGCTAAACCTGTTGTTTCGGTATCTGGGTACGACCAGTCCGTACTGGCGCTTATCGGGTGACAGCAATGCGCTGCACCTGTCAGCCAGTGAGGAAACCGATACACGTCAGGTTGTTGCACTGAGCGCGGAACAAGCTGACAGTATCCGCGAGATGACGGTGATCACCTCCAGCCTCACCCTGAACCTCAATCTTTACGGCAATGCCGTTCCTGTCCATTTGGTGGGCCGCAAAATTAATAAATCACAGTGGGCAGGCAGCGCGTCTGGCTGGGACGACACCGGCTCAGTGGCCCGAGACCTGGTACAAGGCCTCTCCTTCGCTGAGCAGGTTGTTTCTGAAGCAAACTCCGTGATTGTTATCCTCGATCGTCACGGCAATATTCAGCGCTTCAATCGTTTGAGCGAAGAATATACCGGAATGAAAGAGCAGGAGGTCATCGGCCAAAACGTTTTTAAGCTCTTTATGAGCCCGGCCGAGGCGGCGGCCTCCCGACGCAATATCAGTGGCTTCTTCAAAAACGGCAGCTCTTATGAAGTCGAGCGTTGGGTGAAAACGCGCAAAGGCCAGCGCCTGTTTTTATTCCGCAATAAATTCGTGCACAGCGGCAGCGGTAAAAATGAAATCTACCTGATTTGTTCAGGCACGGACATTACCGAAGAACGCCGCGCCCAGGAACGCCTGCGCGTGCTGGCGAATACCGACACCATCACCGGCCTGCCAAACCGTAATGCCATTAATGACATGATCACCGAAGCGATCACTACGCGCGGTGAACATCAGATTGGCATTGTGTATCTCGACCTCGATAACTTTAAAAAGGTCAACGACGCTTACGGCCACATGTTCGGTGACCAACTGTTGCAGTCCGTTGCCCTGTCAATTCTAAGCTGTCTGGAAGAAGGTCAGACGCTCGCCCGCCTTGGCGGCGATGAGTTTATCGTGCTGGCGACCAACACGTCTCAGGGCGGCCTTGAAGCGATGGCTTCACGCATTCTCAATCGCCTGCGAGACCCTTTCCGCATCGGGCTTATCGAAGTGTATACCGGCTGCTCTTTGGGCATTTCACTCGCGCCGCAGCATGGGAACGACCGCGAAAGCCTGATTCGTAACGCCGATACGGCGATGTATACCGCGAAAGAAGGCGGTCGGGGCAAGTTCTGTGTGTTCTCCCCGGAGATGAACCAGCGAGTTTTTGAATATTTGTGGCTCGATACCAACCTGCGAAAAGCGCTCGATAATAACCAGCTGGTTATCCACTATCAGCCGAAAATCACCTGGCGCGGCGAAGTGCGTAGCCTGGAAGCGCTGGTACGCTGGGAGTCGCCGGAACGTGGACTGATCCCGCCCGGTGAATTCATTTCTTACGCCGAAGAGTCCGGGCTGATTGTGCCGCTGGGGCGTTGGGTGATGCTGGATGTGGTGCGTCAGGTGGCGCTCTGGCGTGATAAGGGCATTAACCTGCGGGTGGCGGTTAACCTCTCTGCTCGCCAGCTTGCGGACCAGACCATTTTCAGTGATTTGAAACAGGCTTTACGTGACCTGAATTTCGAATACTGCCCGATTGACGTTGAGCTGACGGAAAGCTGCCTGATTGAAAACGAAGAGCAGGCGCAGTCGGTTATCCAGCAGTTCAGTGCTCTCGGCGCGCAGGTGCATCTGGATGACTTCGGCACCGGGTATTCTTCCCTTTCTCAGCTAGCCCGCTTCCCTATCGATGCCATTAAACTGGATCAGGTTTTCGTGCGAGATGTGCATAAGCAATCTGTCGCCCAGTCTCTGGTTCGCGCCATTGTGGCGGTTGCCCAGGCGCTGAATTTGCAGGTCATTGCGGAAGGGGTGGAGAGCGCCAAAGAAGATGCGTTTCTGACCAAAAACGGCGTTAACGAACGTCAGGGTTTTCTGTTTGCTAAACCTATGCCAGCAGCGGCGCTGGAGCGCTGGCTGAAGCGGCGTCAAACGCGTAATCAGCGTTAATCCTCAAAACAGGGGCAATCAATGCCCCCCTTTCAGACATACCTCTCCACTAACTGGCTTTACGCAATGCGGCTTGCGTGTGGCGATTTTGCAACATGACCAGACGTTCCATATAGGCGATGTCTTTCTCTTGCAGACAGAACGCCGCGTCGACCCAATCTTCCGTGATATCCATCAATTCGCTGCGGGGCAAGGTCAACACACGCTGGCGTGCGCGTAACATGGCCCTGACACCATTCAGTTTGGGCAACAGCGTGTCAATAAATGTTCTCGTCGACACATAGCTGTTCCCGGGTTCAAACAGCACGTCCACTAAGCCTCGCTGTTCGTGCCATTCCGCAGTATGCGCTTCTCCCCGGTAAATCAGTTGCTCGGCCAGTTTCATACCTGAACGCCGGCTCACCAGGGAGTAACCGCCCATACCGGGAAACAGATTGAAGGCGATTTCAGGAAACCCCATACGGGCATCACGCTGGGCAAGAATGAAATGATGCGCCAGCGCCGCTTCAAACCCGCCACCCAGTGCGCTGCCTTCTATCATCGCAATACTGATAGCGCCAGTATCAAAAGCGCGGGAGGCCGCATGTACACAGTCAACACAAGAACGGGCATAGGAGCGAAGCGCTTCTCGCCGTCCGTGACGAATACATTCCACGAAGAAACGCAAATCGCCACCCGTGTTGTAGATCCCCGACACCAGTGAACCCGTGACCCAAAAATCGACATCAAACCCCTGCTTCTTGACTAACCAAGAGAGGTTCATGATTTCTTCAATCAGCACATGATTGAAGCAAGGGCGCGGCTGGGCTCGCAGCATCATCCAGACGGTCCGGCGTTCCTCTTCATAGTAGGCTGAGAGCTGGGTGAATCGTTCAGCATCGGTAAACAATTTACAAGTAGGCTGATTAATCACAGTCATCATCTATTCCTCATAGAAAAAAGCGCGTTGCGCGCTTCTTCAGACTAATCCAGGCCATTTGGAGCGGGTATGCGAAGGTAGTAATTTATCATTTACTGTTATGTGTTTTAGCGGCATGACATTTTCCGCTTCTCTTTTGCCGCCATTTTTTGCATCATTGATTTTTATTACTTTTCTTTCAGGATTGCCTATGTCCAACCTTGATGCGCGTCAGTTAGCTCAACGTATTGATACCGTGCTGGATATTCTGGTGGCGGGAGATAACCACTCCGCGATTAAGAATCTGGAAATACTGAAAGCTGAGTTACTGGCTCAGGCGTCCGGCGAGCAAGAGTCCCCTTCTGCCCAGCCGAAATCCCCCTGGGAAATTTGAGAACAGCAACGATCTTGATATGAACACCAGACAACAATCAATTTTACAAATGGTGATCGACAAAGGCCGCATGAGCGTTGCCGATCTTTCCCGGATGACCGGGGTTTCAGAAGTAACTATTCGTCAGGATCTGAATCTGCTTGAGAAGCAGAGCTATCTGCGTCGTACCCACGGCTTTGCCGTCCCGCTGGACAGCGAAGATGTCGAAACCCGCATGATGAACAATTTTTCGCTGAAGCGTGAGCTTGCTGCCTTTGCCGCAAAGCTCGTGAGCCCGGGTGAAACGGTGTTCATCGAAAACGGCAGCAGCAATGCTCTTCTGGCTCGAGCCCTGGCAGAACAGTCAGGCATCACCATTATCACGGTGAGCAGCTACATTGCGCATTTGCTCAAAGAAACGCCGGGGGAAGTGATTCTGCTGGGCGGTATTTACCAGAAGAAAAGCGAGAGTATGGTTGGGCCACTCACCCGCCAGTACATTCAGCAGGTGCACTTCAGCAAGGCGTTTATCGGTGTGGATGGCTGGCAGCAAGAAACCGGCTTCACCGGCCGCGATATGATGCGTGCAGATGTGGTGAGTGCCGTGCTGGATAAAGGCTGTGAATCCATTGTCCTGAGCGACAGTTCCAAGTTCGGAGCCGTTCATCCCTACCCGCTTGGCCCTTCCAGCAAATTTAACCGGGTCATCACCGACGACGGGCTGTCTGCTGCACAGCAGCGTCAGTTAGAGATGTCAGGATTGACGGTAGACATCATTCCGCGTGACTAAGCAATCTGAGCCCCCGCCTGCGGGGGTTTTTCTTTTCCAACAGTCTTATCTGCTTTCATTTCACCACATCCTGACATCTATCAGACTGTTCTTACCCACCAATTAAGAGTTTTTAACCTCCCAGTTCGCTGCCAACGACGTAAAATTAATGTTAGCGATATAACAGGAAGTGACTATCACTTGCGTGATTTAAGTAACACCTGCGCAACACGTTCCATGAGCGCTTACGTTATTCCAACGGATATAACTGATTGTAAGACGTCTTCGTGGATGAATTATTCAGGAGAGAACTTTATGACTTCAATGAGCAAAAAAATGACTGCGGCTGTTCTGGCCGTGACCCTGGCCATGTCTCTGAGCGCATGTTCCAACTGGTCTAAACGAGATCGTAATACCGCTATCGGTGCCGGTGCCGGTGCGCTTGGTGGTGCAGTACTGACTGACGGTAGCACCCTGGGTACGCTGGGTGGTGCAGCAGTGGGTGGTATTATCGGCCACCAGGTAGGCAAATAATTCCCTTCACGGGAAATAATAAAGATAACGATATATTCAGGTCTGACTTACGCACCAAAACATTTGTTCCGGTAAAACAAGGGCCACGCATTGTGTGGCCCTTGTTATTTAACCGCCTGCCAGTTTGACTTTCATGCCTTTGGCTTCCAGCAGAGATTTAATCAGGTCGCGTTTATCCCCCTGAATCTCAATAATCCCGTCTTTCACAGAACCGCCGCAGCCACATTTTTTCTTTAGTTCTGCCGCAATTTTAATCAGTTCTGCGTCGTCAGCATCGATACCAGTCACCAGACAGACGCCCTTCCCTTTGCGGCCGCTCGTCTGGCGCTGAATACGCACGATGCCATCGCCTTTCGGGCGTTCTGGTGCGCTTTTCTCTTCGGCGATTCGTCCGCTGTCGGTGGAGTACACCAGACGACTGTTGCTGTCGTTCATCAGGCCTCCTTCACAAGCGATGCATTAATCTGACGCAGGGTCAGTGCCGGATCTTCTGATTGCGTCACAGGACGACCAATAACCATATAGTCTACGCCAGCAGCCTGTGCCTGCTCTGGCGTCATAATACGACGCTGATCGCCGGCTTCGCTACCTGCCGGACGAATGCCCGGGGTGACGAGTTTAAAGGCCTGGCCTAATTCCTGCTTGAAACGCACTGCTTCCTGAGCAGAACACACCACACCGTCTAAACCACAACGTTGCGTCAGGGCTGCGAGTTTCGCCGCATGATCTGCAGGAGAAAGAGTAATGCCCAAATCCTGTAAATCGCTGGCTTCCATGCTGGTCAGCACGGTCACCGCAATCAGCAATGGCGCATCTTTGCCAAAAGGCAGCAGCGCTTCGCGCGCCGCAGTCATCATGCGTGCGCCGCCAGAAGCATGGACGTTCACCATCCACACGCCGAGGTCTGCGGCTGCAGCGACAGCGTGTGCCGTGGTGTTGGGAATATCGTGGAATTTCAGATCGAGGAAGATGTCGAAACCGCGCTGTTGCAGATCACGGACAAACTGGGGTCCGAACAGGGTAAACATCTCTTTCCCGACTTTAAGGCGGCAATCGCGTGGGTCGATTCTGTCGACAAAGGCCAGCGCCTTGTCACGATTGGCGTAATCAAGGGCAACAACAACGGGAGAGGATGTAACAATACGGGATTCAGACGTCATGACCAGACCTTCTTGTTGATGGGCCGCAACCGGCGAAAAAACGGTAAACGGCGTGCATTCTACCTGCGAAGCGGTGAAATTGACAGGTTGCAATCGCGGCAAAACTCCCCTGTCTGACAAATAACACCGTTAGTTTAAGACCGGGATATCCGGGGCGACCACCGGGTTTGGCGTCCCTCCGGGAACCAAATCCCGGTGTTTCCCCTAATTCATTGACTTAAGTGAACGGCATTTCCTGCCTGACAAAGGGTTGCACGATGCCGACTTTGGATTTTGATAGAAACAATAAGTATGTTGTAACTAATGAGAGTGTTTTTAAAAAATTATTGGCCGTCTAAGCCACGGATAGGTTTTACAGTAGACCAGGCACGACAGGACGGGCAGTGCCAGTAAAGGGTGTAAGCGGTGAAGCCACATTTCTGACAACGATAGCGAGGTTTGCTGCGCACCTGCTCGCCAACCATGTCACGAAGCACCATCAGGCTCTCTTTCGCGCGCCCTTCTTCCGCTTCATTCAGGTGATAATCCATCAACTTGTGGAACACGCGCATGGTCGGGTGACGTTGTAACTGGCGGGTTATGTAGGTTTGGGCCGTATCTGCGCCTTCGCGTTGTTCCATGATTTGCGCCAACATCAGTTCTGCCGTGGCACCGGTATTTTCTTCTACCGCACGACGCAGGAAATGTTCCCACTCAGCGTCTTTACCTAACTGTTGATAGCAGGTTTGCAGCATTTCGAGCGTTTCGCTGACGAGTTCTCTGTCCTGGTCGATAACGCGCTGGAGAGATTCAACGGCTTTCGCGTAATCGCCTTTTGTCATCCACACCCGCCCCATCATGATGGAGATGCGTGCGCTGTTGCGATCTGCGGCAGCACCTTTTTTCAGCAACGTCATGGCTTTTTCCATGTCGTCATTGCCCATTTGCTGCAGTGCCAGCTCGCACCAGAAATGCGCAATTTCCGGACGGTGCTTTTCTTTGCCCAGTTTCACCAGACGTTCAGCGGTATCGATAGCTTTCTGCCAGTCGCTGGTGGCCTGATAAATTTGCAGCAGCTGTTGCAGGGCGCTGATACGGAAATCTGTTTCGTCGACCAGTTGGCTGAACATATCTTCCGCGCGGTCATACAGGCCTGCGGCCATATAATCGCGGCCCAGTTGCTGAACGGCCAATAAACGCTGATCGTAGGTTAACGAAGCGCTTTCCATCAACGTCTGGTGAATACGGATAGCACGGTCAACTTCGCCACGAGAGCGGAAAAGGTTACCGAGAGTCAGGTGAGCTTCGACGGTGCCGGTGTCCTCTTTCAACATGTCGAGGAACAGGTCTACGGCTTTGTCTTGCTGATTGCTCAGCAGGAAGTTAACGCCCGCGACGTAATCGCGGGACAGACGGTTAGCATCGTCCTGTTTGGACTGTTGTGCACTTCTGCGGCCCATATACCAGCCATACGCGGCGGCGACAGGCAAAAGCAGAAACAACAACTCCAGCATAGAGAATTATTCCTTCACCGCCGGAACAGCCGGCGCAGTCGGGACAGGGGTCGCCGGGGCAATTTGTTGCTCAAGACGTTTGATTTTGCGTTCTGCGCGCAGCAATGAAACGCGAGTACGCAGCCAGAACAGGCCACACACCAGCCAGCCGATGGCAAAACCTGCAGCAAAAAGAACCGCTAACAGCGTAGAGATACGAAACTCGCCCTGCGCCAGCAGATAGTTGAACGTCACCTGTTGATCGTTTTGCGCGCCCAGGGTGACCGAGATGACGAAAATCGCCAGCACCAATAAGAAAATGAGTAAATATTTCACATGACTTCCCGTTATGTGGTTTATGTGAATAAAGACTGTTCAATCTGCTGCATCCAGCCTTATAAAGTACCATCTTCGCCGCAAAGGCGAAACTGGCAAGCGTGCCGCACAGGGTCGATTTATGGGCGACCCCCCTCAAAATCAACCGCGGCTACTCTTCAGCCTCTCGGTTTCGGATTTCCCTTGCCTCTTCTGCTGGTGGCGTCAGTGGCCCACAGAATTTTTGTGCAAGCCAGGTGGCGAACATCACCAACAGCCCGGAGATCAGCGTCGCTACCACTAAATCACGCGGCCAGTGCATCCCCAACACTAATCGACTGCCCATGACGGCTATCGCCCAAACCAGTAGCACAGCGATGGTTACCGTTCTGCGACGAGGCCATAACAGCCCGACAGCTAACAGCGCCCAACTCGCAGCAAACATAGTGTGGCCTGACGGAAACGCAAAGCCTGTTTCTACCTGCCAGTGATGACGCAAAAACTCAGGCAAATCCTTCCGGTTTTCAAGTTGCTTCTGCACCAGTTGCGCACGCTCATTGCGTTTTAAAGTGTAGAACTCCTCCACTGGCATCTGCTGCGTTTTTTCAAGCCAGATAACGTAAGGTCGCGGTTCCTGCACCCGGTCTTTAATCCAGGACTTCACGCCCTGGCCAATCAAAATGGCCCCGGCAAGAATAAGAAACAGCACCACTGCGGCCCGCAGGCGAAAACGCAGGCACCATAAAAACCAGGCACAAAGAATGACGTGAGTAATAATGCCCCAGGGTTGCGTCACGGTTTCCGTTACCCAGTAGAGCACTTTGAGCCACCAGCTATTGTTACCTGGCTGCCAGTGCCAGCCGGAAATCCATACCGCGACGGGCATCACAAGCAACAGCGCCGTACCGACGGCCGTGCGTTTGGCGATAGACAGCATCACATCTCCTTTTTCCTTAAACATCACAATCATAACTGAAAATCGCCCGCTCGGTGAAGGAGGCCGAATTGTGCGCTTAAACAGCAGATAGCTGTCAGCCATTAGGTGAAGCTTGCGCGTTGTGGCAAAATGAGCGCAAACAGAAGGCACTTGCATGCCGATATAATCTGGAGAATCACATGCAGCTTAAACGTGTGGCAGAAGCCAAACTGCCAACCCCCTGGGGCGATTTCCTGATGGTGGGTTTTGAAGAACTGGCAACCGGTCAGGATCATGTCGCGCTGGTGTTCGGCGATATCGCAGGTCAAACGCCTGTGCTGGCTCGTGTTCACTCTGAATGCCTGACAGGCGATGCGCTGTTCAGCCTGCGCTGTGACTGTGGTTTCCAGCTTGAAGCGGCGCTGACCCACATTGCGGAAGAAGGCCGTGGCGTGCTGCTTTATCATCGCCAGGAAGGTCGCAACATCGGCCTGCTTAACAAAATCCGTGCTTATGCGTTGCAGGATCAAGGCTACGACACCGTTGAAGCGAACCACCAGTTAGGGTTTGCCGCCGACGAACGTGACTTCACGCTCTGTGCCGATATGTTCAAACTGCTGGGTGTGGATGAAGTTCGTCTGCTGACCAATAACCCGAAAAAGGTCGAGATTCTGTCTGAAGCAGGGATCAACATCGTTGAGCGCGTGCCGCTGATCGTAGGTCGTAACCCGAAAAACGCACATTATCTTGATACCAAAGCCGCTAAGATGGGCCACCTTCTCGGTAACTGATGTTCTGGCGGTATCTCTGGTACCGCCGGTTTATGTCATTATTTCGTTATCTTCATTTTGAATTCCCTCGCTTCATGTTTTCCCTTCGTTAAACACAGGTGTTCTGCAGGTTACAGCGCCAGGAATTAGCGGCAAAGTTGTGCCCTTATTACTCTGAGTAAAAAACAGACAGTTGGTATGATCTTCTCACGCCTCACAGGTCGTTGCTTGTGGTTCCTTTTTCCTGATTGTGCCGTGATTTCGTTATGTCTTTTTCAACTCCCCTGACTTCTGCTGTTTTGCTTTTTTTCCTGGCCTTTGCCACCTCATCGGTTCATGCGCTGAATCTGCCAACCAAAATGACCACCCTGAAACAGTCCACTGCCGAACAGGTTTCTTCGCGCCAGGGCAGCGGCCTGAAATCGGCCCTGCTACGTCAGTATGCTCAGTGGCAAGGCACACCTTACAACCTTGGCGGCAGCACGCGCCGCGGTATCGACTGTTCAGCTTTAGTGCAGAAGATTTTTTCACAGCACATCACCCTGCCGCGAACCACGCACCAGCAAAAAGCAAAAGGCATGAAGGTGGCAAAACATGAGCTGCGCCCAGGCGATCTGGTCTTTTTCAAATCGTCACCGCGAGTGCCGCACGTCGGCGTTTATATCGGTGATAAACAGTTCATCCATGCTTCGCAAAAGGTCGGTGTCACCATTTCACGACTCGACAATCCCTACTGGGCACCGCGTTATGAAACCGCGCGCCGCATCGTTCACTAAAACGTTGAAGTGTTGTTTATTGTCGAGCGAAGCGTTTTAGCGTACTTTTGAGGGATGAACAGCGAATTCGTAATCGTCTCTCACTTCTCCCTTCGTTGGTGGCAGCCTTAAACCAGGCAGCCTGATTTCCCCTATTCTTTTTTTATCTCAGGCCGCCGGAAGGCGTCCTCTCTGTCTACAGAACCGCTCTCCGGCTGCAATAAAGGAGCTTCTGATGACACACCAGACTGAACATTCTCACCTGATCCTCACCGGTGATCGCCCGACAGGCCAACTGCATCTCGGGCATTATGTCGGCTCGCTGCGTCAGCGAGTTGAATTGCAGACCCACTATCCGCAATACATTCTGATTGCCGACTTGCAGGGACTGACCGACAACGGCTCGCAGCCGGAAAAAATCGCCCGTAACGTGCTGGAAGTGATGGCCGATTATCTGGCCGTTGGCATTGATCCTCAGCTTTCAACGATTTGCCTGCAATCCGCGCTGCCTGCCCTGGCTGAGCTCACGATGCTGTATATGAATATCGTGACCGTCTCCCGCGTTGAACGAAATCCCACGGTGAAAAACGAAATCCAGCAAAAGGGGTTTTCTCGTTCGCTGCCTGCTGGTTTTCTGGTTTACCCGATAAGCCAGGCAGCGGACATTACCGCATTCGGGGCCGATCTGGTGCCGGTGGGTGATGACCAGTTGCCGATGATCGAGCAAACCAATGAAATCGTACACAAGATGAATAGCCTGCTTCCGCAACCTGTCTTACGCCACTGTAAAGCGCTGCTTAGCCCGGTGAGCCGCCTGCCGGGCATTGACGGCAATGCCAAAATGTCGAAATCGCTTGGCAATACGCTGACACTGTCTGCCAGTGAAGAGGAAATCCACAAAGCCGTGAGCGCTATGTACACCGATCCAGGTCATCTGCGGGTCAGCGACCCAGGGAAAATTGAAGGCAATGTGGTGTTCACTTATCTGGATGCTTTCCACCCTGACAGCAATAAAGTC
The DNA here is from genome assembly GCF_044900545.1 of Scandinavium sp. NPDC088450. Classification (NCBI taxonomy): domain Bacteria; kingdom Pseudomonadati; phylum Pseudomonadota; class Gammaproteobacteria; order Enterobacterales; family Enterobacteriaceae; genus Scandinavium; species Scandinavium sp. NPDC088450. Next base: position 520 of record NZ_JBJDNI010000001.1, on the reverse strand, counting down.
GCCGCCATGAAGGCTCATTATCAGCAAGGCGGGCTCGGCGACAGGCTGTGTAAGAATGAACTGGAAACCTGTCTGCAGGAATTGCTAGCTCCTGTTCGTCAGCGCCGTGCTGAGCTGATAGCCGATAAAGGGATGTTGATGACGCTGCTAAAAGCAGGCAGTGAGAAAGCGCATGAGAAAACGCAACAAACGCTGGTCGCGGTGAAACGTGGGTTGGGTTTGCCGGTGATGTTCTGAGAAAAATGCCGGGTGGAGGCTAACGCCTGACCCGGCCTACGCAAGAGTTGTGATGTTGTGGGAAAATGCCGGGCCTGACCCGGCCGACACAACCACCTTGTAGATACTGTTATGCCACGCAAGCATTTTCTGTGTGCAACGTGGCATCGAACGGGCGTCCTGATTTCAGGACGCCGTACGCCACTTGTGCCAGTTTTCGCATCATTGCCCCGATTATCAGCTTCGCGTTCTTCCCGTTTTTCTCCAGCCTTTCCCTGAACACACGGCCCCATTCTGTTTTGTA